>JANNEU010000226.1:0-10121 GCA_031379035.1 Hyphomicrobiaceae bacterium | reverse complement strand
ACCCGTTGCTCCGAGACCAAAACGGTCGCGGCGGGTCCGAAGGCGTGACAGGCCCCAACTTAAGCGCTGATACGTCGATCAGACCTGCTCTTTGAGTTCCTTGGACGCGCGGAACGCGACCTTCTTGGAAGCCTTGATCTTGATGGCTTCGCCGGTGGCAGGGTTGCGGCCCATGCGGGCGGCGCGCTTGCGAACCTGCAAGATGCCGAGGCCAGTCATGCGGATGCGGGCACCCTTCTTGAGGTGCTTGGTGACCATGCCGACGAGATCTTCGAGGATGGCGTTGGCTTGCTTCTTCGGCATCTCGTGCGCTTCTGCGAGTGCGGTGCCGAGATGGCGGAGCGTGACAGTGTCGGGCTTCGCGCCGGCAGTCTTAGCGGGCGCTTTAGCAGCTTTTTTGGCAGGTTTTGCGGGCTTGGCAGCCATGGGAATATCCTGGTTGTAAGTCAAAGAGCGCGTGTGATGTCGCGAATTGCTTCGGAAATCAAGCGTTTCTTTGACCTTACGTGCAAGTTGTGCCCATTTTGTCGCGGTTTTTGAACAGTGGTGCTACGCTAATTCGCGCATCGCGCTGCGCACACGCTCCATAAACGCAATGCGTTGCGAGAGACTTGCGACGTTCATGTGATAGAGCGCGTGATACTGAACTTTGCACTTCGCGTGCATCAGGCGCGGCAGATAGCGCACGACGGTTCGACGCGGCGGATCGCCAACATACATGGCCACCCAACGCGGACGCCCATAGGTCGAAACACCAGTGACGGTGCGGATATTCGACAACATCGGCTTCACATTGCCGGGGTCAGAGATGTCGAACGCCACCCCCGGCATCATGATGCGATCAAAGTAGCCTTTGAGCATGGCCGGCAATCCGAACGTCCAAGTGGGAAACTGCACGACCAGTGCATCAGCGCGGCGCAAGCGCTCAATGTAGGTCTCAAGCCCGCGCTGGTTCTTGTCGAGATCGTGATAGTCGCGACGATCTTGCTCCCACAGCACGGGATCGAACTTTTCCTTGTAGAGATCGCACAGATCAACCTCGTGTCCGGCCTCGGCGAGGCCCTTCAGGCTTTCCTGCAGGATGCCAGCGTGGAAGCTTTCGGGCAGCGGGTGGCAGTAGAGGTAGAGAACGCGCATGGGTCAGGCCCTCACAGCGATTTGAACTATTCTTTCCGCTCTACTCTTCTTCTGGTCTCCCGGAATTTGGCGCGGCCTCAGCCGCAACAAGTATCCTCACCCGCCGGAGTTTGAGCACGCCACTTCAACTTTGGCAGGTGAAGACCCCGGATCGAAGCACTGAAGCGCGCTTCGTCCGGGGAATCGAGGGAGGAAGAGTGTCCGCTGAAGCGAACAAAGAACGCACTGTTTGCAGCCTCACCCGGCCTTCGGCACAAACGTGCGCATTTTGCCAGGATTGAGCAGGCCATGCGGATCGGCTTCGTGCTTGAAGCCCAGTTGGTCAGCCGCATCCACGCGCTTGTGACGGCTGCCGTCTTCGACGGTGTAGACGTGCGGATTGGCGATGGTGACGCCGTTCGCTTCGTGCAGGTCGATGATCTCGTTCAGGCGCGCTTCTGTGGTGTAACGCACCACCGGCAACGAACTGCACGTCACGCGACCGCCGAAGCGGATGAACTCCAGGTGCGGCAGAACTTCGCCGGGGAACATGGTCCACATCTGCTCGACGCTTTCGAGCACGCGGGCGTGCGGGAACAAGCACTGCAGATACGTGACAGTGCGGTCGGTTTTCAGCACATGCAGCGTCGTATGGTTCCAAGTGTATTCGTAGAGCGGCACCTTGGCGGGGCTTTCGTCGAACGGCTGTTCCAGCGTGATTGTCCCTCGCGTGCCGAGCATGGATTTGAACGCCTGCAACGACGGCTCAGCAATCATGGCAATGAGGATGGCTTTGCCTTCCGGGCAGTGCGGCTTCAGCGCGCCGAAGTGCGGCGTCAGCTCGGACACAATGGGTGTGATCAGCTTCTTGACAATGCCGTCAGCCAAGGCGGCATCATAGCCGAAACGCACGGCATCCATGAAACCATCGAAGGCAACAACCAGCTCCACCCACGGCCACGCCGGCGCGAGCGGCATTTCAAGCTCGGTGATGATGCCGGTGGTACCATAGGCGCGATTGATCTTTTGTGCTGCATCGCCACGCAGCTCGATGATGCGCGGGGTTTCTTCCATAGTGACAACGCGGGCGGCGATGATGTTGCCAGGCTCGCGGAGGCCACCATACGTGATCGAGCCGATGCCGCCGCTGCCACCACCGACGAAGCCGCCGATGGTGGCCATGCGCTTCGTTGAAGGATGCATGCGGATCTCATAGCCACCGGGACGGGTCAGTGCGTCGATCTCGTGCATCTTGGCACCAGCTTGGAAGCGGCCGACGCCGGGCTTCCACCACAGAACTTTGTCCAGTGCCGCCATGTCGAGCACCACACCACCTTGCAGCGGCACAGCCTGTCCGTAGTTCCCCGTACCACCAGCGCGGACTGTGATGGGAATGCGCCGGCGGGTCGCGGCAGCAACGGTTTTGAGAATGTCGGCTTCGGTGCGCGGGGTTACGACGACGTGCGCGGACTTGCCGTGCAGCTGTGCATTCAGGATGGGCGAGTACCAGAAATAGTCACGGCTCTTGCGGCGGACGGTCGTGATGTCGGTGATGACCGGAATGTCGCCGAGGTCAGCAACCAAGCCGGCGATGTCGTAGGTTGGCAAGTCGGTTTTCGTGCGGGCGGCGTCGGCAGTGGTCATCAATTGGCGTCCTTGCAGCCGGGGAAGATGGACAATGATTGGCTGCGGCGTTCCTTTGGGTCAAGACGCGAGGCGCGATCGAACAATCGTGCTGGAGTTTTGGCCAAAATTTTGAGCAGTGTGCCTATTGGGAGAGCTTTGCCAGGCATCGTGCGCCCGTATATGGTCTGCCGTCACTTGAGGGCCGTTATTACCACCGGGCCTAACCGGCCAACATTCTACAACGACACAACAGGAGAGTTCCCCCGATGCCAAAAACGACTGTTCGCTTGACGCGCCGCACTGCCCTTCGCTTGGTCGGTGGTACGGGTGCAGCCGTTGCAATGCCGGGTATCCTGACGCAGGTCACCGCCCAGGGCTTGGACAAATTCAGCTATCAGACCAACTGGCGCGCGCAGGCCGAACATGGCGGATTTTATCTCGCCAAGAGCGCAGGCCTGTTCAAGAAATATGGCATCGACATTGATCTACGGCCCGGCGGCCCGCAACAGAACCCGTCGCAGTTGTTGCTCGGCGGCGCGGTTGACTGCGTCATGTCAAACTCATTCGAAGCCATCAATTACGTGAAAGAGAACATCCCCTTCCTCTGCATCGCGTCGTATTTCCAGAAAGATCCACAGGTCATCATCTCGCATCCGGGCGTCGGCCATGACAGCTTCGAAGCGCTGAAGGGCAAGCCGATCCTGGTCGGCGCAGGCGGGCGCACCAGCTACTGGCCGTACCTCAAGGCCCGCTTCGGCTACACAGAGGAACAGGCGCGGCCCTACACCTTCAACATGGCGCCGTTCATTGCCGACAAGCAGATCTCGCAGCAGGGCTTTGTGACGTCAGAACCCTTCGCCATCGAAAAAGAAAGCGGCATCAAGCCTGTCGTCCACCTAATCGCCGACTCTGGCTTCGACAACTACAACACCACTGCGAACATCTCCCGCAAGTTGGTCGATACCAAGAAGGACGTGATCCAGCGCTTCATGAATGCGTCGCTCGAAGGTTGGGCTGAGTACCTTAAGGGTGGCGAGGGCACCAAAGCTGCCAACGAACTCATCCGCAAAGACAACCCGGATATGAGCGACGATAAGCTCGAGTTCGCACTGAAGACCATGAACGCGCGCGGCATCGTCAAGTCGGGTGATGCGCTCAAACTCGGTATCGGCGCGATGACAGACGCCCGCTGGGCCAACTTCTACGAGCAGATGACCAAGGCAGGCGTGTTCACGCCTGGCATCGACGTGAAAAAAGCCTACAGCCTCGAGTTCATCAACAAAGGCATCGGAGCGTAAAAAGCCAAGAAGGGATCGGAGCGCGCTGGCGCTCCGATCCTGACTGCATCCCAGCTCAGCAGCTCCGATAGCCGCTGCGGAACATGACCCCGCCGATCCAGTTGCGCGTCAGCGGCATCGCCGCGCATTTCGTGTTCAGCGCAATCTGCACGCCAACGGTCTTTCTGGGCGCCGCATGCCGGTTGCGCTCAGCGAGCGCTGCTTCAAAGCGCTCCCGTTGCGCCGCGGATTGAGCCGCCTCCTTGGTAGCCTCCGCGCGCTTGGCGGCACTGCGGCCCTCTGCGTCCGCACGTTCCCGGCGTTCGGCTGCCGCGACGCGGGACTTTTCTTCGGCACGCGCCTGGGCCTGTTTCTGAGAGACTTTCTGTGCTTGCTCGGCGGCTTCGCGCTTGTCCTCGGCGCGCCGGGCAGCAGCTTTACGAGCGGTCTCGTCGGCGCGGGCTTGCACTCTTGCCTCCACCTGGATGCGTTCGGCAGCGCGGGCCCGTGCTTCGGCAAGTTCGGCGGCGCGGCGTTCGTCGATGGCGCGGGAGGCCCGGGCGGCAGCGAGGGCTTCCCACTCGGCTTGCGTGGCGCGCTGGCGCGCAGCCTCGATAGCGGCATTCGGTAAATCGGCTGCGGGTGCCGCTTGGCTGGCGGGCGACCTGTTCGCCAGGATCGAAACGGCGGCGGCAACAGCGGCCGGTGCGGCCGTGATCACCGACGAGATCGATGGCAGTGCTGAGGCAGGCTCAAACGCTTGCGATGTCGCCTCTGACTTTGGCAGGTTAACTGCGATAGGCCCCGCGTCCCGCGTGCTGGCGAGCACTGGGGCTGGCGGCAGGTCTGGGTTGACCGACGCCGGCAGCACCACAATTTGCGTCGCGGTCTGGATTGCGACGGGCGGCTCGACGGGCGCGGCAACGACGGCTGGTGTTTGGATGGGCAGCGCGGCTGCGTCGGATATCGGACCCACGGAGTTTGCCGCAGGCGGTAACGCGGCCGAGACAGCCGCAAGCGTGGCAACAGGGGACGGTTGCTGGGTTTTCAAAGCAGACAGAATGAACGTCTCGGTTTTGGCGTTGGCGGCGCGTGCCGCGGATCCGGTCAACGCCTGCAACACAGGGTCCGGGGTCATGCGGCCATTCACATGGTAGGCGATGGCGCCGACGCCGGTGGCGACAGCGGCGAGCAGCGCCCCCTGGGTGCCGAGACTGAGCACGATGCGGTTCCATCGCGGCGCGGCGGTAACCGTGCTGGCTGTCTTGCGGCGATTGTGGAGCATGGCCATGGTCGAGCCTCAGGGTCGGAGAGAAGTGGTCCTGCCGTCAAATTAGTCCGTGGGGGTGCTGGCCGCTGTTCCGGGCGTAACAACACCGAAGTCTGCCCCCTTCGAGGGCCAGCCCCGCGCCCGGATCGAGCGTCCCCGATCGGTCAAGCGTCAGCTGGCCCCGGGGCGGCGTGCCTCGGGCTTGGGTCCAACATATTCACGATGTCAAAGAGCGGCAGTCTTTTCGGTGACCCATTCTGTTGCGGGCCTTGGTCGCCAGTGTAAGCCCGCTGCAGAGAGCGGGGATTGGCGGTGGCCAGAATTTGTAAGTTGGGGTTAATGTCGGCATGCTGCCGGGCAGCAGCCGGTACCCCCCAGATTAGAGCGGACGTGTGAGTGCAAACATGGCGGACACCGCATCCTCTCCGATCATGATCTATGTGGATGCCGACGCCTGCCCCGTGAAGGACGAGGTGGCGCGGGTGGCGCTCCGCCACGCGCTGCCAGTGCGGTTCGTGTCGAATGCGTTCATGCGTTTGCCGGAGGGCCCAGGTTTTGAGCGGGTCGTCGTGCCGGACGGGCCGGATGTGGCCGACGATTGGATCGCCGAGCGGGCCGGGCCACGCGATATCGTGGTGACACAGGACATACCGCTCGCCTCGCGCTGCGTGACCGCAGGGTCGGTGGTGCTGGCACCCAACGGCAAGGTCCATACGCCGGGCAGCATGGGCATGACCTTGGCGCATCGCAATCTGATGGCGCATCTGCGAGAGACGGGCGCGGCGCAAACCTACAATGCGGCCTTCACGCGTGCGGACCGTTCGCAGTTTCTGCAGGCCCTGGAACAAGCGGTGCAGACCGTGCAGCGGAGGCCCCCGGCCTGAAAGGCCAAGTGGTGGGTGGCCTGAAAGGCTGCCTGAAACAAAAGCGGCGGCCCTGGAGTTGGGCCACCGCCTACGTCTTGCAAGGTGTCGTGGTCCGTTTCGCCTATTCGACGATGAACTCGATGCGCCGGTTCTTCTGCTTGTTCTCCAGCGTGTCGTTCGGGACCAGCGGCTTGTTGGCACCAAAGCCCGCTGACGACAACCGCGCAGGCTCAAGCCCGGCCTTTGCCAGATAGTCGAACACGGTTTTGGCACGGTTCTGCGACAGCGTCAGGTTGCTCTCTGGCAACCCGTCGTCGTCGGTATGCCCTTCGATGCGCAGTTTCGTCGTCGGGCAGGCTTTGACGGCTGCGACGAGCTTGTCCAGCGTTGCGGCACTGCCGGCTGCGAGGTTAGCGCTGGCGATATTGAACCGCAGCGTGCCCGCATTAGCCGCCGCCGTCACCGTGTCTTGACAAACTTTGACGTCCGCCGTGCGTCGAGCCGCGATGTCCGCGTCGGCGCGCTGCTTGGCTTCCGCCTCCGCACGTGCCTTCGCGGCGGCGGCGTCTGCATCCGCTTTTTGTTTGGCGTCAGCGTCCGCTCGCTGTTTGGCCTCGGCTGCGGCGCGCGCCTTGGCTGCTGCCTCGGCATCGGCCGTCTGCTTAGCCTCGGCGTCGGCGCGGGCCTTGGTCGCTGCATCCGCTTCAACATTGGCGACGCGTGTTTGACCGGCAGCCATCGCGGCATCGGCCTGTGCCTTGGCGCGGGCCTGCGCTTCGGCCTGGAATTGTGCATTGCGCGCGTCGATGTCAGCTTCGGCTTTTTTCTTCGCCTCAGCCTCGGCCAGCACCTTTGCGGCGGCTTCTGCGTCAGCACGCGCCTTCGCCGCAGCCGCGGCCTCGGCGTCTGCCTTCTGCTTGGCTTCGGCTTCGGCGCGCACTTTGGCAGCCGCCTCCGCGTCGGCGCGTTGTTTCGCCTCGGCAGCTGCGCGCGCCTGGGCGGCGGCCGCTTCGGCCTCAAACTTCTTCTTGGCCTCGGCAGCGGCGAGCGCCTCTAACTTTGCCCGCTCAGCGACCAGCGCGCGCGAGTGCTGCACGGCGCTGTTGACCATCCACCCGATGGCTCCGAGGAACACCAGCGCCAGCGGCACCGCCCATTTCCAGCTGCCGGATTTTGGACGCGGCACCATTGCACTGGCAACGGTAGCGGCCGTGGGCATCGCGGCACCACCGCCCGACGGGCCGCTGCCGGTCACCATCGATTTGACCGATCCGGCGACCCCGCCGCCGATGTCGGTCGCTGCATTGTAGGCACCGCTGCCAACGCCCGTTGCCGCACTTGCCACCGCGCTCACGACACCGCTGGTGACCGACTTGGCCGCGTTCAACGTTCCGCTGCCGACGCCACTGGCCAGACCGCCCACCGCACCGCCGGTTCCGACCACAAGATCCTTCGCCGCTCCGAGCGCCGCGCTCGTCACGCCGGTGGCCACACTGCCGACCGCGTTGCTGACATTGCCGGCCATCAATTCCTTGGCCGCACCTAAGGCCCCACTGCCCAGCCCAGTGGCCACGCTCGTCACCGCACCGCCCACGCCGCTGCCAAGCGACTTGACCGCATCGACCGTACCCGTCGCGACGCCTGACGCCAGATTGCCAACGGCCCCGCCCGCCCCACCAATGATGTCTTTCGCCGCACCCAGCGTGCCGGCCGTGATGCCGGTGGCCGCGCTGCCAACCGCATCGCTGACCCCGCCAATGATCGTGCGCGGCGCTGCAGCAGCGATACTGGCGGCCGCTGCCGTCGCGACCGCTGCTGCCATCGATGCAGTCGGTATGTTCGCAGGCGTGGCAGCGCCATTCGCACCCGGCAGCACGCCAGTAATGTTATCCCGTTGCGCGATCAGCATCTGCGCCAGTCCGCCGGCGTCTAAGCTGTTCGATTTCTGCACGTGTCCGAGGGCAGCCAGCACCGCTGGCGAAATAAGACCGACCAGGCTCGTGCTGGTTGTTGCGCCGACGCCCGGCAGGCTTGCGACGTCGCTGAGCAGACTTTGCGTATGAATTTCGCCGATCCCGTCGTTCAGCACGCGGTTGCCGGCAACGACGATATCGGCCTGTTTCGGCCCAGCAGCCATGGCACCAAGCTGCGCGATGGTATCCGGCGCCAACGAACCGATCAGGTTCGACACCCGTCCCGCACCGGCGGGTGTTGCAACAGTGGTCGCGACCCGGCCGAGAATGCCCGTCACGACCGCACCGACGGCCTTCTCGGCAATGGCACCTTCGAGGCCGCACACTTTGGCGATTTTGCCCAGCAGTTCCGGGCTGACATGCTGCACGATGAGTGAGAGAAGATTGAACGCCATGGGTTTACACATACGCCTCTGTTGAACCACCATCGATGGTCGGCAAGCAGACGCTCACCACACATCAACCAGAGCGTACGGACATAGCGCAGTGTGCCCGCCCCCCGGCACACGTCGCACAAGTTCTATCATGGAACCGTTAGGAGGTAGACAGAGCCAGTCAAGACCGGAGTTGCGTATTTTTGCGCTGACTGTGGCGAAAAACATTCGTCAACGCGGCAACAACTCATACGGTCGCCGCTGAAGAGGCTCAGGCAATAACCTGATGAGCCTGCATTTTTCTCGAACGCGTGGCGTGTCCCGGGGCCACGCCCGCGACCAAGCGCAGCTGCGGGCTGAGTGCCAGCGAGGTGCCAGAGAATTGCCAGAGAGTCGCCAGAGAGTTGCCAGATTGACAGGCCACGCCCCGCCCACGCAAGAGAACGTGAACGAGAGTGCGCGAACGAAAATCGCCGATAGAAACCGGCAATGGAAGCCTGAGCGCCCAGCCACTCGCTCCACCCCTACGAAAGGCTAATCCCCACCATGTCCCCCGCTGCGTCTCCCGCCACGTCCAACGTCCTCGTCCTTGTCCGCCATGGCGAAAGCGAGTGGAACAAGCTCAATTTGTTCACCGGCTGGCGCGACCCCGACCTGACCGAGACCGGCGTCAAGGAAGCCACCGCTGCCGGCCAGCGCCTCAAGGCCGAAGGCCATAAGTTCGACGTGGCCTTCACCAGCGTCCTCAAACGCGCGCAGCGCACATTGAATCTGATCCTCGCTGAAATCGGCCAGACCGGCCTGATGACCATCAAGGACAAGGCGCTCAACGAACGCGACTACGGCGAGCTGGCCGGCCTCAACAAGGACGAGGCGCGCAAAAAGTGGGGCGAGGAGCAGGTGCTGATCTGGCGCCGCTCGTTCGACGTGCCCCCGCCCGGCGGCGAAAGCTTGAAAGACACCGCAGCCCGCGTGCTCCCCTACTACGATGCTTACATCAAGCCCGACCTCGCCGCCGCCCGCAACGTCATCATCGCCGCCCACGGCAACTCCCTGCGCGCCCTGATCATGCACCTCGAAAGCCTGACACCCGAGCAGATATTAAAGCGCGAACTCGCCACCGGCGTACCGATTGTCTACACTCTCAATGCAGCAGGCGGCATCGCCGGGCGGAAGGATTTGGTGGGGTAAGACAATGTCGTGGCGTTCGACATGTCGACGTGCAGGCACCAAGGCCGACATCCGTGAGCGGCAGCACCGTAGTCCATTCCGACATCGCAGCCTACGCAAACCGACCCAAAGCGTCCGTAACATGTCTCGTTTCGCCGTGACCCGCAAGCGACGCGAATGACCCGTTGCGGAAGTCGCAAAGCACTTTTATCCCCTCTCCCCGTAGCGCCTTCGCGCGTGCGGGGAGAGGGGATTCCTACTCGACCCGACTTCCAGTGGTGGCCTTGATCGCCGTTTTGCCAAACTGGGCCAAACTGAGCAGGATGGAATCACAAGCGGACCCGCGTGGACAGGTTCGGACACTCGGCCGCGTCCCCCTTGCTTATCCCAACGCCACAATCCCCACCGGCTCGGCAATCCCTGGCAACGCACACACCCGCGCATCGTTT
>JANNEU010000224.1:0-5048 GCA_031379035.1 Hyphomicrobiaceae bacterium | reverse complement strand
GATGACATCGAGCCCGGCGGCGGCGGAGACGTAGGCGATGCCGGCGCCCATCATGCCGGCACCGAGGATGGCGATTTTCTGAAGCGGGGTGTCTGGTGCGCCTTTGGGGCGCGAGGCAAGCTTTTGCGCGCGTTGCATATTGATAAACAGCGAGCGGATCATGTTGCGCGAGGCGGGGTTCTGCATCAGCTCGGCCATATAGCGCGCTTCGATGCGGAGCGCGGCATCGATAGGCACCTGCAGGCCCTCGTAGACACAGGAGAGGATGGCCTTGGGGGCGGGGTAATTGCCCATGGTCTTGGCGCTGACCATCGCGTTAGCGCCGGCAAAGATCTGCGTGCCGCCGGGCGTCGAGGGCGCGCCGCCGGGCACTTTGTAGTCCTTTTCGTCCCAGGGCTGGACGGCCTTACCGCCGCCGAGGATGTAGGCTTTGGCTTCTTTGATAAGTTCGGCCGCGGGGACCACTTCATGCACGAGGCCGGCTTTCAGCGCTGATTTTGGATCGAGCGATTTGCCTTCGAGCAGCAGGGGGAGCGCGCCCATGGCACCCATGAGACGGGGGATACGTTGCGTGCCGCCGCCGCCGGGCAGCAGGCCTACTTTGACTTCGGGCTGGCCGATCTGGATTTTCGGATCATCTACGACGACGCGATAATGGCACATGAGGCAGATTTCGAAGCCGCCGCCGAGGGCGGTGCCGTTGATGGCGGCGACGAAGGGCTTGCCGCCTTTCTCGACTTGGCGCGTAAAAATCGCATTGTTGTTGAAGAAGTCGAAGATGGTCTTGGAGCGTTGCTCTTGGCTCAGGCCGGCGCCGGCGCTGAGACCTTCCATCATGGAGAGATCGGCACCGGCGATGAAGGCGGGTTTGCCGGAGGTGATGACCACGCCTTTGACAGCGGGGTCGGCGATGGCGTCGAGGCAGGCGGCTTTGAACTCGCTGTCGGATGGCTGCGAGATGACGTTCATGCTGCGGCCCGGCATGTCCCAAGTGAGGGTGGTGATACCGTCAGCGTCTTTGGAGATGTGGATGTTGGTCATAGTTGGTCTCACACGCGTTCGATGATCGTTGCAGTGCCCATGCCGGCACCGACGCAGAGGGTAGCAAGGCCGGTGGAGAGATTGCGGCGCTCCATCTCGTCTAGCAGCGTGCCGAGGATCATGGCACCGGTGGCACCAAGCGGATGCCCCATGGCGATAGCCCCACCATTGACGTTGATCTTGTCGTGGGGGATTTCCATCAGCTTCATGTAGAGCATGACAACGGACGCGAAGGCTTCGTTGAGTTCGTAGAGATCGATATCTTTAGCACTCATGCCGGCATTCTTCAGCAGCTTGCGCGTCACCTTCTCGGGGCCCGTCAGCATGATGGATGGCTCGGAGCCGATGGACGCGAAGGCGCGAATTTTTGCGCGTGGCTTGAGGCCAGCGGCGAGGCCAGCTTCCTTGCTGCCGATGAGAATGGCGGCGGAACCATCAACGATGCCCGATGAGTTGCCGGCGTGGTGGACGTGATTGATGCGCTCAATCTCGGGATAGCGCTGCATCATGACGGCGTCGAAGCCGTTGTCCTCTCCGAGCTTGGCGAACGATCCCTTGAGGCTGGCGAGCGACTGCATCGTTGTATCGGGCCGCATGTGCTCGTCACGGTCCAGGATGGTCTGGCCAAGCTGGTCTTTGACGGGCACGACCGATTTCTTGAAGCGACCTTCTTTCCAGGCAGCGGCGGCGCGCTTCTGGCTTTCGACAGCGAAGGCATCGACATCGTCGCGCGAGAAGCCCCACTTGGTGGCGATGGTGTCGGCACCGATGCCTTGCGGTGTGAAATAGGTCTTGATGGCGACGCTCGGGTCAGACGACCACGCACCGCCATCGGAGCCCATGGGCACACGGCTCATGCTTTCGACGCCGCCGCCAATCGTCATCTTGGATTGACCGGACATGACTTGTGCTGCGGCCATGTTCACGGCTTCAAGGCCGGAGGCGCAGAAGCGGTTGATCTGCACGCCGGCCACGGTTTCGGCGTAGTCGGCATTGAGCACGGCGACGCGGGCGAGATCAGAGCCCTGTTCGCGCGTGGGTGAAACGATCCCGAAGACAACGTCGTCGATGAGGGACGTATCGAGATTGTTGCGGTCGCGGACGGCTTTCAGGATACCAGTCGCAAGGTTGAGGGCGGTCACCTCATGCAGGGAACCATCGGACTTGCCACGACCGCGGGGGGTGCGGACGGCGTCGAAGATGTAGGCATCGGCCATGGGGTGGTTCCTTCGCGTGTCTTGTCCAGGATTTGCAACGTCAACTATCGGGACTTATTTTTCTGAGCTTGCGGTTGAGGGGGCGGCGGACCGCCGTCAGCCCGAAGGCGGAAATGTATGCAGCGGCTAACTTAGCGGCCATCTCATCAATGTCCATGGTCCGCTTTTGGCGCTGGACGATCGCCGTCCAAGCAATCTGCTCGATGCCGCCATAGAACATGTCACGCATAACAGGTGGGTCAAGCGAGAGCGGCACGGCGGGCGCGTGCCAGCGGTCGAGGAACAACAGGAACTGTCCGGAGAACCGCCGCAGGGCTTCGCGGGCGCGGCTTTTGCCATAACCTTCGGCTGCTTTCACTTCGCGCAGCCAGATGCGGTAAAGTTCCGGCGCTGAGACCATGTCCCGGATCTGATGGGCAATAAGCCGGCGCAGACCGTCCTCCAGCGACGTCGCCGCGTTGGTAATCGCCTCGGCACCGGCAATATTTTGTTCCAGCGATGCTAAGCCGACACTCAGCACGAGATCAGATTTGTCGCGGAAATAGTTATAGAGTGTGCCCTCTGACAGGCCAGCGGCGGCGGCGACGTCGGCCATCGAGACGCGTTCGTAGCCGCGCGCTGCGTAGAGGCGGCTGGCGACTTCGAGGATGCCCGCTTCGCGCACACCCCATTGGCCGACGGCACGCGGCTCTGGGCGCAGTTTATCTGGTCTTGTTGCGCGCAGCGCCATCGACTGTCTGATCCGCATTGACACTGATGCCGAGTGTGCGTCATCTTCAAATTTGAGGCAAGCTCAGAATTTGACTTAAAGCTAGTCCGGAGCGCTCCAGGCCGTGAGTGAAAATTCCACGTCATCGAAGTACGCCTCTGTCTTCCGGCCCGGCCTGTTGGCCGGCCGCGTGGCGATTGTCACGGGTGGTGGGAGTGGGATCGGGCGGTGCACGGCGCATGAATTGGCGTCGCTTGGCGCGAAGGTGGCGTTGGTGGGGCGTAAGCAGGCGAAATTGGATGCCGTGGTGGCGGAGATCGTGGCCGCTGGCGGGGAAGCGGCGAGTTTTGTCTGTGACATTCGCGAGGAGGCGCAGGTTGCCGCGGTTGTTGCGGCGATCCTGAGCACGTTCGGACGCATCGATCAGCTTGTGAACAATGCTGGCGGACAGTTTGCGGCTCCACTCGAGTCGATCAATCAGAAAGGCTGGGAGACTGTCGTCCGCACCAACCTGACCGGCGGCTTTCTCGTGGCGCGCGAGTGCTACACGCAGTGGATGAAGGCGCACGGTGGTGCGATCGTCAACATCGTTGCCGATATGTGGATGGGGATGCCGGCGATGGGGCATTCCGGTGCCGCACGGGCTGGCATGGTCAATTTCACAGAGACGGCGGCGCTCGAGTGGTCGGGCTCGAATGTGCGCGTGAATGCGGTGGCACCAGGCTGGATCGCATCGTCGGGCATGGACCAGTATCCACCAGAGATGGGCGCCCGCATCCGCAGCCTCAAGGACATCGCGCCGCTGGGGCGCATGGGCACGGAGAGCGAGACGGCATCTGCGATCGTATTCCTGTTGAGCGATGGCGCGGCCTACATCTCTGGTTCGACTTTGCGGGTTGATGGCGCGGCACCGAATGCCAAGATCAGCCGCCCACAGCCTCCAAACAAGAACCCTGCGCCTGAGTATAACGGTTTCCACCTTGCCGCGCGGCCGAAAGTCCTGGGCGACTGAGTGTAAGGTTTCAAGCTCTATGCCGTCCATTGAAAGCCGTATCGATCCAAATTCTGACAGCTATCAGCGCAACCGTGCTGATATGCTGGCTCTGATTGCCGGTTTCCGCGAGATCGAGGCGCGCGTGCGCGCGCAGTCGGACGGCAAGGCGGCGTTGTTTGCGAAGCGTGGCCAACTGCTGCCGCGAGAGCGTGTATCGCTGCTGCTCGACCGCGATGCGCCGTGGTTGGAATTGTCGACGCTGGCCGGGCTGAAGATGCATGACGACGATGGCGCAGAGGGTGTGCAGGGCGGCGGCGGGATCTGTGGTATCGGAACGGTTGCGGGCGTTAGATGTCTGGTCACGGCTTCGGATAGCGCGATCAAGGGCGGCACGACAGCACCGATGGGGCTAAAGAAGAACCTGCGTGCGCAGGAGATTGCACGCGAGAACAAGTTGCCAATCGTGCGTCTCGTCGAGAGTGGCGGCGCGAACTTACTTTATCAGGCGGAAATTTTTGTTGAGGGCGGGCGTGGCTTTGCCAACCAGGCGCGCATGTCGGCGGCGGGAATTCCGCAAGTCACTGTCGTGCATGGCTCGTCGACAGCGGGGGGCGCGTATCTTCCCGGCCTATCGGACTATGTGATCCTCGTGCGTGGCAAGGCGAAGGTGTTTCTGGCCGGTCCGCCGTTGCTCAAAGCCGCGACGGGCGAGATCGCGACGGACGAAGATTTGGGCGGCGCAGAGATGCACGCAACCAAGTCTGGCCTCGGCGAGTATCTGGCCGAAGACGACACCGACGGTGTGCGGTTGGCGCGCGAGGTGATGGCGCGGCTCAATTGGAACGTGCGTCTGCCGAGGCAACGCGATGTGACCTGGAAAGGGCCACGCTATCCAGTCGAGGAACTGGCAGGTGTCGTGCCCGCGGACTACCGCAAGCCCTACGATGTGCGCGAGGTGATCGCGCGGCTGGTCGATGACAGCGACTTCCTGGATTTCAAGGAACTCTATGGCGTGCACACGGTGTGTGGCCACGCGAGCATCGAAGGTCATCAGCTCGGGATCATCGGAAACAACGGGCCCATTGAT
>JANNEU010000165.1:0-1573 GCA_031379035.1 Hyphomicrobiaceae bacterium | reverse complement strand
GAAGATTTCCGAGCAGGGCCCGCATGGGCCGGTATCGCCGGCCGCCCAGAAATTGTCGGACGTCGAGATGCGGATGATGCGGTCATCCTTGAAGCCGGCGATCTTCTTCCACAGGGTCGCTGCTTCCTCGTCTTCCGAGTAAACCGTGATCCAGAGTTTGTCTTTGTTGAGCCCGAAATCCTTGGTGACAAGATCCCAGGCGAGCTTGATGGCGCGTTCTTTGAAGTAATCGCCAAAGCTGAAGTTGCCGAGCATCTCGAAGAACGTCGCGTGGCGCGCAGTATAGCCGACATTGTCGAGGTTGTTGTGCTTGCCGCCAGCGCGCAGGCATTTCTGCGAGGTGGTCGCGGTTTTGTAGCCGCGCGTCTCAACCCCCGTGAACAGGTTCTTGAACTGCACCATACCCGCAGATGTGAACATCAGGGTCGGGTCGTTGCGCGGCACCAGCGCCGACGACGGCACGTGTTCGTGGCCGTGTTTGGCGAAGTAGCCGGTGAACGTGGAGCGGATCTGATTGACAGTCGTCATGGATGGTCTCGTACGTATATTTCGTCACCCCGGCGAAGGCCGGGACCCACGGCAAGCAGCGGACAGACAGACGTTTGTCGTAGGCCCCGGCCTTCGCCGGGGTGACGAAAGGGAGGAGACTGCGATGAACTCTGTCAGAACAAGGTCTGGCTCTAGGTACTTGCCAGAAGCGGGCTTGTCCATGCTGGCGCCATCAGGCCCGGCCGAGCAACCGCCGCCAGTTGAAAAAGCGCGGGACTTGGGCGCAATAGCGCGCGTACGCCTCGCCATAAGCCTTGTTAAGCCACGGCTCTTCGGCAAACACCATCAGCGCATAAACGGCCATCATCGCTGCGCACAGCACATAAACCGCACGCGCATCGACGGCGAGCGCGAGCGCGCCATAGACCACGATCAACATGGCGTTCTGCGGATTGCGGCTCCATTGGTAGATGCCGCCGGTGACGAGGCCGCCGTCTGCACCGTAACTTTTGTCGCGGCCGAGGCCGACGAAGGCGGCGAGGAACAGTAGCAGCGCCACTAGCAGCACCATCGATGCGAGGACGCGGACCCACAGCGGCAACCCCAAGTCACCCGCGTTGTCGCGCGCGATAAAGGCCACCGCCGCAGTGAGCACATTCAGCCCGCGGAACAGCGGCCACCAGACGTAGCTCTGCCAGCTCTTCGCGCCCGGCGTCGGCCAGATGCGCAGCACCGGCGCAATGAGCGTCAGCAACAGTAGCCCCAGCAGCAGCGATCCAACGCCGAGCCCGAGCGCAAACAACAGGTCTGCCATAAGGTGCGGCCCGATCAGCTAAACATCTTGTCGCCCTGCTGTTCGATAATTTGTTTGGCTTTGATCAGCGTGAAGGTGGCCGCTTCCTCCCGTGAGCCGAAACCATCAGCGCGGATGAACTTGTGTTCCTTGCGTTCGCCGTTGATTTCTTTCGAGATGGTGCCGGCGACCTGGAACTGGCTGCCGTTGGCCAAGGGTTCAGCGCTGATCGTAAAGCCGTTGTGCTCAGCGGTGGCCGCTGGGCCTTGCGGTGCTGCCGCGCCGCCTCCG
>JANNEU010000155.1:0-1579 GCA_031379035.1 Hyphomicrobiaceae bacterium | reverse complement strand
TCTCGACGGGGATCTCGACGACTGGCGACTTCATGGCTTTTATGACCGCGCTCTTAATGGCGGCCAGCGCGCTGCGGTCCGTCGGTAACTTCTCGTCAGGCGTCCAAGAAGGCATCGCTGCGCTCGAACGGTTGTATGGCTTGCTGGACGATATGCCGAAGGTCGTCGACCGTCCCGGCGCCAAAGCGCTGGGCATCTCGAAGGGCGAGGTGGCGTTCCAGAAAGTCGCCTTTGCCTATGAGACGCGCAGCGATCTGCCGGCCGTGCGTGAGTTCTCGCTCGTGGTGCCCGGCGGTAAGACGGTTGCGTTTGTCGGCCGTTCCGGGGCGGGAAAGTCAACCGTCGTCAATCTCGTGCCACGGCTGTTTGATGTCACCACGGGGGCCATCCTGATCGATGGCCAGGACGTGCGTGATGTCACCCTTGAAAGCTTGCGCAGCGCGGTTGCCATCGTCAGCCAGGACATCACCCTGTTCGACGACACCATCCGCGCCAACATCGCATTGGGCCGCCTTGACGCGACCAACGATGAGATCATCGCGGCGGCCAGAGCTGCTGCTGCTCACGACTTTATCATGGCGCAGCCGCAAGGTTACGACACGATGACGGGTGACGGCGGTGCGCGATTGTCGGGTGGGCAGAAGCAGCGCGTCGTGCTCGCCCGCGCTATCCTGAAGAACGCACCAATCTTGTTGCTCGACGAGGCAACCAGCGCACTCGATACCGAGTCTGAGCGACTGGTGCAGGATGCCCTCGCGAAATTCACCACCAACCGCACGACCCTGGTCATCGCGCACCGGCTCTCAACGGTGCAGCGTGCCGACATCATCTGCGTGATGGACAACGGCGCCATCGTCGAAGTTGGTACGCACGCCGACCTGCTTGCCCGCGAGGGCGCCTATGCGCGCCTCTGCCGCGCCCAGCTGATGATTGAGGCCGACAGCCCGTCTGCCGCGCTGAATTAGGCAGCGATTCTATCAGATTTGGGCGTGGCACTTTGGTGCCGCTGGCCGATGTTCACGATCAGTTCAACCGGCATAGCCTTTAATACGCCCGGTCAGCTGTGCTATGCGCCCTCTAACCAACGATGCTCCAGGAGCCTGCCCCGATGCCGTTTTTCGCCCCCTCCCGCCGCGCTGTCTTGCGTTCGGCCGCCGGCTCCGCCGCCTTTGCTGCATCGGGTTCAGCATGGGCGCAAAAGAAAGCTGACGCGCCTGTCTCCGTCGACGAGCTGATGAAGCCCGACGCGCTCGGTGATCTGGTGCTCGGCAAAGCCGATGCGCCGTGCACCATCGTCGAGTATGCCTCGATGACGTGTGGCCACTGCGGCACCTTCCACAACAAAGTCTTCCCGACGCTGAAAGAGAAGTACATCGCGACCGGCAAAGTGCGTTTCATCATGCGGGAGTTCCCGCTCGATACGCTGGCCGCGGCCGCGTCCATGCTGGCGCGCTGCGCGGGCGGCGAAAAAACCGTGCCCATGATCGACGTGCTGTTTTCCAAGCAGGAAGACTGGGCATTTGTGCGCTCCAACGCGGTGCCCGAGTTGTTCAAGATCGCCAAGCAGGCCGGCTTCACG
>JANNEU010000148.1:0-1823 GCA_031379035.1 Hyphomicrobiaceae bacterium | reverse complement strand
CGCGGTCATCCTGCGCCAGTTGGGTGTGCCAGCGAAAACCTGAAGCTGGTGCGCGACGAATACTACGGCGCGGGCTTGCCCTTGGTGTAGCTCTTGACCCAGCCAAGAAACCGCGCGTCCTCGTTGCGCGCCGCATCCTTGGTCTTGGCCCATTCGGCGTAAAGGTTTTCGAGCATGTGTTTGTCCCAGCGAGGTGCCACGTCGTAAAGTTGCTCGATGGCTCGCGACGAAATCATGACGGGCCGGTCGCGGTCGACCGGCACATCCCGCACCCTCCCCGCCGTCAGGGCCTTGATCACTTCGGCCCGGCGCGAAAACACGACGTGCTCGCCATCAAGGGCGACGGTGTAATCCGGCAGATGATTGCTGCGCACCAGACCGCGCAGATGCGCCGCGAAATGCTTCCCGGCTTGTTTCGAGCCGCACTTCTTCTGCAGGTTGGCGGCACCAATACGCCACGTCGCCTGCCGCCCGCAATGCTTGCGCGCCAACTCGTACAGTCGCCGATCGATGGGACGGCGCAGCCGAAAGTACTCCCGGCTGATCGGCAGCACTTCGGCCGAGGTCACTGCGCGGTACAGCCAATCCGACAGCTTGATGTCGAGATAGCGCAGGCGTTCAGTGAAGCCGCTGCCTTTGCGATTGTAGTCGTACCATTCGATGAGACCGAAGTTCTGCGTCGAGACTTCGTCGCCCGTCGTGATGTTGGTTTTGATGCGCGTGCCCGCCAGTCGGTCGAGCGCATGCTCCAGCCGCTTGTAGGTGATGCCGCCAGTTTGCCGGTTTGTCGACACCAGCAGATCATGCGTGGTGATCCGTACCACGGGGCCGATTTTCTCATTGCGGTTCCGCCGGTCCATCAGCTGGCTGATGCAGAAGATCAGAATGTCCTTGTCAAAGATGGTAGCGAGGCCTTTGATCGACGGCTGGATCTCGACGAAGGTCTCGCCGCTGACATAGCGCAACACGCGCATATCCGGATGCGTCGACAGCGAGAAAATCGGATGCGCCATCGAACCCATGTCCGAACGCGGGGCCACGTCGAGCGCATCAAGCTCGATGAAGAAGTCACGCACCGGATGGCGTTCGGGGAGTAAAGGCGCAGGCACGGCTCGAAGCGTAGCTTGGTGTTCCGCGCCGTGCCAAATGATTCGTTCTATCGCCGACCGTTTCGGTCCTTTGGCGACCGTCCAGCGGGCAAACCGCTATCGTACCTTTGCCGACCAAGGCTCGGTCTTCCGGCGACTAAGTTTCGTTCCTTTGGCGACCAAACTTCGGTCATTCGCCGACCAGACAACTCCTCACATGTGAACGAGTTCAACGGCTTGGGCGGCGGTTTCGGCGGCGTAACTCATCTAACCATTTCTAACAGTTTTAACTCCAGCGGATTTTTGAAAATCGAACGGGATAAGGGCAGCAAGCGAATCACGTGTACGAATTGTCTTGCCCGGCTCGGAGGCGGTTCGCCATGCTGACCCCACTGCAACATGTCGACACGTGCAATCGTCGACACAGAAAGGGAGGCTCATGAAAACACTCGTCATCGCATCACAGAAGGGCGGCGTCGCAAAAACCACTACGGCGACTGAACTCGCCTACGCCGCCAAATCAGCGGGGCTTGCCGTCGCCGTGCTCGATACCGATCCACAGGCAACATCCTGCTTCTGGGCGGCTGCACGCGGCCAGGATGACATCGCCGTCAGTCCCGTATTCCCGGCACTGCTGCCGAGCCGCATCAAGGCGTTGGAAAGTGCCGGCTGCGATCTCGCCATCATCGATACGCCCGCCGTGTCCAAGGATACCGCGTCCGCCGCCATCCAGCT
>JANNEU010000129.1:0-1956 GCA_031379035.1 Hyphomicrobiaceae bacterium | reverse complement strand
TGGGCCGTCCAGATGCGCTACAAGGATCGCGCTGCCGCCGAGGTCACCGTCACCCCGCCGCCCGGCGACGCCCCGCCCGATCTGGTGCCGGTTACCCCCGCCAGCAAGCTCGGCGCGCTCGATCCCGTCGCCGCCATCATGATGCTGACCCGTGCTGATGGCCGCCCGCCCTGCACGCGCCGTCTCGGCATTTTTGATGGCAAACAACGTTACGATCTGGTGTTCAGCTTCAAGCGCATGTCGCGCCTGCCGGCAGCGTCCGGCAACGGCACCACGGAACCTGCCGTCGTCTGCCGGGTCACCTATGCGCCGATCGGCGGCCATCGCGACAACGACGCTACCAAGGCCTATGTCGCCAACCGCGACGTCGAAGTCGTGCTCCGCCGCATCCCCGGCACCGACATGATGATCCCCCATTCCGTCACCATCCCCACCGCCTGGGGCACCGGCTCCATGACAACGGAACGGATTGAGGTGACGACTGGGGCGGGGCGGAAAGTGGCGATGGGGGAGTGAGAATTGAGGTTATGCAGAAACGGTAAAGCCGAACGCAATACAGGCTTCCAACGTTCTACCTATTCTTCCCCGGCACCCACAGCACATCCGCCTTGCCCTTGTCGTTCACGTAGCGGCTGGCGACGAACAGGAAATCTGACAGTTGGTTGGCGTATTTGATAGCGGCCGCGCGCCTGGCCATCACCATTCGATATCCGCCGGATCGATCGCGCTGCGGTCGGCGCGCTTGTGCAGCACGAAATGGATGCGCAGTTCGGCCTCGTCGAAATCGTAGACCAGCACAAAAGGTGTTCGGCTGACCTCATAGAGGTGGAGACCAAGATCCGTGTCGCGCACTCGGGAGGCCGGAAAGTAAGCGAGATGCTTGCGGATGGTCTGATAGACCAACGCCTTCTTCTCGGCTATCACGCGCGGGCCAAAGCGGTCTTCGCCCTGCGCTAGGAGTTCATTGAGTTGGTCGTTGAAGGTGACGGAGAGCCGGATGGATCTCATGAAGTTGCGCGGGCAGCCCGGCGTGCAGCAAGGAACGCATCCGTGCGGGCCTCGGCTTCGTCAAGCGACAACGTCCGGCCGGCCGTGAAGTCCTCGCGTGAGCGTGCAACGGCAGCCCGTTCGGCGTCGGTCAATTGAAACGTTTGCTCAGGCTGCACCCAAGCGGCGGTCACGTCGACAAGGGTACTCAGGTCATGCTCATCGAGCTGTGACAGGTTCGCGGAAATCTTGTCGATGGCTTCGGCTCTAGTCATCTTACAATTCTAACGGAGAATCGGATTGGAGCCCACCCCCTACCTGTTCTTCCCCGGCACCCACAGCACATCCGCCTTGCCCTTGTCGTTTACGTAGCGGCTGGCGACGAACAGAAAATCTGACAGCCGGTTGGCGTATTTGATGGCAGCGGTGCTGACCACTTCGCCCGGTTGATCGGCCAGCTCCACCATGGCGCGTTCGGCGCGGCGGGTAATGGTGCGGGCGACGTGAAGGGCTGCAGCGCCAGCCGAACCCGCCGGCAGCACGAATGACTTCAGCGGGCTCAGATGCGCGTTCAACATATCAATCGCGCCCTCCACCCACGTCACTTGCGCGTCCGTGATCCGCAGCGGCTCGTACGCCAGCTTCTCTCCCCGGTCGGGAATGCACAAGTCACCGCCCAGATCGAACATGTCGTTCTGGATGCGCAGCAACATGGCCTCCAGCTCCGGCGGCTGCCCGCCCAGGTGTACCCGGGCCATGCCAATGGCCGCATTGGCCTCGTCCACCGTCCCATAGGAGGTGATCCGCAGGTTGTACTTCTTGGTGCGTTCCCCCGTGCCGAGTGCGGTCGTGCCGTCGTCGCCGGTGCGGGTGTAGATGCGGTTGAGGGTGACCATGGGCTGGCTCCAGAGAAGAGAATTAGGCGCTGCGCCTCAGATAGAACGCCAGCATGATGATGACCACGGCCAC
>JANNEU010000093.1:0-52167 GCA_031379035.1 Hyphomicrobiaceae bacterium | reverse complement strand
GACGTGGCCTATGGCGGTAACTTCTACGCCATTATCGACCCACAAAAGAATTTCCGCGGGCTGGAGCATATCCAGCCGTCCGATGTGCTGACGCTTGCGCCACGCGTCCGCAAAATCTTCGGCGAGAAGTTCTCATTCCAGCATCCGGATAAGCCGGACATCAACGGGCTGTCGCACGTGATGTTCACTGGAGCGACTTTGAAGTCGACCTCCACCGCGCGCAATGCGGTGTTCTATGGTGACAAGGCAATTGATCGCTCGCCGTGCGGCACCGGCACCAGCGGGCGCATGGCGCAATGGGCCGCCCTCGGCAAACTCAAAGAAGGCGACCGCTTCGTCCACGAGAGCATCATTGGCTCGGAATTCATCGGCCGCATCGAAGGCCGCGCCAAGGTGGGTGCATACGACGCCATCATCCCATCCATTGAAGGCTGGGCGCGTTTAACGGGCTACAACACCATCTTCGTCGATGATCGCGATCCCTATTGGAAGGGCTTTCAGGTGACTGATGCATAGAGACACGATGTCTCGATCATGCACCACCCGAGCCTAATCGTGGAACAACCCCATGCGCCGCTGCGGCGCGGCGGGGCGCGACATGGCCAACGATTGTGCCCATGGTTGGCTGGCGAGGAAGCGGCGTTCGTGGCTATCGTCACCGTTGAGTGGCGCACGGCCGGCGTATTTGACGCGGACTTCAGAGACACCGGCAGCAGCGACGCCCAGCGCTTCAGCGGTACGCCGCGAAAGGTCCATGACGCGGTCGTGCGCATAAGGGCCGCGGTCGTTGATGCGGACCAGAACGGTCCTGCCGGTTTTCGTGCTGGTGACATAGGCATAGGACGGCAGCGGCAACGTCGGGTGTGCGGCTGTCAGCGCGTGCATATCGAAGACTTCACCGTTAGCGGTTTTGCGACCGTGAAAATCATTGCCATACCAAGAGGCGAGACCGCTTTTGTCATAGCCTGGCTCGTCAGCCGGGACGTACCAGCGGTTGGCGATCTTGTAAGGCGCGCCGAGCTTGAGATGTCCGCCGCCTTTCGGAATCTGATCGCCTTCGGTGAAGAGCCGTGGTGATGACGACGAGCCGGTCTTGGCGCTGTAGCGGTCGAGGGTTCCAGAAGGTGCGGTTGCGCCTGCTGTGCCTGAGACAAGGCTCGGCTGCGCATTTGACTGAGGCCGGGTGTTATTGGAACAGCCGGCGACCGCTCCCACAACCGCTGCCATACCGATGAAAAGTGTAAGCGGACGCGCGGCGGCGGCGCCGACACACATGCGCGCGACAAGACGCTGCAGACCGCAGAGCGCGGTCAGGCCAATGGCCAGCATTCTCCCAACTCCCAACGCGTCGCAACCCCCGAGCCGAAACCCAAAGAGGTTGAAACCCACACGGCCGCACGGTTCCCACACCGATGCTGCCGGCACCACAAACGCGCGGTGCGGCTGTCATATGGCGCACACAAGGTTAATTGATGGTAAAGAAGAGGCGCTGCGCGGCCTTCTGCTGCGCCAAAGTGCGCGAGGTTGCTCATGGCCCAAACATCCACCCCACCTGCCGCAACTGACCCGCACTTTCTCTACGTGGCCGATCCGCTGTGTTCGTGGTGCTATGGCTTCGCGCCGGTGATGGACACGCTGGCCAGCCACTTCGCCGGCCGCCTCGGTGTACGTGTGATCATGGGTGGTTTGCGCGCGGGCAATACCAAACCCATGCGCGCCGAAGACAAGGCCTACATCAAGGACGCCTGGACCCGCGTCGCCGCCGCCTCCGGCCAGAAATTCGATCACGCCTTCTTCGACCGCGATTGCTTCATTTACGACACCGAGCCCGCCTGCCGCGCTGTTGTCACCGTGCGCGAATGGGACAGCGAAACACCGATTACGCCCCTCGCCATGAAATCACGAATCTCGGCAGCCTTCTACGCCCACAATCGCGATGTAACGGACACCGATGTCGTTGCCGATATCGCCGCCGAAGCGGGCTTTGCCCGTGCCGAATTTCGGGACCGCTTTCTGAGCGAAGCCGTCAAGAATGCTACGTTCCGTGATTTTCTGACATCCCAAGAAATGGGCGTCCGCGGCTTCCCGATGTTGGCGGCTGGATCAGCAGCGGCGGGCTATGCGCTGATCACCAACGGCTATCGGCCCATCGATGGGATGGTCGAAGGTATCGAGGCTTGGCTTGCCGACGGTGCGCCGGTGACGAAAGCCGAACCGGCGTAATCCGCCTCAGTGCACAACTGTCCGATCACCTATCAACTTCTCCATGAGCACCTCGTGGATGGCACCCAGTTCAGCCAAGCTGCCATCGATGCGGACGGGCTCGGCCCCTTGGCTGCTGGCCACCACCAGTGTGTGCCCGATCCGCCCGCAGGGACGGCGCTCGGCCAGCAGCATCATCGCGGCGACACCGTGCATTTCGACTGACACACGCCGCGTTTCACTGAGGGAGATGTCTACTTGGCTGCCGCTGCAAGAGATCGTCATCATGGCTCACTCCCGTTGCTCAGGCCCAGGACTTGACGTCGCGGCCACTCATTCACCCCTCCATCATTGACCATTCCCAGCGGCCGCGCTGTGCCGCGGGGGACAGGGCTACACAATCTCTGCTAAGGGCACGCTTTAAGTGTTGACCAAGGCCTGCCCCATGAAACCCTCTGCCCGTATTCAGGCTGCCATCGACGTGATGGAGAGCATCACAGTGCGCCACCAGCCGGCGGGCATGGCACTGGCGGATTGGGGCAAGTCGCACCGGTTTGCCGGCTCCGGCGACCGGGCCGCCATCGGCAATGTCGTTTACGACGCCCTGCGGCACCGGGCGCTGTCGGCGTACCACATGCGCGGCGACACCCCACGCGCGCTCGTTCTTGGCGCGTTGCATACGGCCCGCGGGCTGGACGTCGCCGCGATCGAGGCGCTGTGCGATGCCTCCCAGCACGCGCCCACGGCGCTGACCGGTGACGAGCGCGCCCGCCTGACGGGTGGCATTCATCCCGGCGCTGCCGACTGGCAGCGGGCCAATGTGCCGCAATGGCTGGCCCCGTATCTCGGCCAGGTGTTTGGCGAGCGGTTAGTGAGTGAGGGGCACGCGATGACATCGCGGGCACCGGTCGATTTGCGCGTTAATACGCTGAAGGCCGACCGGGCACAGGTGCTGGAAGCGCTCGCGGCTTTCGGGGCGACGGCCTCGCCCTTAAGCCCGCTCGGCATTCGCATTGCGCCCCCGGCCGGCGACGGCCGCACGCCCAACGTTGAGGCCGAGGCCGCTCATGGCAAAGGCTGGTTTGAAGTCCAAGACGAGGGCTCGCAGATCGCGGCGGCACTGACGGGCGTGAAGCCGGGCATGAATGTGTTGGATCTCTGCGCGGGGGCTGGCGGCAAAACGCTGGCACTAGCAGCGGCGATGAGCAACTCGGGGAAAATCCACGCCTACGACAGCGATAAATCCCGGCTGCGCCCGATCTTTGAGCGGCTGACTCGCGCCGGCGTCACCAATGTCGAGGTGATGACGGCCGGCGACACCGATGCGCTGGACAAGCTAGGGACCCGTTTTGACGTGGTGCTCGTGGATGCGCCGTGCAGTGGCGCTGGCACGTGGCGACGCAAGCCTGATGCCAAGTGGCGGCTGAAGCCGGACGTTTTGGCGGCCCGTATCAAGGATCAGGCGGCTGTGTTGGCCCGCGCTGTGCGCCACGTGAAGCCGGGCGGACGACTTGTGTACGTGACTTGCTCGCTGCTGGCGGAAGAAAACGCCGATCAGATTGCGGCGTTCACGGCAAAAAACCGGCTCTTCACTGTGCGGCCCTGGCGGCAGGCATGGGCCGACACGCTCGGCACACCGCCGCCCTTGCGCTCCGCCGACGGCCGCGATGACACGCTGCTGCTGTCACCGGCGACACACAGCACCGATGGCTTTTTCGTCGCCGTACTCGACCGCGCGCGCTGATGTTGATGGCAGCTCTCTCGCGTTATCCGCGGCTGCCCGGCGAATTGACGGGATCGGAGAAATTGGTAGCCGTTCGCAATTTTGCCGCGCTGCTCTTTCATGCACGAACATCCGTGCTCATCCACAGATAAGTATTTGACATCGCGGAAGACCAAACTAAGAATCGCCAGCCATCAGCCCTCGAAAGCGGGCGACGAACTCCGGCCTCGTATTCGCCGGCACTCGAGAAGGACAATTGTCCATCATGGCCCTCGCAGCAAAGCCGAAGCGACCCAAGCGCGCGCCTGCGCGGTCTTGCCTCGGCCCGGTCTCCGACCTTGAGCAGCATCTGCCCGCCGAGTGGTGGCGCAAACTGTTTAATGCGCTCTACGTCAAGACCGACGGCGACGTCGTCGAAAACAACGAAAACACCCGCCGCGAAGTCGATTTCATCGTCTCTGCCGCCGCCATCCAGCCGCACAGCGCCATCCTCGATCTGTGCTGCGGTCAGGGCCGCCACTGCTTGGAACTCGCCCGCCGCGGGTACAAGAACGTCATGGGTGTCGACCGCTCGCGTTATCTTGTCCGCCTCGCCAAGAAACGCGCGCAGAACGAGAGCCTGCAAGTGATGTTCAAGGAAGGCGACGCGCGCAACCCGCGCCTGCCCGAGAACAGCATCGACTGCGTCTGCATCATGGGCAATTCGTTCGGCTATTTCTCCGACAAGCAGGACGATGAGAAAGTCCTCGCAGCCGTCGCCAAAGTGTTGCGCCCCAGCGGGCAAATCGTGCTCGACATCACCGATGGCGCGCACATGCACGAGAACTTCGACAAGCGCTCCTGGGAGTGGATCGACGAGCACCATTTCGTCTGCCGCGAACGTACCATCAGCAAGGAAGGCGACCGGCTGATCAGCCGCGAAGTCATCGTGCAGGATGAAATCGGCGTCATTGCTGACCAATTCTATGCTGAAAGGCTCTACACCAAAGAAAGCCTGACGCGTTTGCTCGAAAAGACCGGCTTCCGCAACGTCCGCCATCATGGCTTCGTCGAAGCGCTGTCCGACCGCGACCAGGACCTCGGCATGATGGCGCGGCGGCTGCTACTGACCGCCGATGCGCCCGTCATGCCGGCCCGCAAGCCGAAGGGCAAGGCCGCCATCCTCGACGTCACGATCCTGCTGGGTGATCCGAGGTTGCCGGATACCGTCAAGCGCGATGGCCAGTTCAACCCCGAAGATCACGAGACCATCCGCAAGCTCCGCGACGCGCTGTCCGAGCTGCCGCAATACAAGTTCCGCTCCTTCGACAACCACGCGACCTTGGAGCGCGATCTCGCCGATCTGCGCACCGATCTTGTCTTCAACCTGTGTGACGAAGGCCTCAACAACGACGCCTTCAAGGAACTGCACGTCCCCGCCATGCTCGACATCGCCGGCATTCCCTACACCGGCGGCGCGCCGGGCTGCCTGGCCGCCTGCTACGATAAGGGCCTGGTGCGCGCCGTGGCGCAATCACTCGATGTGCCCGTACCGCTGGAAACCTACGTGCGCGCCGGCGACCAGGGTGCGACCTTGCCGTCCGTATTCCCGGCGCTGCTGAAGCCCAACTTCGGTGACAGCTCCATCGGCATCACCAAAGACGCCGTGGTCAACAACACCAAGCAATTGCTCGACTATCTGGAGCAGCTACGCGTGCTGTTCCCGAAGCGGCCGATCCTCGTACAGGAATATCTGACCGGAGCGGAATACTCCGTCGGCATGGTCGGTAATCCAGACCAGGGCCTGCGTGCGCTGCCTATCCTTGAAGTGGACTTTTCGCGCCTCGACAAGGGTCTGCCGGCGATCCTGGGCTACGAATCGAAATGGGAGCCGGACAGTCCCTATTGGACGCAGATCAAATACCGCGAGGCGACGCTGTCCGATCAACAGCAGCAACAAATGATCGATAGCTCCGCGAAACTGTTCGAGCGTTTGAACTGCCGCGACTATGCGCGCTTTGACTTCCGTGCCGACGCCAAGGGCGAGATCAAGCTCCTCGAGGTGAACCCCAACCCCGGCTGGTGCTGGGACGGCAAGCTCAACATCATGGCCGGCTTCCAAGGCATGCGCTATTCGGAGCTGCTCGGCCTCATCCTGCAAGCCGCCGTCGAACGCCTGGGGGTGACAGCGCGGGTGCCGACGGTGACGGCGACCGTCACGGTCTCCCAGCCCTCTTAAGTGGATGCCGCGGAACGTCAACACGACTTTGTGCTCGTGATCTCGCGGTGATCCGTCGCGATATCGGAACCTATTGAGCGGTCAGATGTTCACTCTGCAATGCTTGTGCGGCATGTGCCGTTGCCGGCAGTTCATTCGCTCTGGAGTTTGTCACATGCGCAAAATTGTTCTCACATCTTTGGTTGCTGCCCTCATGGGTAGTCTTGCTACGCCAGTCATCGCTCAGGTATCCACGCCTGCGCCAGCAGGACCTTCGGACTGCAAGGAAGGCGAGAAGTACGATCCAGTCATCAGGACGTGCACAAAAAGTGGACCGCGTTAACAACTTTGGCCGCCGCTCATCAGCGCCGTCTCTGCGAGATGGACTGTAACCGGCGACGGATCGTTACCATTCTTACCGGCTCGCGAGACCGCTCCTTAGGGGGCGGTCTTCCTATTCTGAAAATGACATGATTATTGGTGCCAACAGAAAGTGTGCACAGCAAATTTGCGCCAACGCACCTCACTCACAGGGCGCGTTGCGTCGCATCCGCGACGGAGGCATGCGCGTCAGCTCCTTTGGTGCCTGCACAACGCCCCACCCCACGCCTGTTGAGAACCTGTTCCCGGCACCAGTTTCCCCCTCGCAACATTGCTAACATCGACCCGATTCGGGCGGCGTCTGTTCACGTGTAGCTTTGCCTTATCTCGCGCATAGTTGGCGAACTCTGGGGTGAACACGTGGCATTAGATCGACAGACCGGCGTGCGCCGTCAGCGCGCCAGCACGGCCGACCGTAAAGCCTGCTGCCTGTTGATGGCGTCCATGATGGCCATTATCGCTGGCGCAGCAACGCCCGCGCTATCCGACCCACCCGCGACCCGCCCGGCCATAACGGGCACCCACATCGAAACTGACGGCATGCTGGCAGCGCGCGACGCACGCCGACTTGCCCGCGCGACCGCGCCGCGCCGCACCCGTCCACAAGACACTGCCGACACCTCCTCGTTCTGGCTCTTCGACTACGTCGGCCGCATGCTGCACGATGAACCCACTGCCGCCCGCCGCCCGCGCCGGACGGTGGCCCGGATGGCCGTCGCCTCAACCTCGGCACCATTGGCCAGCGGTCTTGCCCCCATCACACCACAGCGCCCTGCAACGGCAGCCGCCACGCCCATCGCGCTCACCAGCCCGGTCGTCACCGGCGCCATCGCCCCCGGCCGCAACCCCGCGCCGGCACCAGAAAACTATGACGCCATCATCGTTGCGGCTGAAAAATCCCAGGCGCGCCTTGATCTCGTCAAGTTAGAACTCGCCGCGCGCGCCTACGACGAGCGCAAGATGTCCGGCCAGCAGGTTTTTGAATTGCGTCCAGACTGGCGCGTGCTGGAGCGCGCGCGCGATGCCCTGACCGGTGCCGAACTCACCAGCGCCACCGCTGCCGGTTTCGAAGCCAACGCCTACATCAACGAAACCACGCGCACGATCATTGTCGCCATTGCCGGTTCGCAGGATCTGCGCCGCGATTTTCTCACCGCCGATGTCTGGAAAGCGTTGATCAAAGCCGAGGCCCCGCAGCAGTTCTACCTCGCCAAGACCTATGTGCGCTCAGTCATCCAGCGCTATCAGGTGCAGGGCTACTCGACCGAATGCGTCGGCCACAGTCTCGGCGGTGGCGCGTGCGCGTATGCAGCTGCCGAACTCGGCATTCGCGCGCTGGTGCTCAACCCCATCTCCGCCGGCAAGCTCGCCGCGCCCGCCCGCTTTCTTGTCACCAACTACATCGTCGACGGCGAGATCGCGAGCCTGGTGTATGGCGCCCGCGGTCACGAATTTCCCGGCACTGTGCAGGTGATCAACGACGGTCGCGACGTGATCCGCCTGATGGCGCTTGAAAAGTACGGCCAGCTCGCCGGCCCTATCCTGGTCATCCGCGAGCTGCGCGCCAGCATCCAGACCCACAAAGCCGACCACGCGCTCGACCTCGTTGCCGCGCAGGCCGAGACCTCCCGGCCGCGGTGACCCCTCAGCCGAGCCCGCCCGCTTTCTCGATGAAGGCCACAATCTCGGCGACACCCTTGCCGGCGCTGATATTGGCGAACACATAGGGCCGTGCGCCGCGCATGCGCTTGGTGTCACTCTCCATGACTTCCAGGCTGGCACCCACGTACGGCGCGAGATCGGTCTTGTTGATCACCAGCAAGTCAGACTTGGTGATCCCTGGCCCGCCCTTGCGCGGGATTTTTTCACCCTGCGCCACATCAATCACGTAGATTGTCAGATCCGCCAACTCAGGTGAAAACGTGGCTGCGAGATTATCGCCGCCGCTTTCGATCAGAATGAGTTCAAGCGCCGGGAACTTCGCCCGCATCGTCTGGATCGCTGCCAGATTGATCGAGCAATCCTCGCGAATGGCGGTGTGCGGACAGCCACCCGTCTCGACCCCCATGATGCGCTCCAACGGCAACGCCTGCATGCGCATCAAGATCTCGGCATCTTCCTTGGTGTAGATGTCGTTGGTAATCGCGCAGATGTCGTGCCGCTCCCGGAACGCCTTGCACAACGCTGCGGTCAGCGTCGTCTTGCCGGAGCCAACCGGGCCGCCGATGCCGACGCGCAGGGGGCCATGGCGAGGGCCAGCACGTGGGCCTGTAGGATTGCTCATGTCTTGCCTCAGGTTACGAACGAAACAACCGTGAATACTGCGTTTCATGTTCCAAGGAACACAGATCAGCCGAGAACGCCGCGCCGCCGATGTCGTCCAAGGTCTGCGTCTGTGCCCGCAACGCGGAATCCGACAGCGCAACCGCCAACGCCGCGATCACCGCCTGCGCATCAGACTGCCCAACCACACTCAGCCTGATCGCCGACGATGTCAGATTGCTCGCCCACGCAAACGCAAACGCCTCCGCCGTCGCCGCACTCGCTATGCCGTGCGCTGCCGCCGTTATACCGACCGCGATAGGATAGGATACCTCACCTTCCAGCCAAGCGTGCGTCTCGACAAACACCGCATTCGACCACGCACCGGCTATAGCCGTCAGAAATGATCCACCTTGCTGCGTTGCTTCGAGATAGCGTTCAGTGGAGGGCTGCAGGGCACAGGCCAACGCGTTCACGGCCAACAGGCCATCCCGGTCGCGCGCCATCGCACATCGATGCGCCGCCGCCAGGAGAATGAGATCATTGCGCAGCGAGCCATGTGTGATCAGCGCGCCGAGCCAATCGGCCAGCGTCGCGCGTGATGTTACCAGTCCACGCTCGACCGCCATCTCCAGGCCCTGGCTATAAGCATAGGCACCCACTGGAAACGACGGCGATAGCCACACAAACAGCAGGCGGTCCGGTGACGCGCCGGGCGGCACTGCAGGGAGCGTATCCGCATCACTCAGCGACGCACCATCCAGCCCCATCGTCACGTCTTCTTCGGTGGCGCGTGATGCGCATCGTGGTGGTCGTGATGATGATGCTCGTGAGCGTGGCTATGGGAATGGCCCTGTGCATGGGCGTGACTATGCGATGACGCATGCGTGCTGTGCGCGTGCGCCCCAGCGTGTGCCCCAGCGTGTGCATGACTGTGGCTCTGCCCATGATGGCTCTCGTGCAATGGCCCTTTGCCGCCATAAGCACCACCCTCCGGCTCAAACGGCCGCGTGACGTGATGCACATGCGCGCCAAGCCCGGTCACCATCTCCTCCAGCACATGATCCGGCTGGATGTAGATCGCGTCCCGGCCGATCTCACACGGCGTGTGCCGGTTGCCGATGTGCCACGCGATCCGCGCCAGCTCCACCGCGCCGCCCGTGCTTGAGGTGGGCGCGTGAATTTCCAGCAGTGCCTCCGCCGCCGCGATGATCTTGATGTAGGTCCCGTTGTCCAGCGCCAGCAGGTCGCCGTGCGCCATGTAGGTCGCCTCAGCGAGATCGAGCATCACCTCATGCCCGCGATCCGTCTCCAGCAGCACCCGCCGACGGTGCCGCGCCTGCCGGTCCAGCGTGATGCTGTCGACAGCGATGCGGCCATTAATGTCAGCGCGGCGGATGAGATGGGTGGCACGGGTCATGGGAGGTCCAGAATTGCAGTTCCAACAAAGCGTGGATTCCGTAGGTTGGGTTAGCGCGCTCACCGATTTCGATGATTATGCGCAATTCCCGATCCGCGCGTAACCCAACATGTCACTCACGAGCCGAAATCCTCAGCGCATGCCTTGTGGTGGTGATGACAACGAACACGACACGCACTGGAACCGGGCGGCCGTAGCAGCGTTCTATCCCACGACAACCGCTTTAACACACTCAGTGTGGAGGATAAGTCGATGTGGGCTGGATGCTCAACACTATTCGCAGCAGCGATTATAACGGCCGCAGTCGGTGCCCCAGCTGGAGCGGAAGCGGTGTCGGAAGCTGCGTGCGCTCAGCAATGGATTGCCGTAGATGCCGATGCAAATGGCGTACTGACGGAGCAAGAGGACACGTCCGGCTATCTGAAACTTCTGGCGACACGCGGCACCGGCACGATCCGCGGCGGCACGCTCACCCGGCAGGAATTCCTGACGTTCTGCCTCAACGGCGTGTTTGCGGGGCCGACCAATGTAGGCGCTGGCAGCCCGCCAAATGCGCCCGCCGCCCCCGCGACAGGGTCCCTTCAAGACGAGCGGGAAAACAAGGCCGGCGGCCGAGGCAAAGGCGACATTACCCCAGGTGCTGCACCCATCCCTCTCGAAGAGGCCGAAAAACGCGTTCGCGCGTCCGGCTTCCGACCAACCGGACCTTTGATTTTGGACGCCGAGAACATTTGGCGGGGTAAGGTGTGGGCGAACGGCAAGGAAGTCGATATCGCGGTGGATCCGCAAGGCGACATCGCCACCCAGAACAAGCGTTAAACGCACGGCCAAACACAAAGGAGTCGCATCCGTCTCGTTACCATCGACGTGGGACAGACCGCAGGTCGGCATCGATCTCAAAACAAAAAATACCGCTGCGCCATCGGCAATTCCTTGGCCGGCTCGCACACCAGCAATTCCCCGTCAGCGCGGACTTCGTAGGTTTCAGGATTGATCGAAATCTCCGGCGTGGCGTCGTTGTGGATCATGCTCTTTTTGGAGAGGCCGCTGCGGGTGCCTTTGACGGCGACGGCCTGCTTGCGCAAACCCCACTTCTTGGCGAGCTTACCTCCGGCGAAAGCCTCGCTGACAAACGTCAGCGATGTTGCGGTCCGCGCGGCACCATAGGCACCGAACATCGGCCGGTAGTGCACCGGCTGCGGCGTCGGGATCGACGCGTTGGCGTCGCCCATGGCCGCCGCCGCAATCGCGCCACCCTTGATGATGATGTCCGGCTTCACGCCAAAGAACGCCGGACTCCAGACAACGAGATCGGCCAGCTTGCCCACCTCCACCGAGCCGATGTGCGTCGACACACCATGCGCAATGGCCGGATTGATCGTATACTTCGCCACATACCGCTTGGCGCGGAAGTTATCGTTGGCCTTGCCCTTGTCCTGCGGCAGCGGCCCACGCTGCTGGCGCATCTTGTGCGCGGTCTGCCAGGTGCGGATGATCACCTCGCCGACGCGGCCCATGGCTTGGCTGTCGGAGCTCATCATTGAGAGCGCGCCCATATCGTGCAGAATGTCCTCAGCCGCAATGGTTTCCTTGCGGATGCGACTTTCGGCAAATGCGAGATCTTCTGGAATTGAACTGTCGAGATGGTGGCAAACCATCAACATGTCGAGATGCTCATCCAGCGTATTCACCGTGAACGGCCGCGTCGGATTTGTTGACGATGGCAGTACATTCTTCAAGCCCGCCACCTTCATGATGTCCGGCGCATGCCCACCGCCCGCGCCTTCGGTGTGAAACGCATGGATCGTGCGACCCTTGAAGGCCTTAATCGTATCATCCACGTACCCACTCTCGTTCAGCGTATCGGTGTGGATCATCACCTGCACGTCGTAGTCGTCAGCAACGCTCAGGCAGTTATCGATGGCCGCCGGCGTCGTGCCCCAGTCTTCGTGCAGCTTCAGCGCGCATGCACCCGCTTTGACCATCTCTTCCAGCGCATCAGGCAGCGACGCATTGCCCTTGCCGGCAAAGCCCAGGTTCATGGGAAAGCTATCGGCCGCCTTGATCATCATCTCCAGATGCCACGGCCCTGGTGTGCACGTCGTCGCGAACGTGCCATGCGCCGGTCCCGTGCCACCGCCGAGCATGGAGGTAATGCCGCTCATCAACGCTTCTTCGACCTGCTGCGGGCAAATAAAGTGGATATGCGTATCGAAGCCGCCGGCCGTGATGATCTTGCCCTCCCCGGCAATCACCTCCGTGCCCGGCCCGACGATGATATCGACATTCGGCTGGATATCCGGATTGCCCGCTTTACCGATGGCCGCGATGCGGCCGCCACTTAAGCCGATGTCGGCTTTAACGATGCCCCAATGATCGAGGATCAGCGCGTTGGTAATGACCGTATCAACGGCGCCCTTCGCGTTGGTGATCTGGGATTGCCCCATGCCGTCGCGGATCACCTTGCCGCCGCCGAACTTCACCTCCTCGCCATAGGTTGTGAAATCCTTCTCGACCTCGATGATGAGATCCGTGTCGGCCAGCCGCACACGGTCTCCGGTCGTCGGGCCAAACATGCCGGCATACGCCGCGCGGGACATTTTGAGGGACATGCGGGGGCCTTTGGATATCTATCGACGTTGTCGGCGGCGGTGAACCTACGGAACTGGCGTAAAGAATGAATCGGTCGCTGCGGTGGTATCAAAAGTTGCTGTTGCCGAGCAGCCCAACTCGACATTCATGGACGACAAGTAGTAGTCGGCGAAGTCAGCCTTGCCCAGACGATAGGACTCCAGGGCCTCGCGCGCACAATCCACATGCATCACCTCCAGATCATCGGAAGTGAGGATGGCCTCGATGATACTGACGACACGCGCCTTCCCGAGCTTTGCCGATCGCAGCAGCACCCAAACAAATTCGACCAGGACAATGGAGTTAATGTACAGCGGCGCGTCGCGTGCGGCCGATGCCACGAACTGGCGCGCGCGCTCGTTTTGCCCTGGGTCGTCCTCCAAAAAGAGGCGCAGCAGTACGTTGGTGTCCAGTCCGATCATGTTCGCCGGTTCTTGGCCGCACGGCGCATCCGCGCGGTGACAGCTTTGGTAACCGCTCCATCAATGAAGGCGTCCAGATCGCCGATGGGCTCCTTTGACCGGATGGGATGAGCGCGCGCGTAGTCGAGAATGCTCTGCTTCTTCCGCGCCTCGATCGAGATCGTGCCGTTCCGGCCACGGACAAAGCGCACTTTGTCCCCTGTTGCCAAATCCAACGCCTTTCGAATTTCACCGGGGACCGTTATTTGACCTTTGCTCGTCAAGGTCGCCTCGATGGCGTCGTTATTTTTTGTCGGCATCGCCAGAAGAGTCCTTTAGATTCCTTACTGAATTCAATGTAAGGAGAAACTTTCTGTAAGGCAATAGTGCATATTTGGGCTCGAAGGTTCGGTTGAATTGCCGTCAATTCAAGGCTTCGGCTCAGCCAATCGCGTCACTTGGCTGGCGGCCAGCTCCCAGGACTTTGCATTGCGAACGTAGACGGCCGTCCAAGCGAGCACCTGGTTCTCGCCGGCCGGGGTCGTGCGGCGGGATTTGCCGGTGGCAACGGCCGTCCAGCCGCCACTGAAGATGCGCACCACGAGGTCTTCCGCCGCCAGCGTCTCAATGGCTTGCGCGCCCTTGAGGACGGCGGCAATGCGCGCGTCGCGGCCGTCTTGCTCGCCGGTGCCGTGTGTTTGGACGAACGACGCGGCATACATCTCAGTGAGCTTTGCCTTGTCCTTTGTTAAGATCGCGACACTGAGATCATTACGGAAGGCAAGCACTTCTTCGATCGTTCCCGTCACGTCCGCCGGACTGATGATCGTTGGCGGATGCGCCTGCGCTGCACCCATCCCGCTCGAAACGGCCACCGCAAAAACCATGCATCGGAGTAGGCGCATGTTCGTCCACCTCTTACTTGAGCTTGCCCATCACGTCCTGGCGGAAGCCGTAAATGCGGCGTTTGCCGACGACGGGGATCAGATGCACGTCACGGGATTGGCCGGGTTCAAAGCGAACAGCCGTTCCCGCGGCGATATCAAGACGATGGCCAAGTGCCTTGGTGCGATCAAACTTGAGCGCTGGATTGGTCTCCGCGAAGTGGTAGTGACTGCCGACCTGAATCGGCCGGTCACCGGTGTTGGAGACCTTGAGCTTGATGGATTTGCGACCGGCGTTGAGCTCGATCTCACCTGCGGCTGGAATGATTTCTCCAGGGATCATCGACGGCGCTCCTTGCGGTCAGCTTGCACGCGCGCCTCAACGCGGCGACCGTAGCGGTACGCCAAAATAGCGGTGATGACCGTCAGCGCCGCAAAGATCAGGTGATCAGGCTCCAGCAAATGCGGGCCAAGCGCATGGACCGAAATACCGGAGTGGTCGCCGATGTGCAGAAGCGTCATAGGCAGTCTCCTCAGGGGTGAGATCAATGCGTCAGCGAATGGGTTCGTGCACCGTCACCAGCTTCGTTCCATCGGGGAACGTCGCTTCGACCTGCACGTCGTGGATCATCTCGGCGATGCCGGACATGACTTGGGCGCGGGTGATGACTTTAGCGCCGTCACGCATGAGTTCGGCCACCGAGCGCCCGTCGCGCGCGCCTTCGACAACAAAGTCCGTGATCAGCGCGATGGCTTCGGGGTGATTGAGCTTGACGCCGCGCTCTAGCCTACGGCGCGCCACGTTGGCGGCCATGGAAATGAGCAGCTTGTCTTTTTCACGCGGCGTCAAATTCATGAAGCGGCCAGCCCTGAGTGATGATCATTCGTTACATCATGCCCCAAACCCGCGGCAGCGCAAACCCGGATAGATGAGCTGCAAGGCGCGCGAGGTCGGTTTTCAACGCTTCGGCCGAGGGGGCCAGGAGGCGGCCGACCAATTGCCCGTTCCAGGCGCTCACAGCGGCACGGCCGGCGGGCTCCTCAAGAGCGGCGCGCGCGCCGTCGAGGCGGTCTGCGGCATCAGGCGAAACAAAGAGAACAGTGGCAGCGGCACAAGCACCCGCGCCGACGGCGGACCGGAGCAGTGCCGCCTGAATATCGCCCTCAAGACGGACAGTATCGGCGTAGGTGAGCGTGCCGGCGCGAGAGATGCGCCAGACGTCGCGCAGGCTGCCGGACGTGACGGTTTCGTCCATCGCCTCGCGGCCGAACACGGTGGCTTCGACGATCAGCAGAGTCGCATCGGCGGCAATGTCGGCGGTGATGGTGCGCGCCAGCCGCGCTTCGTTGAACAGAATAGTTTCCTGCGGCAGCCAGTGGAGACGCGCGCCGTCGGCGACGGAAAGAGCAATATCGATGCGGCAGTCGGGCCCGAGCGAGCGATAGACGCGTTCAGCGGATTGCGTCGTCACCTGCGCCGCAGCACCCGCAGTGACAGAGACTTCGAACCGCGCGCTGTCGCCGCCGAGCAACCCGCCGCCAGTGTTAATCAACACCGCTTCTGTCAGCCCATGGGTGCGCGGCAGCTTCGCGCGGAAGCCGCCATACTCGTGCAAATCTGAGAGGCGCGTGATGCCGTCATCGGTTTTTTTGAACGCGATGGAGACGCCACCGCGCGACCGCACGCTGCTGAGAGCGGCCGCCGCATCGCGGTTTTGACTCTCAGACCGCAAGGCGGCGACGGACATCGGCTTCGACCATTTCTGCACGGGTGCCGGCCAGCACTATCTGCCCACGATCCATCACGGCGTAAGTATCGGCAAGGTCGCGGGCGAATTCGAAATACTGCTCGACCAGCACGATGGCCATGTCGCCCTGCCGGCGCAAGTAGTCAATCGCGCGGCCGATATCTTTGATCACTGACGGCTGGATACCTTCAGTGGGTTCATCAAGCACCAGCAGTTTGGGCCGCGTCACCAGCGCGCGCGCAATCGCCAACTGCTGTTGCTGGCCACCGGAAAGATCACCACCGCGGCGGCGCAGCATCGTCTTGAGCACAGGAAAAAGCTCAAATATCACCGCCGGAATACTGCGGTCGGCGTGTTTCAGCGGCGCGTAGCCAGTCTCCAGATTTTCCTTCACCGACAGCAGCGGAAAAATCTCGCGGCCTTGCGGCACGTAACCGATCCCCGTTCGCGCCCGCTCATAGGGCTTGAGGCCGGCAAGGTTCTGGTCGCCCCAGGTGATCTGGCCGGCGCTGACCGGCTGGTGGCCACAGATGGCGCGCAGCAGCGTCGATTTACCGACGCCGTTGCGGCCGAGCACACACGTGACCTGGCCGGCCTTGGCCGTCAACGACACACCCCGCAGAGCCTGCGCCGCACCGTAGTGAACATCGATGGCAATCACTGAGAGCATCAGTTTGCATCCGTCGTCGTGAGGGCCGCGCCGTGCTTACACCAACGCAAGACCCGGCCGTCTCTCACTGCACCAAGCACGCGCACTCTCGCCACAAACCGCACGCCTAACCCGCGGGGCGGCATTTGTTGCGGATAGGTGCGCTTCTTGACCGGTTTGGGCAATAACGGCGGCAGCATCGGCGACGTCCCTCTCCAATTTCCGGCCTCAGCGGCCGAGATACACTTCGATGACGCGCTCATTGCGCGACACGTCATCGATCTGGCCTTCGGCGAGCACGGAGCCTTCGTGCAGGCACGTCACCCGCGTATCGAGCGCGCGTACGAACGTCATGTCGTGCTCGACAACAATCACCGAATGATCCTGCGAAATGCGTTTGAGCAGACGTGCGGTTTCTTCCGTCTCGCTGTCGGTCATGCCGGCGACAGGTTCATCAACCAGCAGCAGTTTCGGATCCTGTGCGAGCAGCATGCCGATCTCCAGCCATTGCTTCTGGCCGTGGCTGAGATCACCGGCGAGGCGCCTTTGTTCCTTGGTGAGGCGTACGATATCGAGAATTTCCTCGATGCGATGCGGCTCAATCGCGTTGCGCGCGCCAAACAGCGACGACCACACGTCCCGCTCGCCCGCCAGTGCCAGCAAGATATTATCCGCCACAGTTTGGCTTTCAAAGACTGTCGGCTTCTGGAACTTTCGGCCGATGCCGAGGTCAGCGATTGAGGCTTCGTCCAGCCGCGTCAGATCGTGTTTGCCGTCGAAGTACACGGTGCCGACATCCGGCCGCGTCTTGCCGGTGATGATGTCCATCATCGTCGTCTTGCCGGCACCGTTGGGGCCGATGATGGCGCGCATCTCGCCCGGCTGGATGAACAGCGACAGATCGTTGATCGCCTTGAAACCATCAAACGCGACGCTGACGCCATCGAGATAGAGCAGTGCCTGCGTCAGCTGCGGCTTCTCGATGTTCTCGGTGGAATGGATGACTTGGTTCATGGCCTCACTCCGCCGGCTTGGGCGCAACGCCGTTGGACGTCGGCGCGTCGTTGGAGGATGCCGGGTCCACGGCTCGCGTGCCGCCACCGAAGCGTTCCATCAAGGTTCCGACGATACCTTTAGGCAGCGCAAGCGTGACAAAGATAAACAGTGCGCCGAGCGCGAACAGCCAGTAGGGCGCGAGGAAACCCGTCGTGAAGACCGTCTTCAAGAAGTTGACAATCACAGCACCCGCCGCCGCACCAACAAGGGTGCCGCGTCCGCCGACCGCAACCCAGATGACGGCTTCGATGGAGTTGGCCGGGGCGAATTCACTGGGGTTGATGATGCCGACTTGGGGAACATACAAAGCGCCCGCGAGGCCGGCAATCATTGCGGAGATAACAAAGACGGTGAGTTTGTAATTCTCGACGCGATAGCCGAGAAAGCGCGTCCGCGACTCCGTATCGCGGATCGCAATCAGCACTTTGCCGAAGGTCGAATCGACCAACCGGCGCGCGAGCAAAAACGCGCCGAGCAGTGTTGCCAGCGAGAGCGTACACAGCGCGGCGCGGGTGCCCGGCGACTGGACAGTGTAGCCGAGAATATCCTTGAAGTCGGTGAGGCCGTTGTTGCCACCGAGGCCCATGTCGTTGCGAAAAAAGGCCAGCAGCAGCGCATACGTCAGCGCCTGCGTAATAATCGACAGATAAACGCCCGTGACACGGCTGCGGAAGGCGAGCCAGCCGAAGATCAGAGCCAGCAGGCCCGGCACAAACAACATCATGAAAAAGGCGAACGGGAACGAGTGGAAACCCTGCCAGAACCAAGGCAGTTCCTTGTAGTTCAAAAACACCATGAAATCGGGCAGAACCGGATGCGCATAGACGCCCCGCGTGCCGATCTGGCGCATGAGATACATGCCCATGGCATAACCACCGAGCGCGAAGAACGCGCCGTGCCCCAGGCTCAGAATACCGCAGTAACCCCACACCAGATCCAGCGCGAGCGCGAGAATGGCAAAGCACACATACTTGCCGAGCAGGGCAACCGCATACGTTGGCAGATGAAACGGCGAGCCCACCGGCACCATCAGGTGCAGCACCGGCACGGCGACAATGGCCGCGAGCAAGACACCCACGAAGATGCGTGCCGTCTTGTCGGTGATCGTTTGGCCATTGAGGAGCGAACGCATAATCATGCTTCCACCGCCCGGCCCTTGAGCGCGAACAACCCGCGTGGACGCTTCTGCACGAACAAGATCAGCGCGACGAGAATGAAGATCTTGGCAAGCACGGCGCCAGCAAATGGTTCCAGCAGCTTGTTAGCGACGCCGAGCGCAAACGCTGAGACCAGCGTGCCCCACAGATTCCCCACACCTCCGAAGACCACCACCATGAAGCTGTCGATGATGTAGCTCTGGCCCAGGTTCGGCGACACGTTGTCGATCTGGCTCAGCGCCACGCCCGCGATGCCGGCAATGCCGGAGCCCAGCGCGAAGGTGGCTGCGTCGATCCAGTTGGTGCGGATGCCCATGGAGCCGGCCATGCGGCGGTTCTGCGTGACGGCGCGCATTTGCAGCCCCAACGGGGTGAGCTTGAGCATCGCCAGCAGCACAGCAAACACCACCAGCGTGAAAACAATGATCCACATACGGCCATAGGTGATGGCCAGCCCGTAAACCTCGAAGGCACCGGACATGTACGACGGCGCGCCAACTTCCTTGTTTGATGACCCGAACGCGGTGCGCACTGCTTGCTGCAGGATGAGGCTGACGCCCCAGGTCGCGAGCAAGGTCTCAAGGGGTCGGCCATAGAGATGCTGGATGATGCCGCGTTCAATCGCGACGCCGACAAGGGCTGCAACGAGAAACGCCAGCGGGAGCGCCACCGGCAGCGACCAGTCAAACCAACCCGGTGCATAAGCGCGGAACACTTCCTGCACGGCAAACGTCGTGTAAGCGCCAAGCATCACCATCTCGCCGTGCGCCATATTGATAACGCCCATCACACCGAACGTAATGGCAAGACCAATGGCGGCCAGCAGCAAGACCGAGCCGAGCGAGAGGCCATAGTAGACGTCTTGTACGAGCCCGACGACCTTTAACTTGCGATCAACCTCGGCCATGGCCAGCGCCGCCGCCTGTTTGACTTCCGGTGCGGGCGCGTTGGCTGCAACGCCACGCAGCAACGCCATCGCATCCTGATCGCCACGTTCAGCGAGCGTCGAGACGGCAGCGACTTGCTGTGCGCGGTCGGCCGAGGGATCAGCCAGCAACACGGATGCGCGCGCCGCAGCGAAGGCGCGCTTTACAGCAGGAACTTTCTCGACCGCAATCGCCGCATCGACGGCAGGGAGTGACGCGGCGTCCCGCGATTTGAATACAGACTCGGCAGCGGAAAGGCGCTTGACGGGATCAGGACTTTGCAGGCTCAAGCCGCCGATGGCGGCGGCGAGCGTGCTCCGCAGGCGATTGTTGACGCGGACGAGCTGCGCGTCGGCAGGCTCGGCGGCGGCAGCGGCACCGGTGCGTACGTCGAAGACTTTGCCAGCAGCGTCTTTGTAGATAACGGATTTTGCGGTTGCGCTGAAGAACAGGCGGCGGTCACCCAGCGCTTCGAGGATGGCGGCAGCTTGGGGCACACCGGACGCAATGACCACGCCGATGGCCGCGTCGGTATCGGGGAAACTGTCGGCCAGGAACCTTTCGATCGCGCCGTCGAGCGAGGTTTGCGCGTATACTTGGCGTGCACCGAACACCCCACATGCCGCGATGATCGCTACGGCGAGACACAGATTTCGAAGCAACCACCGCATGTCGACGTGCATACTCAAATGTCCCGGCGCTATCACTTGTTTCTCATTTTTCGTCATGCCGGCGGAGGCCGGCACCCACGACCAATGGACCCTTATCAGATGCTTGCCGTGGGTCACGGCCTGCGCCGGGATGATCAAGTGAATTGGTCACCGCTGGCACGCCGCACTGCACTAGCATAAGGCACATGTGCAGCCGAAGCTTCACCCCACATATTACGATGCGGCACTCTCCTGCCGGAGGCGCCGCATCGCATCTTCATATGACACGTTCAACTAAAGGCCAGCAGCGATCAACCGCCGCACTTGCCAGTCTTGGTGTTGAAGTTACCGCACTTCTTGTCAACCCAGTCAGCCACGAGGTCCTTGGAACCTTCGAGGTGGGGCGACCAGGCAGCACCCTCGACAAGGCCCGGGGTTTTCCAGACGGTGTCGAGTTGGCCGTCTGCGCGGATTTCACCGATCAGGACGGGCTTGGTGATGTGGTGGTTCGCCAGCATCTTGGAGACGCCACCGGTCAGGTTCGGTGCTTCGATGCCCGGGAGAGCAGCGATCACCTTATCAACGTCGGTCGAACCGACCTTCGTCACAGCCTTCACCCACATTTCAAAGCCGATCACGTGGGCGTCCATCGGATCATTGAACGTGCGCTTCGGGTTCTTGGTAAACGCCTGCCACTTGGCAATGAACTCGGCGTTCTTGGCATCCTTGACGCTCATGAAGTAGTTCCAGGCAGCCAGATGGCCGACAAGGTTCTTGGTGTCGACGCCAGCGAGTTCTTCTTCACCAACCGAGAACGCGACGACGGGGATGTCCGTTGCCTTCACGCCAGCGTTAGAGAGTTCCTTGTAAAACGGCACGTTGGCGTCGCCGTTGATGGTCGAGACCACGGCAGTCTTTTTGCCGGTCGAGCCGAACTTCTTGATGTCCGACACGATCGTCTGCCAATCGGAGTGACCGAACGGCGTGTAGTTGATCATGATGTCGTCCTTGGCGACGCCCTTCGCGAGAAGGTACGCTTCAAGGATTTTGTTGGTGGTGCGCGGATAAACGTAGTCCGTGCCGGCGAGCACCCAACGCTTCACCGAGCCGCCGTCTTTGCTCATCAGATAGTCAACGGCCGGGATGGCCTGCTGGTTCGGCGCGGCACCCGTGTAGAACACGTTGCGCTCAGATTCTTCGCCTTCGTACTGAACCGGGTAGAACAGGATCGAATTCAATTCCTTGAACACCGGCAGCACGGACTTGCGCGAGACCGAGGTCCAGCAGCCGAACACAGCCGAGACTTTCTGCTGGCTGATCAGCTCACGCGCTTTCTCGGCGAACAGCGGCCAGTTGGAGGCGGGGTCAACGACAACAGCTTCCAGCTTCTTGCCGAGGAGGCCGCCTTTTTTGTTTTGCTCTTCGATGAGCATCAGCATGACGTCTTTCAGCGTCGTTTCGCTGATGGCCATGGTGCCTGACAACGAATGAAGGACGCCGACCTTGATCGTGTCTTGCGCTTGTGCGGCCCCGCCCAAAATCATCGGCCCAAGGGCCAGAGATGCAGCACCCGCGATCAGCGAGCGTTTCGTCAGCGACATGCGGTCGTCTCCCATACGGTTAATGAACTCGGGTGGAAGGAAAGCAATCGCTGTGCCAACTCGGGGCAAGGCGTTAACGAAATCGTAACGTTCTGATAATGTGATGAGAAAAATTGGGACGGCGAGCACCGGCACATGTGCCGCTCAACAATGCGAAGGCCGCCGCTGAAAAATAAGGCGGACGACGCCTTCGCTGCCTATTTTTTGAACATCGCCGGCGCTGAGCCGGTTGAGCTGGCAAGACCTTGGGCATCCGGGTTTGCCTGTGCTGGGCATTCACGGATACGGTGGCTGATACCGCCCACAGCCACTCCGGAGCACTCAATGTCCTTCAAAGGCAAAACCGCCATCGTCACCGGTGCCGCCCAAGGCATTGGCCTGGCCTGCGCGGAACGGCTCGCGCGCGATGGCGCGCACGTAATGCTCTCGGATGTGAACGGCCCCAAGGTCGCCGAAGCGGCCAAAGCCATCGTCGCAACCGGCGGCAAGGCGCAGAGCATGGCCTGCGATGTATCCAAGAAGGCTGACGTTGAGGCCATGCTGGCGGCCACAGTGAAGGCCTTCGGCGGCATCGATATCGCGGTCAACAATGCCGGCATCATCGACAGCGCCGATTTCCTTGATCTGGAGTTGGCTGATTTCGACCGCGTACTGGGTGTCAACCTGCGCGGCGCGTTCATGGTGGCACAGGGGGCTGCGCGGCAGATGGTTGCGCAGGTCAAAGCCGGCAAGAAGCCGGGCGCGATCATCAACATGAGCTCGGTCAACGCCCACTTCGGATTGCATGACCACGTGGCCTATTCGGCCTCCAAGGGTGGCATCAACCAGATCACCAAGGCGGCGGCCGTCAGCCTCGCCAAGTATGGCATCCGCGTCAATGCCATCGGCCCGGGCACGATCAACACCGAGATCGTGAAGGCCGTCGCCGACAACCCCGCCGCCATTCGCAAGATCCTCGGCCGCACGCCTATGGGCCGCATGGGAGAACCGTCGGAAGTAGCCTCCATTGCAGCGTTTCTGGCAAGTGACGAGGCCAGCTACATGACCGGCCAGACTATCTTCCCCGACGGTGGCCGCATGTTCCTGAACTACACGGTCGATGTGCCCGAGTGAGCGCGCCTACACAGCCTTGGCCTGACCTCGCTGGTCGCCTCATCGAGACGCCAGCGGGCCGCAGCCACGTGCTGCCTGTTCGCGTTTACTTCGAGGACACTGATTTCTCCGGCCTCGTTTATCACGCCAGCTATGTGCGTTGGTGCGAGCGCGGGCGCAGCGATTTTCTGCGACTGTTGGGCAATGATCATCACGCGCTGATGCAGGGCGGCGACGGCCGCGAGGCGTCGGCGTTTGTCGTCCGCCGCATGAACCTGGAATATCTTAAACCAGCCCGCATCGATGAGGTGCTGGAAGTGATCACCAAGGTCAAAGAGCTGGGGGCGGCAAGCCTTGTGTTGGACCAGCGGATCGCGCGCGCAGGCGTTGCCCTTTTCGAAGCCGAAGTGACCGTCGTCCTCGTCAGCCAGAGCGGCCGCGTCCTGCGCCTCTCCAAAGCCCTGCGCGGGGCGATGGGTTCCGGCCTAAAGTAGGCCGCTCGGACCGGCTCAAAAAAGCAGGTTTCCAAAGGCCCGCGGCCTTTGGTGGGAGCTCGAGGGCAAAGTCCTCGAACTTGCCGCGCACGATCACTTCTGCCAAAATTTATAAGAAAATTCGTTTGTCCCCCTCCCAACCGTTGGTTACGCTTCTCTCCAGATCGGCCGGGACCAGCTAGAGCCAGATCGCTCAACGTTCGGGGAGAACGCCACCATGACCCGCATCAGCAAACGCCAGCTCTTGGCCGGCACTGCAGCGTTGACCGCTGGTGTGGCAGCGCCGACGGTTCTTCGCGCGCAAGCCAGTGTCATCCGTTGGGGCGAGTCGCTCGCCACATCGCATCCGCAAGTGCAGATGGCAGATCGCATCGCTAAAGAGGTCAAGGAAAAGTCCGGCGGCCGTATCGACATTCAGGTGTTCCCGAATTCGCAGCTCGGCACCGGCAAGGATATGATTGAGGCGGTCTCCGCCGGCGCGTTGCAGATGACGACGGACGGAGCGGGCCAGCTTGGCGCGTTCCTGCCGCAGGTCTCGGTGATCGAAGCGCCCTATCTGTGGCGCGATGCGGCGCACATGGCCAAAGCAGCGGGCACACCGCTGTTTGCCAAAATGAATACCGATCTCGTCGCCAAGCGCGGCATGCGCATGCTCAACATCACCTACTACGGCAAGCGCCATCTGACGACAGGCAGCAAGGCCGTGAAATCTCCCGGCGACATGGCCGGCTTCAAGCTGCGCGTGCCGCCCGTCGATGTGTTCCGCGCCATGGCCGAAGCCTGGGGCGCGCGGGCCACGCCGATTGCATTTGCCGAGTTGTATCTCGCTTTGAGCCAGGGTGCGGTTGATGGCCAGGAGAACCCACTGCCGACGATCCAGAGCGGCAAGTTCTTCGAGGTGCAGAAATTTCTGGTGCTGACCGAGCACATCATCTCGCCGCGCATGATCATCGTGAAGGATGCGTTCTGGTAAGGCCTGCCAACCGCTGATCGCGATCTCGTGCAGGCCGCGTTCGACACGGGTGCGAAGTGGCAGGATGCGGAACTGCTCTCGCAGGAAGCGTCACTGATCAACACGTTCAAGGCCGGCGGCATGACTGTGATTGAGCCCAACTTGGCCGAGTGGCGCAAACCAGTGCTTGAAACCGTGCCGAAGAAGTTCGAAGAAAAGTGGGGCGCGGGGACGTTTGAGAGCTTGCTGAAGATTTGAAGACCGACGCGGCGCTGGCCGGCAACTTTGCAAAATCGCTATGCCGCACATGCCCAAAATTCGTCATGGCCGCGCAGGCGGCCACCCAAGCAGGCTAACATCATAGCGGCATTGCGCATGCAGCGATAATCCTAATTGCAATTTCCGAACCCAAGCGAGACTAACTTATGGCTTGCTTGGGTGGCCGCCTGCGCGGCCACGACGGAGTGGGGGGGCGGAGTTCACGTCATGCAAACGAAAGAGTTGGCGCGCTCATCGGCCCAGCAGGCGAGCGCCTCGCTCGACCACGCGCTACACATCGTGGCTGGCGTTCTCGTTGTTGCTCTGCTGTCCACCGTCACCGCTGGCATCGTCAGCCGTGGCGTCCGTCATCCGTTGAGCTGGACCGATGAGTTGTCAGGCTTTCTGATGGTGTGGCTGGCGTGCGCGGGTTGGATGATCGCGACGCGCCGCAATGCGCATATCCGCATTCGCTTTTTCCAGGACTTGCTGCCAGACACCGCGCGGCGTGGTTTCGAAGTGCTGATCCAGGTTGGTGTTGCGCTCCTCGGCACCATCGTCGCGTGGAAGAGCATCCACTTGATGCAGACCAACTCCGACGTGGAAGCTGTCTCGCTGCCCATTGCGACGGCGTGGATGTACGTGCCGTTGTTTCCCGCAGGCGTGCTCACTGCCATGCAGGCGCTCAGCGAAATCATGGCGATCCTCAAAGGTCGTGACACGCGCGGGCCCACGCCTATGCCAGGGCCCGTCGCATGATCGGCTTGATGATCAAAGTCTCCGGCGCGTGGCTGGCGGTGATCCTCGCTGGCATGCCGCTTTACGTGTCGATGGGACTTGCGGCGCTTGCCATGCTGTGGCTTGGCGGCATGCCGGTTACGGTTCTGCCGCAGAAGATGGCGGGATCGATGAATTCGTTCCCGATCATCGCTGCGCCGTTGTTTATTCTGATGGGCAACATTCTCGCCGCGGCGCAGGTGACTGACCGGATCGTCGCGTTCGCGAGTGCCGCCATCGGCTGGGTGCGCGGCGGATACGCCCACGCGAGCATCCTCACCAGCATGATTTTCGCTGGCATGGTCGGTTCAGCCGTGGCCGATGCGGCGGGCTCGGGTGCCATTGAAGTGCGTGCCATGACCAAGGCCGGCTACCGGCCGGAGACCGCTGCGTCGATCACGGCCGCGGCAGCCACCATCGGTCCGATCATTCCGCCCTCGCTGCCGATGGTGATTTACGGGATCACCGCTGACGTCTCTATTGGCCGGCTGTTCATGGCCGGTGTCATTCCCGGCATCCTGATGGGATTGTCGCTGATGGTCATGGTCGCGTTGATCGCCAAACGCGAGGGCATGACGGGCAAACCTTTCGTCGGTTGGTGCGCCTTGGCGCAATCGTTCCGCGATTGCTTTTTCGCGATCATGACGCCTGCGGTCATCCTCGGCGGCATGTTCAGCGGCTACTTTACACCGACAGAGGCGGCAGCCGTCGCGTGTCTTTACGCGCTGTTCCTGGGCTTCGTCGTCTATCGCACGTTGGAGGTGCGGCAGCTGGGCCCGATCCTCGTTGAAACTGCTGAGACCACTGGCCTTGTCATGGTTCTGGTGATGGCGGCGAGCGCGCTTGGGTGGTGCATGTCGATCTCACGCCTGCCGCAGACACTTGCGCCGATGATTGTCGCAACCATCTCCAGCCCGATTATGTTTCTGCTGATGGCCAACGTGCTAATGCTGATCGTCGGCTGCTTCATGGAAGCGCTGGCAGCCATGCTGATTTTAATCCCGATCTTGGTGCCGGCCGCCATCGGCTTCGGCATCGATCCCGTACAGTTCGGCGTCATCATGGTGCTGAACCTCATACTGGGCACCATTCACCCCCCGATAGGCGTGGTGCTGTTTGTGGTGACGCGTATCGCCGGCGTGTCGTTCGAAACGATGTCGCGCGCGATCCTGCCGTGGCTGATCCCGCTGCTGGTCGTCCTGCTGGCCATCTCCATCTGGCCACCGCTGACCTTGTGGTTGCCAAGCGTACTGACCGGAAAATGATAAGCATCCGCAAGGCAAGGCATAACGGCGCATTGTTTGACATTTAAAACAACGTCGGCAATCTGTGGTCGCAGCGACGAACTTATCGCAGCGGAGCGCGTAGGCATGCCTGATCAGCATCTGCAGCCACTTTCGAACTACGGGATTGATGCCACAACTGGCTTCGTCCCGTCTGAAGTGCCATTGGCCGCGCTGCCGCCCGCCTACGCGGCCTGGGACGCAACGGTTGCGTCGCTGTCATCATTGTTGCGCTCCCACAAACTACGCGCAGCCATCAAAGCCATGCCAGATCTGGAGTTTGGCCCGGAACATTCGGCGTTGGCGCAAGAACGCGCGCTCCTCCTGCTCACCATGCTGGGCAACGCCTGGGTCTGGTCCGGTCCGGCACCCGACTTTCGCATTCCGCGCAATCTGGCGCGGCCTCTGTGTGCAGTGGCGCAACGTCTCGACCGGCCGCCGATTGTGCATTTCGCCGGCATGAACTTGTACAACTGGCGCAAGATTGATCCGAGCTTGCCGGTGTCCATGGACAACGCGACGATGATCGCGCAGTTCCTTGGTGGCGTTGACGAAGACTGGTTTTTCATCGTCACCCTCGGCGTTGAGTTGGCTGGTGCGCCCATGTTGCCGTGTACCGTGGCGGCGGTGGCAGCCGCCGAGGCTAGCGATGCGAAAACGGTTACGCTCAATCTCGAACGCATCGCCGCGACGATGGTGGATGTTCAGCGGGCGCTCACGAGAATGCGCGAGTGGTGCGATCCGCATATGTTTTACCATCGCATCCGGCCTTGGGTGGCGGGCTGGCCGGCACCGGGCGTCGTCTACGAAGGCGTCAGCGAGACGCCGGTTGTGTACGTCGGTGGCAGTGCCGGACAAAGCGCGCTGATCCAGTCGCTCGACGCGCTGCTCGGCATCGAGCACACAGCGGCAAGCGGGTATCTGAAAATGATCCGCGCCTATATGCCGATTGGGCACAGGCGCTTCGTGCAGGACGTGGAACGGCTCTCGAAAGTGCGTGCGCTGTGCATGGCCTCCGGTGGCACTGCGACAAAGGCCTATGACCATGCGGTTGCCGAGGTCGACAAATTCCGCCGCATGCACATGGGTCTCGCCATGGATTACATCAACAAACCTTCCGGCAAAGCCACCGGCGAACTCGGCACCGGCGGCACCGACTTTACCGATTTTCTGCGCGATGCGCGCTTGACGACGGTGCGCGCCAAAATCGAGAGAGAGCTTTGATGGCTCAGCGGAGCCCACGGGCTGCGTCTCCGCGCGCCTGACAAAGGAATATGACTATGCATGACATCAGCTTTCTCGATTGGCCGTTTTTTGAGGCGCGGCATCGCGCGCTGCATCGGGAGCTCGACGCGTGGTGCGCGTCTCAGCTGGCGGATGTGGATCATGGCGATGTGGATGCGGCGTGCCGCAAGCTCGTGCGCGATCTAGGGGATGCGGGATGGCTCAAGCATTCGGCACCTGATCCGGCGGCAGCTGGCGCGAAGCTCGATGTACGCACGTTGGCACTGATCCGTGAGACGCTGGCGCGGCATGACGGGCTGGCGGATTTTGCATTCGCTATGCAGGGGCTAGGCGCGGGGCCGATCTCGCTGTTTGGATCGCCCGCGCAACGAGCGGCATGGCTGCCGAAAACACGCGCCGGACGCGCGATCTCCGCGTTTGCGTTGACGGAGCCGGCGTCTGGTTCGGACGTCGCCAATCTGACGACAACAGCGCGGCGGGATGGCGCGAGCTATGTCATCGATGGCGAGAAGACGTGGATTTCGAACGGCGGCATTGCCGATGTCTACGTCGTGTTTGCGCGCACGGCGTCGGGCGGAGCGAAGGGCCTGTCGGCATTCATTGTGCCAGCTGATGCCCCGGGGCTGGAGATTGCCGAACGGCTGCATGTGATGGCACCACATCCGTTGGCGCGATTGCGCTTCAATGGGTGCCGGGTGCCGGCGGACGCGATCATCGGTGGCGAGGGCGAAGGGTTTCGCATCGCCATGGGCAATCTGGACGTGTTCCGGTCGACGGTGGGCGGGGCGGCTCTGGGCTTTGCACGCAAGGCGCTTGGGTTGTCGTTGAAGCGCACGCAAGAGCGGCAGTTGTTCGGCGCGCCGTTGTCGGACTTGCAGATGGTGCAGGGGCATTTGGCCGACATGGCACTGCGGGTCGATGCAAGTGCGTTGCTGGTCTACCGGGCGGCGTGGACGAAGGACCAAGGCGCGCCGCGGGTCAGCCGCGAGGCAGCGATGGCCAAGCTTTACGCAACGGATTCCGCGCAAGAGGTGATCGACGCGGCGGTGCAGATTCACGGCGGCGAAGGCGTGCGCTCGGGGCATCCGGTCGAGGTGCTCTATCGTGATATTCGCGCGTTGCGCATCTATGAAGGCGCGTCAGATGTGCAGAAGGTGATCATCGCGCGAGCGGCACTGGCTGCTGCGGCCCATTGAGGCGAACCGGAGAGTTGTCATGTTGAAAGTTCTCGCGCCCAAAGACTGGCTGCCGGCCAAGGGCTATGCCAACGGCATCGTTGCGGAAGGGCGGCAGGTGTACGTGGCCGGGCAGATCGGCTGGGATCCGCAGCAGCGATTTGTCGGCGACGGCTTTGCCGAGCAGGCCGAGCAGGCGCTGCGCAACATCGTGGCGGTTCTTGCTGAGGCCGGTGGCAAGCCGGAGCATGTGGTGCGGTTGACGTGGTATGTCGTCGATAAGAAGGAATATCTGGCAGCGGGCCGCGATCTGGGCGCGGCCTACCGGCGCGTGTTCGGCAAGCATTTTCCGGCCATGTCGGCGGTGCAGGTGGTCGCGCTGATCGAAGACCGCGCACGCGTGGAGATTGAAGCGACGGCGGTGATTCCCATTGGGTAGGGTGGCTTGGCAATGATGTCGTGGAGTTGATGATGCCGGCGGATTGTTTGCGGCGCGCGCTGCGCGTTTTGCAGCTCAGCGTAAGCCTGTTTGCGGGAGTAGCCATGCCCCTCACGCCTGCCGTGGCCGCCGATCCGCTTTCGATGCAGCAACGCGCAGATCTGCGCGCGCGGCTCGGGACGCTTGATGCGCAGATCTACGATCCAAACGTCCGCTTCAGCGCGCGGCAGATGCTTGCTGATCTTGGCCAGGTGGAAGCGTTGGCGGCAGCCGACCCAGCAACGGCGGTGGAGTTGCGCCGGATCTTGCTCCTGAAAGGTCTCGTCGAATTCAAGCGCCAGAACGTCGAGGGCGCCCGCGATATGTATGTGAAGGCCCTCGCGCTGCCGGCGGTGGGCGCTGTGGATGTCGAGCGTGAGGCCCGCGCCCACTACAATCTGGCGGAAGTTGCCAGCGATCTTGGCGATTTCGCTGTGGCCGTGACGCATTACGCCAAGGCACACGACCACGCCCAAGGGCATGCAGCGTTCACCGATGATCAGCGCCTCGGCATGCGCGAAAAACGCGGATACGTGCTGCACGAAGCCGGTCGCCATGCGGAGGCGCTCGCTGTCAATCTTGGTGTGCTGGCGGAGGGCGAACGGCTGCTGGGAGCCGACAGCATCAAGCTCAAGACGGTACTCACCAACATCGCGCAGAACTTGCACGTCCTTGGCCGCGGGCCGGAAGCCGAGCCCTATCTGAGCCGGTGTCTCGGCATCGCGCGCAAGCACGGCGACCTCGATAAAGAGCAGGAGATGATGTTCCAGCTCGGTGTGCTCGCCTATGAGATGGGTAAGTTCGCCGAGGCGCGCACCTGGATGACGGATCGTGTGCGGCTGGTGATAAAGGCGGGTGAGAAAGCCATGGCGGCGCGCGCCCGCGAAGATCTGGCTGAACTTGAACAGAAATTGAAAGGCCGCCGCTGATTTGTGGCTTGGGTGCCACAAATTGTGGCGGAGGACCGTCGGCGCGTGCGACGCCTTGAGGATGGACAGGGCGGGCTGCATCCGGCAAGGTTTTGGCACGTCGATCCTCACCACCGACGGAGGTTCCGCCGATGCCGTCTTCCATCATCTCCCGCATCATGATTGCCGCTGGCGCTGTCGGCACCGCAGCCATTGCTGCGGTTTCCGGGTGGTTCTATTCCGCCATGCCCCCCAAGGACGTGCCGAACAAAGAGCCGGTCACACAAGAAGCAGTGAAACCGGACACTGCCAAGCAAGACGCGGCCAAGCAAGACGCGGCCAAGCAAGACGCGGCCAAGCAGGAAGTAGCGCGGGTTGAGATTGCCAAGCAGGAAGCAGCGCGGCTTGAGGCCGCGAGGCTTGAAACCGCGAGGCTTGAGGCAGCCAGACAAGACGCCGCAAAACAAGACGCCGCAAAACAGGACGCAGCGCGGCTAGAAGCCGCGAAGCAAGACACCGCCAAACAGGAAGCGGCACGGCTTGAGTCTGCGAGGCTGGAGGCAGCAAGGCTTGAGGCAGCGAAGCAAGACGCCGCAAAACAAGATGCAGCAAAACAAGAAACCGCGCGGCTCGAAGCCGCGAGGCTTGAGGCAGCCAAGCAGGACGCCGCAAAACAAGAGGCCGCCCGGCTTGAGGCAGCGCAGCTGGAAGCTGCTCGGCAGGACGCTGCAAAACAGGCAGCGGCTCGACTTGAGGCAGCGCAGCTGGAAGCGGCAAAACAGCAGGCCGCCAAGCAAGCAGCCGTCAAGCAGGCAGCTGTGAAGAAAGACGCCGCCGGCTCAGGCATGCAGCTTGGTGGGGTCTCAGTCAGAAGCTGGGGCTATCAGCTGCAGAATGACGATGTCGAGACCATTGCCAGTTCGCCTTACGATATCATCGTCATGGATTATTCGCGCGATACCACGACGGCCGGTGCCTTCACCCCAGCCGATCTGGCGCGCATGAAGCGCAAGCCCGACGGCAGCCGCCGCATCGTACTGTCGTATATCAGCGTCGGCGAAGCCGAAGACTACCGCTACTATTGGCAGGAGCGCGGATGGAATCGCGCCGCCAATCGCTCGGGTGTTGTCGATGAGGAAAACCCGGAGTGGAAAGGCAACTACTCGGTCCGCTTTTGGCAATCCGAGTGGCAGGACGTCATCTTTGGCGCTGAAGACAGCTACATGGCGCGCATCAACAAGGCGGGCTTTGACGGCGTTTATCTCGATAAGATCGACGTGTGCGAGACCTATGAGGGCCGCACGCCGGCCGGCACCGTGGCCAGCGATCTGATGATCCAGTTCGTGCGCAAGCTGTCGACCATCATGAAGGCGCGCAATCCAAACTTCCTCATCATCGCGCAGAACGCCGAGTTCCTGCTGCCGGATGACGACTACCGGGCGGCGATCGATGGGATCGGCAAGGAGGATATTCTCTATCGCAACGAGAAGGTGCCAGGCACCAACCGCTATCAGGACGGCAAGGCGAACGACGCGGATACCGTCAGAGAGACCATCGAACTCGTCAACAAGCTCAGGGCCGACGGCAAGGCGATCATGGCAGTGGAGTACATCACCGATCGCGACGATATCGGCAAGGCGGCGGCCAAGCTGCAGGGCGAGGGCTATCTGTTCTATGTTGGACCGCGTGATCTGGCACGGCTGGCGCCGCCGGTCGAAGTGGCGGCACGGGATGCGAGCAACGACTGATCGAACGCCGTTAACCCATTGGTTTGGTTAAGTTTTCGACCAACTCGGTTAATGCGCACAGCGCGGTTTTAAGGGGTGCTGGAGCGCCTTGAGTCGTTTTGGCTACCCACCTAGCCAAAAGCAGTGCGAGGCCACTCCACGGCCTTCCTGATGCGTTCTAGACGCAGTCTGGGATGTGCTTCTCGCTCCGCCCACCTGCCGCTGGACAAAGGACCCTGATCCAGGCGAACGTTTCGGGAATTCGGGTGCAGGGGCTCTACGTCAACGTTAACGCAGACGGCATGCCGAACGGATGCCAGTCAAAGGGACATGATCATGACGCCTGCCCAGACGCCTGCCCGGATTTTGAGTTGGGGTCTCTTCGCTTTGGTGGCGGGGGCTGTGGTGGTGGGGCACGTGGCGACAGGGCACGCCCAGACAGCGGCATCGCCGCCACCGGCAACACCGGCGCCGCAAGCCGTGGTCAATCCCTGCCTCGGCGTTGAGGAGGCCAAGTGCGGTACAGTGCAGGGCTGCGTCTGGCTGCCAGGTTACAAGGTCAAGGACGCGCCGGATGTGGTTGGCTATTGCCGCACAGCACCCAAGCCACTGACCGCGCGGCGGCCCGGCGATGCGGCCCCCGCTGTAAAGCAGTGAGCTGTCACCGTACTGAAATCACCCGCAGCAGCGCTTGATCACGCGTGATCGTTGCGACGTCGCGGCACTGCGCTTTGGCGGCACCCCGGCATTCGATGGTGACGGTGTACGGCACGTCCGGGAATTTATGGATCGTGTACTCCACCATCACGCCTTCGAGGCCTTCTTCCTTGGCCCCGTCGAAGATCGAGATCTTGGTTTTGCCGCCGTTCTTCAAGCCATCCAGTGACAGCGGCCGGCGTTTGATCTGCGCGTCGCTGTCGTTGACGTGATTGATGCGCAGGTCGGCGTCGACGGTGACGGAGATGTCGCCGTAGTTGTCGACGATGTGATACCAGACGGGCGTTGCTGCATCGGTGACCACCACACGCGGCTTGACCGGCTTGGCGTTGGCACCGAGTGCGTTGCGCACCAGTTCCGGCGTTTCAACAAAGGCCATCACGGGAATGCGCAGGCCGCCGAGCTTGTCGCTGCCGGCGCGTGCGACGCTTTCCAGCTGCGGTGCGGCTTTGAACCGCTTGAGCTCGGGATCGTTCCAATCGACGCGCAGCACGCCGGCTTCGGTTTGCGGTGCCTGGGCGTGGGACGCCGCTCCGGCGACCATGATCGGAAGCACGATGGCGATGGTCGCAGCGCGCACTCTGTTTGTCCGAAACCGCATCGTCGCCTCGTTGTTCGACCGGAACCTGATTGCTTGTATCACAGGCGCCCTCCGGCTGCACACCATTGCTGTGGCAGGCCGAATACCGTCGAGCAAATCGTGCGACCTGCATGTTGCTTTTTTTTGTCATGGCCGCCGTCACGCTCCGGGTGCTCCGCACGACGCGGCCACAACGAGGTGTGTGCGTGTCGGATCAAAGCGACCGCACGCCGGTATAAAAGAGGGGCCACGGCAGTAGAACACGTCCTATCGCCAGGCCTGCGGCAGCAATGATAGTGCTTGGCTCGGGTAGAACTTTGCCACTTGGGAGCCTCAGACTATGGCAGCAATCATGATCCGTCCGGATGATCTGTCGGGCGAGGCGACGCGGGCGCTGATCGCGCGTCATCTCAGCGGCATGCACGAGCATACGCCGGCGGAAAGCGTGCATGCTTTTGACATCGACAAGTTGCGTGATCCGAAGGTGACGTTCTGGTCGGCGTGGGTTGGTGGCGAGATTGCTGGCTGCGGTGCGCTGAAGCAGATGGACGCTCAGCGCGGCGAGATCAAATCGATGCGCGTGCATGATGCGTTTCTCGGGCAAGGCATCGGCCGCGCGCTGCTCGATCATATTCTGGTTGAGGCGCGGGCTCGAGGGGTGACGAGCCTGTGGCTTGAGACCGGCTCGCCCGCGCCGTTCCTGCCGGCGATCCGACTTTATGAGAGCCGCGGATTTGTGCGCTGTGGGCCATTCGACGGGTATGTCGACGATCCGTTCAGCGTGTTCATGACGCGGGGGGTGTGAGAGGACAGCAAGCAAAACGCTTGGGACATGTCCGCAGAATCTCTTGTCACGTCGATAGCGATCGAAGATGCGCAAACGTCGCGTTGGGCCAATAGTGAGCGTCAACAATCCTGCTTTCGATACGCTGAATCGGTCGCTACAGGTGAAGTGCGGACATCACGGCAAGCTTGAACTTCGAAGTGGCGGACCGTATTCTCTCCAAGTTGACCGCGGTGCGGTGTACCTCAGTGAGGCGAAGTGGCGTACACATTGGAGCCTGTTGCGCGCGGCGTATACTCCCCGGACCTCGAAGGTGACCAGCGCGAGGAATACGAGTATCCGCACCTCCTCTATTCGATCCGCGAGGATATCCCGGGGCGACCGCACCCAAAAATGGCGCTCAGCACTGACGGCCGCCCTCTGTACGAGGTGCATTATCAACAAGTGGCGATGCCGGTACCGGCGCGCTATGTAGAGGGCTTTTCTATTTGCATTGAAGACGCCCCGTTCGCGATGCCTGACTTCTTTCGATGGAAGTACAACGCCTCGCACCTGATCGTCTCGGATCGAGTGCGTAGCGTCTTGGAAACCCTCGCATCAGGAGACGTGGAGTATTTGCCGATCTCGGTGATTGTTCCGGCGCACATGAACCCAGCCAGTGCATATTTCTACATCAATGTGCTGCCGCGCGAGATGACAATCGATTGGAGCAGATCGGCCACCTTTGAAACCAATCGGTTCGTCTATCTCGATACTTGGCGGGTTGAAGGTCTGGAGCTTGAGGACCCGAACGGCAAACGGGAGTGGTGTAAAGTAAAGTTCTGCGAGCCCGATCGCCTAGTGTTCAAGCCGCGTACACACGCGACGAAACGTATCTGGCATGAGATGTCGCCCGATCGTCGGCACTACATGGATCAAGAATCTGTCCGCCTAGACGACAATCTTTGGCGCTCGCTCGATCAAGCGTTTCCGGGTCAGATTGAGCCAACACGCTGGGGCGCGCCGTTGACAGCCGTTGACTGATGTAGCCGGAGACTTCGGTCTTGTCGACCGCGCGCCATTGGTCTGCTTCCGATGAGCTGCGGAAAGTCTGAGAACATTCAGCTCCCGGACGGTGTGGGTCATTCGCGACGCCCATAGCGAGGTCGGGGATGTCGCATTTTGTGACGGCTTAGCCTCCGATCGCGTAACCAGCAAAGCCGGCAAGCGCCGACTTTGGTGCTGCTCAATAAATCGATGGCTCATCAACCGGTTTGCCGAAGCTAGTTTCGAGGAAGTCGAAATCGCAGCCGTCGTGGGCTTGTTTGATGTGCTGGGAGAACATCCAGCCGTAGCCGCGTTCGTAGCGGGGGGCTGGTGGTTTGAGGGCAGCGCGGCGGCGAGCGAATTCGCCGTCCGAGATGTCGAGGTTGATGGTGCGGGCCGGAACATCGACAGAAATCATATCGCCGGTCTTCACCAGCGCGAGCGGGCCGCCGATGTAGCTTTCAGGCGAGACGTGGAGGATGCAGGCACCGTAGCTGGTACCGCTCATGCGCGCGTCAGAAATGCGCACCATGTCGCGCACGCCCTGCTTCACGAGCTTCTTGGGGATCGGTAGCATGCCCCATTCCGGCATGCCGGGGCCGCCTTGCGGGCCGGCGTTGCGGAGGACGAGCACGGTGTTTTCGGTCACATCCAGATCGTCGCGGTCGATGTTGGCTTTCAGCGCCGCGTAGTCGTCGAAGACGAGGGCTGCGCCAGTGTGCTTCAAGAACTTTTCAGCGCAGGCGCTCGGCTTGATGACGCAGCCATCGGGCGCGAGGTTACCTTTCAAAAGCGCCACCGCGCCTTCCTTGTAAATGGCGTTATCGAGTGGGCGGATGACGTCGTCGTTGAAGACTTTGGCGCCCTCAAGCGAGTGCGCCCAGGTTTCGCCGGAGACGTTGATCTGGGTGAGATCGAGTTGCCCGGTAAGCCGCGACATGAGGCCGAGCAGGCCGCCCGCGTAATAGAAATCCTCCATTAGATACTTGTCGCCGCTGGGGCGGATGTTGGCGATAACGGGCACCTTGCGGCTGACGGCGTCGAAGTCTTCGAGGCTCAATGGCACACTTGCGCGGCGCGCCATGGCGAGCACGTGGATGACGGCGTTGGTGGAGCAGCCCATGGCCATGGCAACGATGATGACGTTACGGAACGCCGCTTCGGTCATGATCTTCTGCGGTGTGAGATCTTCCCACACCATGTCGACGATGCGGCGGCCGGTGGCCGATGCCATGCGGATGTGGCCGCTATCCGGAGCGGGGATCGACGACGCGCCGGGGAGGCAGAGCCCGAGCACGTCGGCGAGCCCGGTCATGGTCGAGGCGGTGCCCATGGTCATGCAGACGCCGAACGAGCGGTTGAGGCCGGTTTCCAGCTCGCCCCAGTCCTTTTCATTGATGTTGCCGGCGCGGCGTTCGTCCCAATATTTCCAGGCATCCGAGCCGGAGCCCAGCGTCTTGCCCTGCCAGTTGCCGCGCAACTGCGGGCCGGCTGGCATGAAGATGGCGGGCACGGCGGCGCTGGTCGCCCCGAGGATCAGGCCCGGCGTGGTCTTGTCGCAACCGCCCATCAGTACGACGCCATCGACGGGCTGCGAGCGGATCAGTTCCTCCGTCTCCATCGCAAGAAAGTTGCGATAGAGCATCGTCGTCGGCTTGACCGTGCTTTCGGAAAGCGAAATTGCCGGCAATTCAACCGGGAAGCCGCCTGCCTGCAACACGCCGCGCTTCACATCTTCGACGCGCGTCTTGAAGTGCGCATGACACTGGGCGAAATCCGACCAGGTGTTGAGGATGCCGATAATCGGCTTGCCCTTGAATTCTTCGACCGCAAAGCCGGTCTGGTTCATGCGCGACCGATGACCGAACGAGCGCAGGTCGTCGGGCGCGAACCAACGGGCGGAACGCAGGTCGTCGGGGGATTTGGTTTTGGGCAGCGGCATGGGAGATGGGTCCGTCTCTGATTCAATTCGGTCTATATTCTCACTGCACTCACTGTCATCCTCGGGCTTGCTTGCCCTCGGCGTATGCCGAGGGTCCCGAGGACCCATGGTGCAGCGATGCAGACGTTGACAGTATGCGATGCGCTGTCCACGCGGAAATCGAACGCTTGCGAATGGAGATGAATGGGTCCTCGGGACTAGCCCGAGGATGACAATTGAGAGATTGCGCAGGTGAGAGATCGCGCAGGCGAAGTGGGGTTACGCAGCAGAAGTGCTGCTAACCCGACCTACGGTGCGACCCTCTACTTCGTGGCCCAGCCCCAGGCACCGGAGGCGGCACCGGAGACCTTGTCTTTGATCCAGGGCCACCAGCCGGGTTGGGTGGCGGGTTGCGGTGTGGCCGGAGGCGTCACGGGAGGCTTGGCGGGATCGGTGGGTGGCGTCACGGGCGGCGTGGGCGTTGGTGGCGTCGGTGCCGGCGCGGCATCGGGCGCTTGCACAGTCATCACCAATCCGAGTGTCGATCTGAGACCGTTCGATGTATCGGTTGCGAAGAGCGTGACGAGGTAGTTGCCGCCAGGTGAGGCTTGCACCGCATTCGCCGACACAGTGCCAGAGATGACACCCGTTTTAGCGTCGATGGTGAGCGCATCAGGCAGACCGAGCGCGGAGAATTGCAGCGGGCCATTGCTGCCGGGGACACCTGCCGGTTTGAAGCCCGGTGAGATATCGAGTGAGACGTCGAGTGGCCCGAAGCGATCACCGGCTTTGGCGGTCACGGGTGCGAAGGACGGCCCGACCGTTGGCGCAAACGGCTTCGGCGGTGCAGGACTGACGGCAATAGTGAAGGTCTGGCTGGCGGATGCGCCGCGCTGGTCCGTAGCGGTCACTTCGACGGTGTAAACACCTTTGGTGCCTGCTTGCGACGAGCCGGCAGGCAGTGTGCCGATGAGGGTGCCTTGTGTGTTGTCAAACGTCAGCCCGGTGGGCAAGCCGGAAGCGGTGTAGGTGAGGACCGCGCCGGGTGGCGTTGCGAACGCGCCGCCCGCATTGATTACAACGGCTTCGCCCTCAACGAAGGATTTGTTGACGGTCCGCGTGACGACGGTTGGTCCCTGGTTGCGCACGGTGAGTACGAAACTCTGGCTGGTCTTGCCACCAGCCGTACTCGTTGCCGTCACGACGATGGGGAATTGACCTGTGCCGTCGCCAGCACTTTGCGGCAGCAAGCCTGTGATCTGGCCGGTGCCATTGTCGATGGCAAGGCCGGGGGGCATACCCGACGCCGTGTAACGCAGCGCGCCGGCGTCACCGGCGGCGGGTTTGAAAAAGCGGGCTGTGTCAATGGCCGTCAGATCCTGGCCGGCAAACGCCGACGCTTGCGGGATCGGGCCGACAATCTGCGGCGGCGGCACGGCTGGCGGGTCTGGCTTTTTCTGCGGCAGGACGGTGAGCGTAAAGCTTTGGGTCGCGGTGCCATCCACGCTGTCGGTCGCAGCCATGGTGATGACGTAGACACCATCGGGTTTGCCAGTGGCCGAGCCGGGCGCGAGGACCCCGCTGATGCGGCCGGTAGCGGGATCAATCGTCAGGCCATCTGGCAATTCAGCGACCGAGTAGGTCAAGGTGTCGAGGTTCGGGTCGGTGAAGGCGGTACCAGCGGCGATCACCACGCTCTCGCCTTCGCGGAACGTTTTTGCTGTTGTCGGTGTGGCGACGAGCGGCGCGCTTGGCTTGGATGTGACTGTAAAGCTCTGGCTAGCCGTGCGTCCGTTCGCATCGGTAGCCGTCGCCGTCACGGTGTAGCTACCGTTGGTGGTGTTGCGCGAGGCGCGGCTGTCGAGCTTGCCAGTGATGAAGCCTGTGGCTGAGTCGAGGGTCAGGCCGGCAGGCAATCCGGTGGCGGCATAGCTGACCTTGGCCTTGTCATCGCTGGCGCGGAATGCGCGCGCGAGATTGACCGGTTCAATCGGGCGTCCGTCGTTGCCGGCAACGTTGACGACGGGCCACAGCGTGAACGGTGCCTTGGGTGCGTCGGCCGGCTTTGCGCCGACCTCATAGGCGGCATCGGCTACCAGATTGCCTTTGTCGTCGACACCGGGATCGAGCCCCTTGGCGCGGCGGTAGGCGGCGACGAGCGACGAGAACACCGGCACGTAGACGCGCTGCACGCTGCCACCGATGGAGATCGATTGCTTCACCTGAAAATGCAGGTGTTGGGTTGTCTGGCGGCCGCCGTTCATGAAGTTCGAGACACGGCCGAGCACCTGGCCCTGCTTGACCACGGAGCCTTCTTCGACGGTGATGCTGTCAGGGTGCATGTGGAGATAATAGTACTCGGAGCCATCGCCGCCTTTGAGGCGAACGGTGGTGTTGGATGTGACTTGCGTGATGGTGCCATCGACAACGGCGACGGCTTCCCACTTGTCGTCGTCGCAGGCGGGCGGGCGGATGTCCTGGCCTTGGTGGCCTTGGCCGGCCGGACACATCGGCATGTCCCAGCCGCGCACTTCGCAGTAGTTGTCGCGCTGGAGCATGGGGTTGTAGTTGCGGCGGTCGCATTCGGTGCCGCCGGCGGCACCGCGATCATTCCAGCCGCCGCCGCCATAGCCCCAGATCTGCGAGTTCATATGCGGGTGACGACCCGCCGGGCTTTGCTCCATGCCGCTGGCGAGTTTCAGAGGATAAACAATGCCCGGCAGATAGACCTTGCGATCGCCGACGCGGCCGCGTCCCTTGTCTTGCGCCACCAGTTCGCCGGGCGGGTAGTAGGCCATAGTGCCTGTCAGCGGCGCGGCTTCGGTTGGTGCCACTGGCGGCTTGGTGGCAGGATCGTTGTTGGCCGCGATGGGCGGCAGCGGGGCAGGTGTGTTGCCGAACGACCCACGCGGCGTAGAAAACGTGCAGGCGATCGGGCGCGCGAGCGAACGGCGAGGGGTGGTTTCGCGGTTGTCGTCTGCAGAGCACGTACCGACGAAGGAGGCAGCCGGTGCCGCGCCGAAATTTGATTGTCCGCCAAGCTTGCCGGCGTGTGCTACGGACGCACTCACAATCGCCAGGCCAGCAGTTGCCAAGCCCGCAGTTGCCAAGCCCGCAGTTGCAAGAAAAGTCGCAGCAAAGCCCGCCGCTCTCTGACTCCACACCCGATTTTGCACACGCCCCTCCACGCCAAAACGAGCCGAGGCCCGGATGCAGGACGGACTATGCCGAACTGGAGCGGTTGGGGCAATGGCAGGTGTGAGGCGTGTGGGTATCACCGACCCTTGACATTACTGGCAGACACCACCCCCAACCCACACGCCTCAAACGCCCGCCGCGTCGCTGCCTTCTCGGCTTCGGTCAGTTCCAGCAACGGCCGGCGAACACTCCCGCCGACCTGCCCAAGCAACGTCTGCCAATATTTCTGATGCGCATGGGGCTTTTCCAAGGGCCGCGTGGATTTCAGCGCATGCCGCACCGGTTCGAGGCTCGCGCTGATTGTGCGGGCGGCGGCGTGGTCACCATTGAGGGCAAGATCGGTGTAGGCGCGCATGCGCAGGTCGTGCTTGGTTTGCAACAGATAGGGCGGCGACGAGCAGAGATAGAGCTGCCAGCCGAGCTCGATGATGTTGTCGAGCCATTCTTCTTCGGACGCGGTGCTGACGAGGATCTTGTCGCCCGCAAGCTTGGTGAGCGTGGCGTACATCGCGCGCGGCACGCTATACTTGATGGCGACGACGTTTTCGATCTCGGCCAGCCGGGCACACAACTCCGGCGAGAGCAGATATCCGCTGTCGGGATGGCTCCACAGCGCGATGCCGATGTTTGTTTGCGATGCGATGTGCCGGTAGTAGGCAAGCAAGGTTTCGTCCTGCGCCTTGTGGAAGTGCAAAATGGGCGCGTGCACAACGATGTAGTCAGCCCCAACCGCTTCGGCGTGCTTGGCCAGCTCGATGACGGTATCCATGTTCTGGTCAGAACACGACATGATCGTGCCGGCCTTACCCTTCGCGGCCGCAACCGCCATCTCAAACGAGCGCTTTCGCTCAGCGACCGACATGGCGAAGAATTCGCCCTGCTTGCCGGAAATGAAGAAGCCGTCGATCTTCAGGTCATCGATCCAGTGGCGCATGTTGGCGGCAAAACCGGCCTCATCGATGCGCCCGCTCGCATTGAATGGCATCAGGCACGCAGCCCAGATGCCACGCATGGTGGCGCGGGAGTAGGCCTTGGCGTCGCGCTTGGTGTAGTTCATGCCGTCTACCTATATTTGCCACTGTCAGCGGAGGTCTCGGCGCATCCTGCGTTCAATCTCCCGCGAACTGCGGTTTGCCCTTGGCGACGAAGGCATCATAGGCGCGGCGGAAGTCGCGCGTCTGCATACAGATGGCTTGCGCTTGCGCTTCCGCTTCAATGGCCTGATCGACCGACATGGTCCACTCCTGTTCGAGCATGGTCTTGGTCATCATATGCGCGAACGTCGGACCCGAGGCGAGTTGCTGGGCGAGCTTCATCGCTTCGGCATCGAGCGCGTCGGCGGCGACGAGGCGGTTAAAGAAGCCCCAGCGTTCGCCTTCATCGGCACTCATCGTGCGACCCGTGAACAGCAGTTCGGCGGCCCGCCCCTGGCCGATCACACGCGGCAACATCGCACAGGCGCCCATATCGCAGCCAGCGAGCCCCACACGTGTGAACAAAAACGCCGTCTTGGCAGCCGCCGTCCCGATCCGCAGATCTGACGCCAGTGCCACCATCGCTCCGGCACCCACACAGATACCGTCGATGGCAGCGATCACCGGCTGCGGGCACCGCCGGATCGCCTTGACGAGATCGCCCGTCATACGCGTAAACGCCAACAGCCCCACCATATCCTTGTCGAGCAGCGGTCCGATGATGTCATGCACATCACCGCCCGAACAGAAGTTGCCACCGTTCGAACCGAACACGACGACTTTCACTGCGTTTGCCGCCGCCAGATCACGAAACGTATCGCGCAGCTCGGCGTAGCTGTCGAACGTGAGCGGGTTCTTGCGATCAGGCCGCGCCAGCATGATATGCGCGACGCCGTTGTTGAACTGCCAGCTGAAGTGCTGCGGCTTGAAAGTGGCGGGGTTCATGGGGCCTCCGGCTCGTTAAGATGATCTGGGAGATGTTCGGGTGCCGCTTTGGCCAGCACGGAAGTGAGCGCGCGCACATCGGCTGCATCAAGCCGGTCGAGCAATTGGGCAACCCACATTTCGTGGGCCGCAGCCATCGTTGCAAATTCGGCCCGGCCTTTACTCGTCAGCCGCACGCGGGTCGCTCGCTTGTCGCGCGCCTCGTCGGCACGCGAGACCAGGCGATCCACCACCAGACGCTCGACGATGCCGGTCACGTTGCCGTTCGAGACCAGCAGCTGGCGGGAGAGCGCCGTCATAGTCAGCCCTGCTTCAGCGCGCACAAGCGCGGCCATCACGTCGAAGCGCGGCAGGGTCGTGTCAAAATTAGTCCGCAGGCTCTCCCGCAAGGCCCCTTCGACGGCCCGTGTCGTTCGCAGCAGACGCAGCCATACCCGCAGTTTATCCTTGGCATCCGCGCGGGCACTCATACCTCGCCCCCGGAAATGGAGAGCATCTGGCCCGTCACCGAGCGCGCGGCCTCGGACGTCAACCACATGACAGTGGACGCGACTTCGGCCGGAGTGACGAAGCGCCCTTGCGGATTGCCGCGCGCGAGATCGGCGGCAGCCGCGTCTGCACTGCGGCCGGTTTTCGCGGTGATGGTCGCGATGGAGGCTTCCAGTAACGGCGTCTCCGTGAAGCCCGGGCAGACTGCATTGACAGTCAGCGTTGTGCGCGCAAATTCCATTGCCAACGCCCGCGTCAGACCGACGACACCGTGCTTGGCCGCCACATACGCGGCCACATAGGGATACCCCTTGAGACCGGCGGTGGATGCTACGAAGATCAAGCGCCGCAGCGGTTTCTCGTCATTGGATGCAGCGCGCGTCAGGTCGGCCAGGCCGGCATGGGCGGTGTTGAAAGCCCCGGTCAGATTGACATCAAGCATGCGTTGCCAAAGCGCCGGTGTTGTCCGCCCAAACGACGCGCTTTCGGCGGCTCCGGCGTTGGCGACGACGATATCAATGGGTCCGAAGGCGGCTTTGGCATTCGTGACAAGTTTTGCGCATTGGCCTGCGTCCGTCACGTCGGCCTGCAAGGCGCGGGCGCGGGGAAGTTTTGCGGCGACGGACTTGAGCTGCGCCATGCGGCGGCCGGCGAGCGTGACCGCGCAGCCTTCCGCAGCCAACGCTGCGGCGATGGCTGCGCCGATGCCACTGCCGCCGCCGGTGACTAAGGCATGCCGTCCATCGAGTGTGCCCATTACACTTTCCCCGCCATCGTCTCAGGCCGCGATGCGAGCCGATAGAGTTGATCGCGACCGGCCTCGTAGGGCTTCGGCCATGTTACACCGGTATAACCAGCCTTGGCGGCTGCATGCAGCGTCCAATAGGGATCAGCCAGATGGGGCCGGGCCAGACAGACCAGATCGGCACGGCCTGCCATCAGAATCGAATTGATGTGATCGGGTTCGGTGATATTGCCCACCGCCATCGTCGCCACGCGCGCTTCATTGCGGATCTGATCGGAAAACGGCGTCTGGAACATACGGCCATAAACCGGCCGCGCACGTGTCGAGGTCTGGCCCGCCGACACATCGATAATGGCCGCACCGGCCGCTGCAAAGGCCTGCGCCATCACAACGGCTTCTGCCGGCTCAACGCCTTCTGTGCCGAGCCAATCATGCGCTGAAATCCGCACCGACAGGGGCTTTTCAGCAGGCCACGCCGCTCGCACTGCCGCAAATACTTCAAGCGGATAGCGCCAGCGGTTTTCCAAGTTGCCGCCATAGGCGTCAGTGCGTTGGTTCATGATCGGCGTCAGAAACGCCGACAACAGATAGCCGTGCGCGCAATGCAGCTCCAGCAGATCGAACCCCGCTTCAGCACCACGCCGCGCTGCTGCAACGAACTGATCGCGCACCTGATCCATATCCGCGCGCGTCATTTCATGCGGGACTTGCGTCTTGTCGGACCACGCCAGTGCGCTCGGTGCGATCAGCGGCCAATTGCCCGTCTTGAGCGCCACGTCCATCTCTTGCCAACCAAGCTGCGTGGACCCTTTCGGCCCCGCATGCCCCAGCTGTAGGCCAAGTTTCGCGGAGGTCTCTGTATGTACAAAATCGGCAATGCGACGCCAGGCAGCGACATGCGCGTCTGTGTAAAGCCCCGTGCAGCCGGGCGTGATGCGCGCCTCCGGCGCAACACACGTCATCTCTGTCATGACCAAGCCAGCACCACCCTTGGCCCGCTCGGCGTAGTGAACGAAGTGCCAATCACCGGGCGTGCCATCGACGGCGCGATACTGCGCCATCGGCGAGACAACGACGCGGTTGTCGAGTGTAAGCGCACCCAGCTTGAACGGCGTGAACATCGGCGCGCGTGTTACTTTCGGACTCCGTCCTGAGGCCTGCCTGTCAAACCATTGCTCCGCAGACGCCAACCACTTGGGATCCCGCGCGCGCAGGTTTTCGTGGCTGATCCGTTGCGAGCGCGTGAGCAACGAATAGTTGAACTGCACCGGATCAAGATGGAGATAGCGCTCCACCTGCTCGAACCACTCTGTTGAATTGCGCGCGGCATTCTGAAGTTTCAGCACTTCAAGGCGCCGGTCTGCTTCGTAACGCGCCATGGCGGAGGGAATGTCGGGCTCTGCCTGCATGTATCGCGCCAGCGCAATGGCACTCTCCAATGCCAGCTTGGTCCCGGACCCAACCGAAAAATGTGCTGTCGCTGCCGAATCTCCCATCAGCACCACATTGCCGTGGCTCCAGCGCTCACACAGCACGCGATTGAAGTTTAGCCATGCAGAGCCGCGCAGGTGACGCGCGTTGCTCATCAGGCCGTGCCCGCCAAGATGGCGCGCAAAGATGCGCTCCAACGCGGCAATCGTCGCGTCCTGGCTCATGCGATCAAAGCCGGACGCCTGCCATGTCTGCTCCGAGCACTCGACGATGAACGTCGCCGTCTCCGGTTCAAACTGATAGGCGTGAATCCAAAGCCAGCCGTGCTCTGTCTCTTCGAAGATAAACGTAAACGCATCGGCAAACGTCTGCTTCGTCCCGAGCCACAGATACTTGCAGGCACGCACATCGATATCCGGCTTGAAGACATCCGCGTGGGCATGGCGGATCTTGGAGTTGACGCCGTCGCACGCCACGATGAGATCATAATTGGCAAACTCTTCGCCAGCCTCAAACTCCGTCTCGAAGCGCAATTCGACGCCGAGTTCGCGCGCGCGCTTTTGCAGAATGTTCAGCAGTCGCTTGCGGCCGATGCCTGAGAAGCCATGACCGCCGGAGCGCTGCGTCTCGCCACGGAAAACAACCGCAATGTCATCCCAATAGGCAAAGTGCTTGCGGATCTCAGCCGCACTCAGCGCGTCCGCCGCTGCCAGATTGCCAAGTGTTTCGGCGCTCAGCACCACGCCCCAGCCAAAGGTATCGCCCGGCTTGTTGCGCTCGACCACAACGACCTCATGCGCTGGATTCTGCAGCTTCATGAGAATTGCAAAGTAGAGGCCGGCCGGCCCGCCTCCCAGGCATGCGATGCGCATAATGATCTCCGCAAGTGCGCCACACGCCAGCATAGGCCGGTGTGCCTGTATTTCAAGATTAAAGCATCCGCACCAAACACATTTGCAGGTTGGGTTAGTTTCCCGATTCCTTCGGCACTTCCCAAGCCGGCGCGACCAATCTCCGCCGGCCGTCACGCGAGCGGGACGCGCCCGTGTCGTCTAGCGCCTCACGATCCCACAGCTGACACGTCACCTGTTTGTGTTTCTGGTCGAGGCCCTCGCAGTAGTTGGTATACTCACACAGGCGCACCGCCGCCCCGTGGCCCGTGCGCACCTTCGCGAACCAATCCGGATCGGCCAACGCCTGCCGCGCGAGCGCCGCGATGTCCGCCGTGCCATCACTCACCACCCCCTCCGCCTGTGCAAAGCTGTGAATGCCGCCAGCGGCAATTATCGGCGTTGCTAAGCCGGCCGCACGCACAACGGCGCGGATTGCGCGGGTCGCCGGCAGGTTGCGTCCAAACGGCCCGTGCGCATCGGAAATGTAGCCCGGCATGCACTCATAGCCACTCGGCCCGGTGTAGGGATAAACAGATTGGCCGATGGGGGGTTGTTTGGCGTCATCGAATTTTCCGCCGCGCGACAGCGACAGAAAATCCATGCCTCCGCGCGCAAACGCCACTGCATAGACAGCTGCATCCTCTGGCGCGCCGCCACCAGCAATTGCTTCGTCGGCAAGAAAGCGCGCGCCCACCGGAAACGTCGTTCCGACTGCCGCGCGCACAGCCGCGTAGACCTCCAACGGCAAGCGCAAGCGGCCGCCGAGGTCACCGCCATAGCCATCTGTGCGTGTGTTCGTCGGCGAGAGAAACGATGCCATCGTATAGGCATGCGCATAGTGCAGCTCGATGCCGTCGAAGCCAGCGGCCTGCGCCCGGCATGCAGCGGTGGCGAACAGCTGCGGCAAGACGTGCGGCAACTCAGCAATGTGCGGAAGATGGATGTCTGTCACCCGCTCGCGTGCGCCACGATCAAGGGCTTCCAATTCTGCAGTGGTGAGCAGCTCGGCCAGCTCCGCCCGGCTCTTCGCGGCCATTGCTGCCCGCACGGCGGCGTCCGGCCAATCCGCAGCACCAAGTACAGTACGCAGTCGTGGCGTAATGGTCAGAAACCGCTCAAAGAACTTCGCCGGATCGGGCCTGCGACGCACCGACAGAAAGTCGATCAATTGGATGAATAGTTTCGTCTCGCCGCCACTTGCCGCGCGCACTGCGTCAGCAATCTTGGCAAGACCTGCAATGAACCGATCATGCCCGATCCGCAGCAGCGGCCCCGACGGCACATCGCGAATGCCGGTCGCTTCCACCACGAGCGCACCCGGTCGCCCGCGCGCAAACCGCGCATACCAATCGATGTTGTCTTGCGTGACCGTGCCATCTTCCATGGCCCGCCACGGCACCATGGCCGGTACCCACGTTCGGCTGGCAAGCTGCAGCGCGCCGAATGAAAGCGGTTGGAACAGCGTGGCGTCACTTGCCTCCACAGCCGTCGGCCACGGACCCGGCTGTGTCGTATGCTTGATGCGTTCCGGCGGCTTCCACATGCGCGTCATCCGATCAGCAACGCAGGGGCGATGCCGATGCTTTAAACCTAAAGCATCTTGCTGACAAGCGCGCCGCTTGTAGCGCTGGAGACTGCCACCGCCTACCGCGCCCAACCGTCAATGGCGTCGCGGAGAGCTGAAAAATCATCGACGATCTGGTGGGCACCAGCGGCCTGTACCGCCACCACGGAATGGTACCCCCACGCCACGCCGAGTGCCCGCACACCGGCGGCGCGTGCCATCAGCATGTCGAAGCTGGTGTCACCGATCATGATGCAATGATGCGGGTCCACACCCGTCGCCGCCAGCGCGGTCTCAATCATGCCAGGATGCGGCTTCGACGGGTTGGTATCCGCCGTCTGGATCGTCTCGAAGTGATCATTCCAGCCATAACGGTCGAACAAGCGCGCAACGCCACGTCGGGATTTTCCGGTAGCGACGCCGAGCACCAGGCTCTTGTTGGTGGCGAGCTGCGCGATGAGTTCGGCGGCACCTGGGTAGAGCGGATCACTGCGGGCACCTGCAGCGCGTTGTGTTGGATCGCCAGCACGAAACGCGTTGGCCAACGCGGTGTGCACGACCGCTGTCTGCCGCGGTGCCAGCACCGCAATGGCCTCCGGTACGGACAGCCCGACGACGCTCAGCGTTTCAGTGCGTGTGGGGGGCACGAGTCCGTGCGTCTCGAACGCATGCGTCATCGCATCCACAATGTCGTGCTGGCTGTCGACCAGCGTGCCGTCGCAGTCGAAGAGGATGAGGTGGCGGGGCATGGGGGTGGTCCGGCAATGGTAGGTGAGGTCATGGCGCGCCGCGATCTCGCAACTACCGAAAGAGCAGGTGCGGGTATGCAATTGAGTTTTGGAAGTGTCGAACGCCGCGCAAATCCCCTCGAGCCAACTCCGGTTTCCCGGAATTTTACGCGCGGTTCAGCGCGGAAGATATCCGGGATCGTCACCAGCCGGTTTTAACGCGCACTGCGGCGGCGGGTGAAGACCCCGGATCCGCTTCGGCGCGATAGTCGCGCCGGGGCGGTCCGGGGAAACGGAGGGACGGTAAGTGCCGGAGCAAATGGGCGTCGCTTGCTCCGCAATCCCTACTCCGCTTCTTCGATATCGTACCTATTCGCATCGAGCCCGAGCAGTTCCCACGTCGTCAGCATGTGCTCAGGCAATGGCGCGGTGACGTCGATGGTGGCGTCGCGGGTGATGGGGTGGGGCATCATGAGCCGGCGAGCGTGGAGGTGGAGTTTTGGCTCAAGGGCTGCGGCGAACTCGGTCGTGTCGCCGCCGTACTTGTTGTCGCCGATGATAGGGTGGCCGATCAGCTGCATGTGCGCGCGCAGCTGATGCTGGCGGCCGGTGACGGGCTTCAAGCTGACCCAGGCGGCTTTCTGCGCCACGCGCTCGATGACGTTATAGTGCGTTGTCGCATGCATGGCCTGTTCCTGCTCGCCGGGCTCTGATTTACGCACGCGGTCGCCTTCGGGCGTGGCGGCTTTCACCAGCGCCGCCTCGATGCGCCCCTGCCGTGGCGCCGGCACGCCACGCACCAGCGCCCAGTAGGTCTTGGCGGCGCTGCGGGTCTGGAACGTGCGGCCGAGCTTGGAGGCGGCCATGCGGTGCTTGGCGATCATGAGAACGCCGGTGGTATCCCGATCCAGCCGGTGCACCAGCCGCGGGCGGTCACCGAAGCGGTCGGCCATGGCGGCGAGCATGCCGTCGATGTGCCGCGTGGTGCCGCTGCCACCCTGTACGGCGAGGCCGAACGGCTTGTTGAGCACGATCACGTGCTCGTCCTCGTAGATGATCATGCCTTCGATCAGCGCGCGGTCGGCGTTGGTGATCTTCTGCGTGGCCACCTCGGTGTTGGCGGCCTTGAGCGCATGCACCGAGCCTTCTTTCGGCCTTTCGCGCGCAACCTTCGGCACACGCACCTCATGCCCGACGGCCACGCGCGCGTTCGCCTCGACCCGCTTACCGTTCACCCGCACCTGCCCCGACCGCAGCAACTTCTGGAGATAGGTGTAACCGATCTCAGGGAAGTGGATCTTGAACCAGCGATCCAGCCGCAGGTCCGCCTCCTGCGGCAGCACCGTGATGGTCTCGACCTTGTCGGACTTGGCCTTGCTGGTCTGAGCCTTGTCGCTCGTGGCGGGCGTGTCACTCATAGGGGCAGTGCCTTGGGGGTCGGACCCATGGGTCTGACCCCATGTCCAAAAATCTCACGAAAACAGCGCCCTCGACAGCGCCAGCCCGGCATAGAGCGCCAGGAGCGATATGGCAACGGAGGCGAGGATATAGACCAGCGCGGTTATGATTTCGTCGCGGCTCAGCAGGGTGGAGATGTCGAGCGAGAACGCCGAGAACGTGGTAAAGCCGCCGAGGATGCCGGTGGCGAGGAACGTACGCATCTCTGGCGAGCCGCCGAAGCGGCGCATGATCATGTCGACTAGGAAGCCCATCAGGAACGAGCCAACGACGTTGACGGTCAACGTCGCCCAGGGGAATGCCGGGCCGAGGGAACGCGTCATGGCGATGTTAACCAGATGCCGCGCACCCGACCCGATGGCCCCGCCAACCGTTGCCAAAATCAACAGACGCATCGGCCGTCGCTTTCCTGCATATCGCCGGCCGAATTGGACAGCGTCAGCGCCTCATATGCCGGATGATCGCCGACAGCACATCGGAGAAATCGTCGCTCCACGGTGCCGTTGTGGTCGGGTGCGGAATGCGCGCGTCCGGCCAGGCGGCCATCGATGCCAGCACGTCAGGGCGGGCTGCGATAAACACCACCGTCGACGGCTGTGCATCCGGATCATCGGGCACGCCGCCGAATTCAACCACGCGCACCACGGTGCCAGGAATGGTCTGCGCCGTCGCGCTCACCGCCGACACAAGCTCAAGATAGCGGTTCGACACATGCAGCGCCAGCACGCCGCGCGCCGCGATCTTGTCGAGATAGAGCCGCATCGCTTCGGCCGTCAGCAAGTGCGCGGGCACGGCGTCGGAGGTGAACGCGTCGATCACCAGATAATCGAACGCGGCGTGGGGCTGCTTGGCCAGCGTCAAGCGCGCGTCGCCCATGACGATCTCAGCACCCGGACGGCACTGCGACAGGAAGTCGAAGTAGCGCGGGTCTTTGGCAATCTGCACAACAACTGGATCGATCTCGAAATAGGTGATCGTGTCGTTGGGCTGCGTGTGGCAGGCCATCGAGCCGGTGCCGAGGCCGACGATGCCCATGCGCATGGGACCCGCCGCCGAACCCGTTGTCGCTTGCCTTGCCATCGTCACGCCGCGCGCTAACGGTCCTTTTGGATGATAATACGTCGCTGGCACCGGCCGCTCGACCTTGTTGCCCTTGTCGTCAGTCAGCCGCCGCGATCCGTGTAACGTGGTGCCATGCTGCATCAACCGCGTCGTGCCGTCCGCCGTCTCGATCACGCGGATGACGCCGAAGAACGAGCGCGCGGTGTGGATCGCCTGCTGGCTCGCCGGCAGCATCCAGGCGAAGAGGCCAATCGCCAGCATCACACCGGCGTGTTGGGCGGGATGCGCGCGGTGCCACCACAGGCTGGCTGCCACACCGGCCAGGATGACCGCCATGACGCCGCGACCGAACCATTCGCCACCGAGCTCCAGCGACATTTGTTGCCCGATCAAAGCCGCCGCCGCGAAACAAGCGAACGCACCAATACGCGGCAGATCGACATGCTTGAACAGCGGTTGCAGGACTTCGGGTCGGCAGAACAGGGCGGCCGTCATCAACGCCGTGAATTCGAAGGCTGAGGCAAAGATCTGAGGGGCCAACAACGCCGCGAACATGCCGCCCAGCGCACCACCAAATGACATCCACAAATAGAATTCCGTCAGATGACTGGCGCTTGGACGGCGCGCATACAGCTGGCTGTGGCAAACGAGTGTAGCGGCTACGAAGGCTGCCAACGCCAAGACCAAGCGCACCTCTGGATACGGCACCGCCAGCAAGGCGACCACGAGGATGGGCAGGGCACGGGAGACGATGGCGATGGGGACCAGTTCACGCTCTCGGAAGACCAGAATAAAGGTGAGCAGGAACAGCGCCAACGGGATCACCCAGAACAGCGGTGTCGAGGCCAAGTCAGTGGTGATGTACGTCGTGACCGCGACCATCAGGGCAGACGGGATCAGCGCCAGCACGATCCACATCACGCGGTCCAGGGCTGTCGTGGGTGCCGCACGGTCGATTGTCCGTGGCGCAGCCGTTCTGCTTGGTGCCGCCTTATGGGGTTGCCGTATAACGACCCATGCGGCCGAGCACATCAACAACACAACCAGGCCTGCGAACCCCGCGCTCCAGGCGGTCGCCTGAGTCTTGAGCCCCCACCAGGGTTCGATCAGCATCGGGTAACCGACCAACGCCAGCAGACTGCCGCCATTGCTGGCACCGTACAGAAAATAGGGATCGCGCGCTGCTGGATGATCGGTGCGGGAGAACCATGCTTGAAGAAGCGGGGCGTTCGCAGCGACCGCGAAAAAGGGCAATCCAACGCCAGAGAACAGCACACTAAGCAGCCAGACGTAGGCATTGCCATCGGATGGATCGCCAAGGCCAGCCGGCAAGCCGATTGGCAGGACGACGAGCGTTGCCAACAGCACGCACGCG
>JANNEU010000073.1:0-15402 GCA_031379035.1 Hyphomicrobiaceae bacterium | reverse complement strand
CCGGGCTGACGGTTCGCTGATCCGGTTTGATCGCAACGCAGCTGTGTTGATCAACGCCCAAGGCGAGCCGGTCGGTACCCGCATCTTCGGGCCGGTCACTCGCGAGCTGCGTTCGCGCAACCACATGAAAATTGTCTCGCTTGCTCCGGAGGTTCTGTAATGAGCGCCGCCAAGATTAAGAAGGGCGACCGCGTCATCGTTCTGAGCGGACGCGACAAGGGCAAGCAGGGCGAAGTCATTCGCGTCGTGCCCAAGGAAGACCGCGCGTTTGTACGCGGCGTCAACATGGTGCGCAAGCATCAGCGCCAGACGCAGACCGAGCAGGGCGGCATCATCTCGAAGGAGGGTCCGATCAATCTATCGAACATTGCCCTCGAAGATCCCAAGGACGGTAAGCCGACCCGCATCGGCTTCAAGTTCCTCGAAGATGGGACAAAGGTCCGTATCGCCCGCCGCTCGGGTGAAGTGATTCCGGAGAAGAAGTAAGCCATGGCCGACGATAAAAAGGCAAAAGGCGCGTCCAAGGGTGCAGCCAATCCGAATGCCCAAACGGGTGCGAAGGCGGCCACCAAGCCCAAGGGTGCAAAGCCAGCTGCGAAGGCTGCAGACGGCGCGAAGTTCGTGCCGAAGCCACGCCCGAAAGACTACAAGCCGCGGATGAAGGCGCTCTATGAGCAGACCGTTCGCGAAGCGATGACCAAGAAGTTCGGCTACAAGAACGGGATGCAGATCCCGCGTCTTGAAAAGATCGTCCTCAACATGGGCGTCGGCGAAGCCGTCAACGACCGCAAGAAAGTCGATAACGCCGCCAAGGATCTAGCGCTGATCGCCGGGCAAAAGCCGGTCGTGACGCGGGCGCGCAAATCGATCGCTACCTACAAGGTGCGCGACGGCATGGCGCTTGGCTGCAAAGTCACGCTGCGTGGCGACCGGATGCATGAGTTTCTGGATCGACTGATCACCATCGCGCTGCCGCGTGTGAAGGACTTCCGGGGTTTGAACCCGAAGAGCTTTGACGGGCGCGGCAACTACGCGATGGGCCTCAAAGAGCACATCGTTTTCCCGGAAATTGACTACGACAACGTCGATGAAATTCTCGGCATGGACATCATTGTTTGCACGTCCGCCAAGAACGACGACGAAGCCCGTGAACTTCTTAAGAACTTCAACTTCCCGTTCCGCGCATAGAACTTAACCTCGGCATCGTCACCGCACGTTCCGATAAGTGGGTTCTTGGAGGCCCTGATGGCAAAGCAAAGCTCAATCAACAAAAATAATAACCGCCGTAAGCTGGTGGCCCAAAAGGCCAATCGGCGCGCCAAGCTCAAGGCGATTATCGGCAGTGAAAAGTCGAGCACCCAGGACCGCATGCAGGCGACCATCAAGCTCGCGCAGATGCCACGCAATTCGTCGAAGACGCGCATCCGCAACCGTTGTGAGCTGACCGGCCGCTCACGCGGCTACTATCGCAAGCTCAAACTGTGCCGCAACCAACTGCGCGAACTGGCCAGCCAGGGTCTGATCCCTGGCATGACCAAGTCGAGCTGGTAACGGATACGGTTTAGGAGAACACGATCAATGTCGATCAATGATCCGCTGGGCGATATGTTGACCCGCATCCGCAATGCGCAGATGCGCCGGCGCCCGAAGGTGTCGAGCCCATCGTCCAAGTTGCGCGCACGCGTACTGGACGTGCTGGCTGACGAAGGCTATATCCGCGGCTACACAGAAGTCGAGCACAAGAACGGTCTGAAAGAGCTTGAAATTGAGCTCAAGTATGCCAACGGCCAGCCGGCGATCCGCGAAATCTCGCGCGTCTCCAAGCCTGGTCGCCGCGTATACTCACCGGTCAAGGACCTTGAGACCGTCGCCAACGGCCTCGGCGTTGCCATCCTGTCGACGCCGAAAGGCGTGATGTCCGATAGCCGGGCACGGGAAGAAAACGTCGGCGGCGAAGTCCTATGCAACGTTTTCTGAGGGCGCGCAGCACACTGTGCAGCGAGTGCAATGATGATTTGGGTCGCCTGCAAGGTGCCCGCAGCAGTGAAGGTTCGTGAGATGTCGCGCATCGGCAAAAAGCCCGTTTCGGTCCCTGCGGGGATTACGGCGACGGTGGCAGGTCAGTTGGTCAAGATGAAGGGCCCGAAGGGTGAGCTTTCGTTCACCGCGCCCGACGTGATCAAAGTCGAGAAGGACGCGACAGGAATCACTGTCACACCGATCGATGAAAGCAAGAAGGCACGCTCCATGTGGGGCATGTCACGCACCCAGGTCGCCAATCTGATCGAGGGTGTTACTAACGGGTTCACGCACACGCTCGAAATTCAGGGCGTTGGCTATCGCGCCAACATGAAGAGCAAAGACCTGCTGAACTTGCAGATCGGCTTCAGCCATGAAGTGCTTCACACTGTGCCGAAGGGCGTCGAAGTGAAAGTGGCCGGCGCGAAGCAGGAAATCATCACCGTCAGCGGCATCGACAAGCAGCTCGTTGGTCAAGTCGCCGCCGATATCCGTGCTTACCGTCCTCCGGAGCCCTATCAGGGCAAGGGCATTCGCTACAAAGGCGAATACGTCCACCGCAAGGAAGGCAAGAAGAAGTAATATTGGCGCTCTAGCGCTTCGGGAACGTTACCATGGTCCGCAAACTCAATCAGACCGAAAAGCGCAAACAGCGCGTTCGTAAGCGTCTGAAATCTCACAACGCCGGCCGTCCGCGGTTGTCGATCCACCGCTCGGGCATGAACATCTATGCCCAGGTGATCGACGACGCGAAAGGCCACACCGTGGCCGCCGCTTCGACGCTCGACAAGGACGTCAAAGCTGCGCACAAGTCCGGTGCGAACGTCGCTGCCGCGACAGCGGTCGGCAAGCTAGTTGCTGAGCGGGCCGTCAAGGCCGGCGTCAAAGAAGTCGTCTTTGACCGTGGCGCATTTCTGTTTCATGGCCGCGTGAAAGCGCTGGCCGAAGGTGCCCGCGAGGCTGGCCTGAAGTTCTGACGCGCGTTAACCTGCGCATGCAAGACGTCTTTTTGAGCCTGAAAGGAAATCCAGGTGGCACGTAGTCCTAACCGCGGTGGTGGTCGTGATCGCGAAGAGCGCGAGGAAAGCGAGTTTAAAGAGAAACTCGTTGGCATCAATCGCGTTGCGAAGGTCGTCAAGGGCGGTAAGCGCTTCGGCTTCGCAGCCCTCGTGATCGTCGGCGATCTCAAGGGCCGCGTCGGCTTCGGCCATGGCAAGGCACGTGAAGTGCCGGAAGCTATCCGCAAAGCGACGGAAGCTGCTCGTCGCGGGCTCGTCCGCGTACCACTGCGCGAGGGCCGTACGCTGCATCACGACAGCTTTGGCCGGCATGGCGCTGGCAAGGTCGTTCTGCGTTCAGCGCCTCCCGGCACCGGCATCATCGCCGGCGGTCCCGCCCGCGCCGTGTTCGAAATGCTTGGCGTCCAGGACGTGGTCGCTAAATCGCTCGGCAGCACCAACCCCTACAACCTTGTCCGCGCAGCCTTCGATGCGCTTAAGCACCAGGAAAATCCACGTGGCGTCGCTAACCGCCGCGGCAAGAAGGTGTCTGAGATCATCTCGCGCCGTCGCGATGGTTCTGCGACTGAGGCCGAAGCTGCCGCCGACGCTGCCTAATTGCGAAGTCTGAAGCGTGCTGCACACCCTGCAGCGCGCTTCGTTCGACATAAGCCTGCCTGACAGTATCTTCCCCCGTGCCGCAACAGGGGCCCATATCCTTACCCTGATCCAAGGTGACGACATGCCTGCGCAAAAGACCATCACCATTGAGCAGTATCGCAGCGCGATCCGCCGTCCCGAAATCCAGACGGCGACGTTGAAGGGTCTCAAGCTCAATAAGCTGCATCGCCGCTCGACCTTGCTCGACACACCCGAAGTGCGTGGCATGGTCAACCGTATCGCGCATCTGGTGCGGATCGTTCCAGACGCCAAGCAGAAGAAGTGAAATGGGCCAGTGGTGAGTGGTGAGTGGTGAGGGGTGCTTGTGCACCCTTCCCCACTGGCCACTTCCCACTTCCCACTCCCCATTTATACCGGAGTTACCGCGATGCGGCTGAACCAGATCAAAGACAACGAAGGCTCGCGCAAAGAGCGGGTCCGCATCGGCCGCGGCATTGGTTCCGGCATGGGCAAGCAGGGCGGTCGCGGTGGCAAGGGCCAGACCGCGCGTTCAGGCGTTCGCCTCGGCGGCTTCGAAGGCGGCCAGATGCCGCTCCATCGCCGTCTCCCCAAGCGTGGCTTCAACAAGATCAATCGCAAGGATTGGAACGCCATCAACGTCGGCGACCTCCAGGCTGCCGTTGATACCAAGCGTCTCGACGCCTCGAAGTCGATCGACATCGCGACATTGGTCGCCGCAGGAGTGATCCGCCGCCCGCTTGATGGACTTCGCATCCTTGGCGAAGGCGAAATCAAGTCAAAGTTGTCGCTGACAGTGAACCACGTCAGCGCAAAAGCGCGTGAAGCCATCGAAAAAGCAGGTGGCACTATCAATTTGATCGTTAAGAAGGTGCTCAAAGCCGACGTCGAGAAAGCTGCTAAAACGGCAGCCAAGCGCGCCAAGAAAGCCGCGCCCAACAAGAAGGCCGGTGCCTCCGAAGAGTGATTGCGCGGTTCGTCGCGAGAGCGGTATTTGCGCGCGATTGACAACCGAACCGGACTTGCGTTCCGGTTCGCTTCGAGCGCAAAGGATAATGCCGCGCAGCGCGTAACTATCGCCGCTGCGCTTGGGAGTGAGAACGCATGGTATCCGCCGCCGAGCAACTGGCCTCGAACCTGAACTTCGGTGCTTTTGCCAAGGCCGAAGAGCTCAAGAAGCGTCTTTGGTTCACGCTGATCGCCCTTCTCGTTTATCGTCTCGGCACTTTCATCCCGCTCCCGGGGGTGAACCCTGTCGCGTTTGCGAGCGCCTTCAAATCGCAGTCCGGCGGCATTCTGGGCATGTTCAATATGTTCGCCGGCGGTGCCGTCGAGCGTCTCGCGATCTTCGCGCTTAACATCATGCCGTACATCTCCGCGTCCATCATCATGCAGTTGATGACGAGCGTGGTACCGACGCTGGAAACCCTCAAGAAAGAGGGCGAAGCCGGCCGCAAACAAATCAATCAATACACCCGCTACCTGACGGTCGCCCTAGCCGCGTTCCAGGCTTACGGTATCGCCATCGGACTTGAAGGCAGCCGTGGCCAATCCGGTGCCGTCGTCATCGATCCTGGCTGGTTCTTCCGTCTGACGACCGTGATCACCCTGGTCGGCGGTACCATGTTCCTGATGTGGCTTGGCGAACAGATCACGGCGCGTGGCGTTGGTAACGGTACATCGCTGATCATCATGGCCGGTATCGTGGCCGGCCTGCCAGCGGCACTCGCCAACCTTTTCGAACTGGCACGCCAGGGCTCGATCAGCCCGCTGCTGTTGATTGCACTGCTCGCGCTGATGCTGGCGGTCGTCGCCGCCATCGTTTTCATCGAGCGCGCACAGCGAAGGCTGCTGATCCAATACCCAAAACGACAGATGGGGAACAAGGTCTTCCAGGGCGACGCGTCTCACCTACCCTTGAAGCTGAACTCTTCGGGCGTGATCCCGCCAATCTTTGCCTCATCGTTGCTGTTGTTGCCGATCACCGCCGCCCAGTTCGCGCAAAGCGCCGGCCCTGACTGGCTCAAGGATGTTGTCGCGATGCTCGGTCAAGGCCAGCCGCTCCACATCGCAATCTATGTGGCCTTGATTCTCTTCTTCGCCTTCTTTTACACCGCCGTCGTGTTCAATCCGGTCGAGACCGCAGATAACTTGCGCAAATATGGTGGCTTCATCCCCGGCATTCGTCCGGGTGAAAAGACCGCAACCTTCATCGACTATGTACTGACTCGCATAACTGTCGTCGGTGCGATTTATTTGGCGGTAGTATGCGTCTTGCCGGAAATCTTGACGGCCTATGCCGGCATCCCATTTGCGTTCGGCGGAACGTCACTATTGATCGCGGTCAGCGTGATGATGGATACGGTTGCGCAGATCCAAAGCCATCTGATCGCGCAGCAGTACGAAGGCCTTATCAAGAAGGCTAAACTCCGGGGCGCGACGCGCGGGCAACGTTAGTCTGAGGGGCCTGCCGGCGACGGCAGCGGGAAGCGACGATGAATCTTATTCTTCTCGGACCGCCCGGTGCCGGTAAAGGGACCCAGGCAAAGATTCTGTCCGAGACGCATCGGATTCCGCAGCTATCGACGGGTGATATGCTGCGGGCTGCCGTTAAGGTTGGGTCCGATGTCGGTCAGCGCGCCAAAGCGGTGATGGAATCCGGTGGCCTGGTTTCGGATGATATCGTGATCGAAATCATCTCGGACCGCATAAGCCACGCGGATTGCGCCAACGGTTTCATCCTCGATGGTTTCCCGCGCACACTTGCGCAGGCGGCCGCCCTCGATGCGCTGCTGGCCAAAAAGAAAACCCAGCTGGATGCGGTCGTCGCCATGCGCGTCGATGACGAAACGCTCGTGGCCCGCATTGCTGGACGCTACACCTGCGCCAAATGCGGTGCCGGTTACCACGAACAATTCCAGAAGCCTCGGAAAGCTGGGGTGTGCGACAAATGCGCCGGAACTGATTTTACGCGCCGCGCCGACGACAACGCGGAGACTGTCCGTTCCCGCTTGATGGCCTATTATCGAGAGACATCCCCGCTGATTGGCTATTATTTCGCTAAGGGTAAACTTTCGACGGTCGATGGAATGGCCCCGATTGACGCCGTCACGGCAGCCGTGAGCGAAATTCTGATGCCAGGCGGGAAAAAATAAGTCGGTTGGGGCGCGCGACAGTGTGCGCTCAGGTCAAAGTATTGACGGCGGGATTGAGGGTCGTTACAAGACGGTCAAATTCGCCACACATGAGCGACCTGTTGGGCTGGGCAAAATGTGCCCGGTGACCGACATATGCGCGTTCAAGAATGGCTGCGTCTAAATAGCGCAGAAAAAAAGCCGGGTGGGTCCTAAAGCCCGGTCAAATAAAGCGGTCGCATCTCGGATGCGGCAGGCCTGAACGGTCGCCGCCAAGCGGTTGACGCGGACGGCTGACCAGGAACGATACCGCGGGGCGCGGCTGAAGGAGAGACAAGTGGCACGTATCGCAGGCGTAAACATTCCGACCCAGAAGCGCGTTGTGATCGCACTTCAGTACATTCACGGCATCGGCCAGAAGTTTGCTGGGGAAATCTGCCAGAAGGTAAAAATCCCTGCGGAGCGCCGCGTGAACCAGCTGACGGACGCGGAAATTCTTCAGATCCGTGAAGCGATTGATCGCGATTACATGGTCGAAGGCGACCTGCGCCGTGACACAGCTATGAACATCAAGCGGCTGATGGACTTGGGCTGCTATCGTGGCCTTCGTCACCGCCGTGGGCTGCCGGTCCGTGGCCAGCGCACGCATACCAACGCACGCACCCGCAAGGGCCCTGCGAAAGCTATCGCCGGCAAGAAGAAGTCTTCTTAAAGCTGGGCGGGCCTGATGCGCGGCGTAACTTTTGCTGCGTCTCATGCCCACCTTGGCGATCAATAAATAGAACGACCGCGTCCTCGAATGACGCCCGACAACAACGAGTAGATTTTCATGGCTAAAGAAGCTGCAGCAGCCCGTCCCCGCAAGCGCGAGCGCAAGAACATCGCGTCAGGTGTTGCTCACGTGAACGCGACTTTCAACAACACGATGATTACGATCACCGATGCCCAAGGCAACACGATCGCGTGGTCGTCTTCGGGCACTAAGGGCTTCAAGGGTTCGCGCAAGTCGACACCGTACGCCGCCCAGGTTGCTGCCGAAGATGCTGGCCGCAAGGCTATGGAACACGGCATGAAAATCCTCGAAGTTGAAGTGATGGGTCCGGGCTCCGGCCGTGAATCAGCACTTCGTGCGCTGCAAGCAGTAGGCTTCCAGATCACGTCCATCCGCGACGTGACCCCGATTCCGCACAACGGTTGCCGCCCTCGCAAGCGCCGCCGCGTTTGAGCTAAATTAAAGCGGGGTGCGGCCGGCAATTCATTGTCGCCCGTTGCCTCCGCCCAGTATCGACCGGCGCTGAAGCACCAATTTCAGTCTCCTGCGACGTTCGAATTCGACCCAGCCCCCGCCCTGTCGTACGAGGCCCCATCGTGGCGAATATTCTGCAAAAGAACTGGCAGGACTTGATCAAGCCGACCAAGCTGCAAGTAACCCCTGGTCGCGACAAGATTCGTCTTGCAACAATCGTCGCCGAACCCCTTGAGCGTGGCTTCGGCATGACCCTTGGCAACGCGCTCCGGCGCGTGCTGATGTCCTCGTTGCAGGGTGCAGCCATCACGACCGTGCAAATCGACGGCGTGCTGCACGAGTTTTCATCGATCCCGGGCGTCCGCGAAGACGTGACGAACATCGTTCTCAACATCAAGGAAATTGCGCTGCGGGTGCACTCCGAAGGTGTCAAGCGCATGGTCCTCAAGAAAGAGGGCCCTGGCGTCATCAAGGCCGGCGATATCGAGGCCTCCTCGGAAGTTGAAATCCTCAACCCCGAACACGTCATCTGCACCCTCGATCAGGGCGCGTCCATCCGCATGGAATTCTCAGCGACGATGGGCAAGGGCTATGTCCCTGCTGATCGCAATCGCCCCGACGACGCGCCCATCGGCCTTATTCCTGTCGATAGCCTGTTCAGCCCGGTCAAGAAGGTCTCCTATCGCATTGAAAATACGCGCGAAGGGCAGATCCTCAACTACGACAAACTGACCATGCAGGTCGAAACCGACGGTTCGATCTCGGCGGAAGATACGGTCGCATTGGCTGCCCGCATTTTGCAGGACCAGCTCGCCGTGTTTGTGAACTTCGAAGAGCCCAAAAAAGCCGTCGAAGAACAGCGCCACCCCGAGCTGGCCTTCAACGCCGCCCTCCTCAAGAAGGTCGACGAACTGGAGCTCTCGGTGCGTTCGGCAAATTGCTTGAAGAATGACAACATCGTTTACATCGGCGACCTCATCCAGAAGTCGGAAGCCGAAATGTTGCGCACACCGAACTTCGGCCGCAAGTCGCTCAACGAGATCAAGGAAGTGCTGGCGTCTATGGGCCTCCATCTCGGTATGGAAGTGCCGAACTGGCCGCCAGATAATATCGAAGACCTGGCAAAGCGGTTCGAAGATCAATACTGAGAAGGGGGCAGGCGGGAGTAGGCAGTCGGCAGTCGTATTGAGAAAAGCGACTGCCAATTCCCGACTGCCGATTGCCTGAAGTCCACGAGGTGAGGCCATAGAACCTCCCCGTAACAACCGAAGCGAAACAGAGAGTAACAACCATGCGACACGGAAAACTTGGGCGGCGCTTCAGCCGCGATAGCGCACACCGCCAAGCCATGTTCTCGAACATGGCCGCATCCCTTATCCGCCATGAACAGATCGTGACAACCCTGCCGAAGGCCAAAGACCTGCGGCGCGTCGTTGAGAAATATATCACCCTCGCCAAGCGCGGTGACCTTAACTCCCGCCGCTTGACCGCGTCGCGGATGGGCGATGACGAGATGGTGAAGAAATTGTTCGACGTTCTGGCGACCCGTTACAAGGACCGTGCCGGTGGGTACACCCGCGTGATGAAGGCGGGCTTCCGCTATGGCGACAACGCCCCGCGCGCCGTCATCGAGCTCGTTGACCGCGATGTCTCTGCCAAGGGCAAAGAAGATAAAGAGCGTCACGCCGCTGAGCAAAAAGCCAAGGAAGCCTCGGCCTAGGGTCGTTCCGCTCTTGGTGGAATCGAGGAACGACCCTAGCTCATTGTTTGGTCGTGACCTTCCGGGAAAACCGCTGCACACCCCCGGATCAAGTCCGAGGGCATGCTTCTCCCGGAAGCACTCTAAGCGTGTCCGGGACGATCTCGGTCGAATGTGACCTGCGATTCATGAGCGCCTCGTGGACTTCGGTCCGCTGGGCGCTTTTTCGTCTCTATGAGCTGTGGAGCCACGGCCAAGCAGGCAAGATCAGGAAAGATATGGCCAGATATGGCCAGTTCACAATAATAGCCCTGGATTGACTTCGTCCTGACAGACAAGCGCCACGAACCTCCGCGCATTGTGATGACGCTGAATTACCAGGGAGGGCGCGTTTTATTGGCCATCAGGCTCGGGGTACGCGCAACCCGACCCGGGCGCGCCAAACAGTGAAATCTCTAAATTCGACGAACGGTTGACAAAACAGACCAGAGTTGCAAAAAGACAACAAATTCAGATCCTCACGGACCGTCGGGTCCGCCGCATTTCCTGATGCCGTGGGGTGATGATCGTTTCGTAGAGCGCAGGAGTGGCCTCCTGAAACGCTTGGCGAGGCGATCGAATGTCAGGCGAGCGATCAACGCCCTCTTTGATCGACGCTTGGCACGGCTGGGTTCGCGACGGGTCTTAAATACCCGCTACTGACGCGTCGCGAACCCGGCCAATTGCCAAATCCGCCCCATACTCTGCTGATCAATGCTCTGCCACGGTTCTACACTGCAGCAGGCGCTTACTTAATTTTGCCTTCCTTGAACTCGACGTGCTTGCGCGCGACGGGATCGTACTTCTTGAAGACGAGCTTTTCGGTGCTAGTGCGCGGGTTCTTTTTGGTGACGTAGAATACGCCGGTTCCGGCGGTGCTCAGGAGCTTGATCTTCTGGGATGCTGGCTTCGCCATGGCTCATTGCTCTCGTGGAAAATTGGAAACAGACAAGTGTGGCTTCACCTTGCCCAGTTGAGGCGCACCATAGTCACACAGCCTTCGTAGTCAAGCCACCAGAACCGCACGCAATGACAAGGCATTGAAGTTGAAACAACCAGGCACGCAAGATCGGTGCACCCGTTAGCAGCGCCCAACAATTGAAGTTAACTCAGCTCACCAGTGCCGCGCAGACGCTGTCGAACAGCGGCTTCCCACCCATCGAACCAAGCGCAGCCTCACAGGCATTTTCTGGGTGCGGCATCATACCGAGGATGCGTCCCGTGCTATCGCAAATGCCGGCGATGTTGCGTTGCGCGCCGTTTGCATTGGCTTCGGCCGTGATGCGACCCAAGTTGTCAGCATACCGGAAGACAACGCGGTTCTCGCCTTCGAGACGATCAAGGGTGCCGCTGTCGGCAAAGTAATTGCCATCGCCGTGCGCGCAGATCATCTGCGCAATCTCGCCTTTCTGATACTTCGACGTATAGAGCGTCGACGCATTCTCGACCTTCAGCCATACATCTTTGCAGATGAACTTAAGCGATGCGTTGCGCTGAAGCACACCCGGCAACAAGCCGGTCTCGCAAAGGATCTGGAAGCCGTTACAGATGCCGAGCACCGGCACACCGGCTTTGGCCTTCGCAATCACGTCGCGCATGATCGGCGAGTGCGCGGCCATGGCCCCTGTGCGCAGATAGTCTCCATAACTGAACCCGCCCGGCAGGACGATGAGGTCTGATTGGGGAACGGTGCTCTCAGCATGCCAAACAAGCTTGGCCGGTTTTCCGGAGACGGCGCGCAGCACATCGGCAACGTCGTGCTCTCGATTGGTTCCGGGGAAGACGATCACGGAGGCCTTCATGGCTTGCTCCCGGCAGTCGTTTTGAAACTTGCAAAGAAGCTCTCGATCGCCGGTTTGACCTTGGTTGCGTCGCTGGTGAGCGCACGCGCCATCAGTCTGTAGCGAAACCCCGCCTGCATCACATAACGAACCTGCCCCTGTCGCTCGCCGAGCCCCAGAAATCTGATTTCCGGGCATGCAATGTTGGCTGAAAAGATGGTCCCGCCATCGGCTTTACTCGTCTTCACGTCGGTCAGCTTGACCTTGTTGGTGTCACTCTCACCACAGACCGCTTCAGGGACTTCTTGGCGGAAGTCGGCCTCGCCATAAGGCTTGGCATCGGCCGGCACAGCCTCGCCGTCGACTTCGAGCAAGAGCGCGGCCGCAGCGCTCATCTCGGCGCTCTTGGCCTCGTCGAAATCAGGCGCACATATGGCTTCCAAAGTCCCGGGCCCTTCTTCGGTGCGGCATTCCCCAGGCACAATGACAGTATATTTCAGCTCTACGTTCTCGATCGTGCGCGGCTTGGCGACGGCAGACGCCGTCCCAATGATCCCGCACAGCACGCAGAGAGCGGGAGCAAACCGGATCGTCCGCTGCGACATCAGGCGTTCTCCTCAGCGCACCAGCTCGTAGCTGTAGTTTTCGATCACCGTGTTGGCGAGCAGATCCTTGCACATTTGCTCGATGGTCGCTCGGGCCTTGGCCTCGTCACCCTCAACCAGATCGACCTCGATGTACTTGCCCTGCCGCACCTCCTGCACGCCGGAGATGCCAAGGCCGCCAAGGGCGTTCTGAATAGCCTTGCCCTGCGGATCGAGGACACCGTTCTTCAGAGTTATTTTGATCCGGGCTTTCATGGCGGGCACCTCAGAGCCGATTCATCACGATTGAGGCGTTCATGCCCCTCTGCGGTGCGTCGCACAAGTAGCCGCGGGCCAGAAGCACTCAGGCTCATGGAAGCACTCAGGTTCAATCAACTCGAAGCACTGACGGCCGCAACCGGTGCCTTGCACAGTGCCACGTCATAGAGGGCAGCACTATTAAATGCGAAATAGCGCATGGGCCAGCGCTCGGCTAAGGCGAACTCCACGACGGCCCGATGCACACCGTAGCGGCCCAGTTGCGGATCGATGTGCGCAAAATCGTTGAAGACCAGAAATCCGCCCGGCTTGAGTTTGGCGACACTGGCGCGCGCGTCGCGGAGCACCCCCGCGTAGGCGTGATCGGCGTCAACGTAGATCCAGTCGAAATGGTTGTCCGGAAACGTGGCGAGCGTGGTGTGGGTGAGGCCGTTGTGAACGGTGACCCGCGGATCGCTCATGACAGACTGATCGGTGGCGGAAAAGTCTATATCGATCAGATGCAGCCTCGCCGGCGAGGTCAGGGCGAGGATTTTGCGAGCAAAGTCGCCCTTGTAAGTGCCCAGTTCTGCGACGGTGCCACCTTTCGGCAAGCGGGCAATCAGGTCATCACGGTCGGCGCACATATGACAGTCGGTGAGCAACTCCGCCGGCAATGCCGGGGATGACAGTTGCACCGTCGTCAGCGCTCGCGTGGCACGGTAGGCACTTTTCACTGGTTGCGGAACAATCGCCCGGAAGCGCATCTCAAGGTGCTTCATCCATGGCTGCATCGATGATCGTCTTTCTAGCACCGGCGCAAACGTCGCCACAAAGGAGAACAGCGCGGCCACAATCGCGAGCCGCGCCGTCAGAAATAGCCGTGCGCCGCTCGGTTAGGAGCGCACGAGGCGCAGTCAATGCGGCTTTTGACCGTTTGACGCGACGAGAACCGGGCCAGCGCCTTTGGGACGCGGGTTCTCGGTCAGGACCCCGAGGCGGCGCGCCACTTCGGTATACGCTTCCAGTACGCCGCCAAGATCGCGGCGGAACCGGTCCTTGTCCATTTTGTCGCCGGTGGTGTGATCCCACAGGCGGCAGCTATCCGGGCTGATCTCGTCGGCCAGCACGATCCGCACCACGTCGTTTTCATAGAGGCGGCCGAACTCGATCTTGAAGTCCACCAGACGGATCCCGATCCCCAGGAACAGCCCAGCCATAAAATCGTTAATGCGCAGCGCGAGGCTCATGACCTCGTCGATCTCCTGCGGCGTCGCCCAACCGAAGGCCGTGATGTGCTCTTCCGAGACCATCGGGTCATTCAACTTGTCGGCCTTGTAGTAGAACTCGACGATCGAGCGCGGCAGCGCCGTGCCTTCTTCGAGCCCCAGGCGCGTCGCAAGACTGCCTGCCGCCACGTTGCGGACCACCACTTCAAGTGGGATGATTTCGACTTCGCGGATCAACTGTTCGCGCATGTTGAGGCGCTTCAGGAAGTGCGTCGGCACACCGATCTCGCCGAGGCGCAGGAAGATATATTCGGAGATGCGGTTGTTGAGCACACCCTTGCCATCAATGAGCGAATGCTTCTTGCCATTCAGCGCGGTCGCATCATCTTTGAAATGCTGGATGAGCGTGCCCGGTTCCGGGCCCTCGTAGAGCGTCTTGGCTTTGCCTTCGTATACGCGGCGGCGCTTGTTCATCTCTAGTGTCCTTCGTGCGGTGTCTTTTTACTCGGCATGTGCACGTCGTGGCGGTGGCGCACTCTTCGCGGTGCGTGTCCTTGGCGATGCGATAGGCAGAGGGCGATTTTCGGATATGGAATTGCGATGCGGAAACGTGAAGTGTGTGTCGGTGATTCGTGCGTCTGATTTGCGGCTTGAAATGTGTCGGAGCGGTGCTCTAACTCGCCTTGTAGACTAGCGGAACGAGGGGGGGCGCACAATGTTAACACTCTGCGACATGTCTTTCTCGGCACCGATTCGCAGATTGACCTGTAATTGAAGTTAAGCCATTGATTTAATGCTGGTCAGTCGTGTTGCAGGCGCAGTAAATCGAAGCGGAATGTGGGTTGCGCAAGGGCAACTCGTCCCGCAATAGGTGTGTAAAGCCCTTGTATGAACAGCATTCAAAAAAGAGGTGCCAGATGACCACGTTCAATAACCGCGAAAAGGCATTCGAGAACAAGTTCGCCCACGATGCTGACCTCAAGTTCAAGGCCGAGTCCCGCCGCAACAAAATGCTCGCAGAGTGGGCCGCAGCGAAGCTGGGCATCACGGGCGCAGCCGTCGACGACTATGTCAAAGCGGTGCGCAAAGCTGATCTGGAAGAGAAGGGCGACGACGATGTCGTGCGCAAAGTGAGCGCCGATTTCGCCGCCAAAGGTGTGGTTGTCGCCGACGCTGACATCCGCGCACAGATGGGTGATTTCCTCGCCAAGGCTGTAGCAGATTTGGAAAACCCAAAGTCTTAAGGCGGGACACTTGCTAGCTGGTCGTTAACGGTTTCTTGGCACAGTCGGCCGCGCGGCGCAGCTTCCGGCTGCCGCCAAGAAACCGGACCCCGCCCATGGCCGAAGCGTCTCGCAGTCCTGCCCGTCCATCGACACCGTCATCAGCGACGGCAGCAACCGCGTTGGCCACCGGTGGCCTGCTTTGGACCTTTGCGATCACTTTGTTCGTGTCGGCGCTGCTGTTGTTCTCAGTGCAGCCTCTGTTCGCGAAGATGGCGCTGCCGAAGCTTGGCGGCGCGCCGGCCGTGTGGGCCGTGTCGATGTGCTTTTTCCAGGCCATGCTCTTGGCCGGCTACTGTTACGCCTACGCGCTTATTCGCTGGCTGGAGCCACGCGCTACCATCGCCGTGCACGCGTGCGTGCTGTTGGCAACGCTCGTCGTCCTGCCAATCGGCTTGCCGGCTGGCCTTGGCGATCCATCCGATGGCAATGCCTACGTCTGGCTGCTTAGTGTGCTGTTCTCTGGCGTTGGATTGCCCTTTTTCGCGGTCGC
>JANNEU010000059.1:0-10301 GCA_031379035.1 Hyphomicrobiaceae bacterium | reverse complement strand
TGACACGCAACTTGACACGCAACTTGACACCCTGGCCGAAGCCCGGCCCAGTGCCGCCGCGGCTTTAACCTGCGAGCGATTTTCATGGCTGAAATCCGAGTGCCGACGATTGACGATGTGCGCGCGGCGCGGGAGCGGATCCAAGCGCTGGCGGTAGTGACGCCGCTGATCACGCATCCAACGTTGGATGCGAGAGTGGGCGGGCGCGTGCTGCTGAAGGCCGAGACGATGCAACGCGTCGGCGCGTTCAAGTTTCGCGGGGCCTACAACGCGGTATCGCAGATCGACAAGGCCAAATTCCCGGGCGGCGTGGTGGCATGTTCGTCGGGCAATCACGCACAGGGCGTAGCGGCCGCAGCAACCTTGTGCGGCATGGCGTCGGTGATCGTAATGCCGTCAGACGCGCCCAAGCTAAAACTGGCACGCACCAAAGCGTTCGGCGCGAGTGTTGTAACGTATAATCGCGCCACCGAGGATCGCGATGCCATCGCGCATCGCATCTGCGCCGAGCGCAAGGCAGCATTCGTGCACCCCTATGACGATTTCAACGTGATCGCCGGGCAAGGCACGGTCGGGCTGGAACTGATGGAGCAAGCGCACGCGCTGGGCGCACATCCGGACGCAGTCCTCGTCTGCTGCGCTGGCGGCGGCCTCACCACGGGCGTTGCCCTCGCAGTGAAAGCGGCGTCTCCAGCAACCGACGTCCATAGCGTCGAGCCTGCCGGTTTCGATGACTTTGCCCGCTCGCTCGTCAGCGGTCAGCGCGAGCGCAACACGGCGATGTCAGGCTCGATCTGCGATGCGCTGATGGCACCATCGCCGGGCGTCATCAATTTCGCCATTGCCCAGCGCACACTCGCCAAGGGTTTGGTCGTCACCGACGACGAGGTGCGCGACGCCATGCGCTTCGCCTTCACCGAGTTGAAGTTGGTGGTGGAGCCGGGTGGGGCTGCGGCACTGGCGGCGGTGCTGTCTGGCAAACTGCCAGTGAAGGGGCGGACGATTGCTGTTGTATTGTCGGGCGGTAACGCCGATCCGGCCGAGTTCGCAAGCATCATCAATGGATGAAAAGCGTCGGCGCGGTTTGAGTGCACCAGGTCCCGCCTGGCTGTCAGAACCTGTCCGCATCGCGTTGATGTTTGCGGCCATGTTCTGGACCGTGGGAATTATTACCCCTTATCTGCCGGTCTGGCTGCAAAGCCGCGGACTGACGGTCGGCGAAATTGGTCTCCTCACCGTTGTCCCGCAACTGTTCCGGCTTGTTGCGGCACCTCTCGTTGGCTTCGAGGCTGACCGTCGACGTGCCCATCGCGACCTCACAATTCTGCTCAGCGTTGCGGGTTTTGCCGCTTGGTTTGCACTCTCGCAGGCAACCGGCTTCTGGACCGCGATGGTCTGCATGCTCTTGATCGCGCTGGCCGGCACGTTTGCCGCGCTGATCGAAAGCATCGCGATGGCCGGTGCGCGCGAGCGCGGCCACAACTATGGCCGCATGCGGCTGTGGGGCTCGGCGGCGTTCGTCGTGGCGAACCTGATCGGCGGTTGGTTCGTGAGCCAATACGGCAATGGCGTGGTGATCTGGCTGATCGTCACTGGTGCGGCCGTAACGCTGCTCGCGGCGTGCCTGCTGCCCGCAACAGAGCCAACCGCGACACCAACGCGCCGGCCGCTCAACGGGCGGGATGCCCGCGCACTTCTCCAAATACGGCACATGCCGCTGCTGCTGCTCGCCGCTGGTGCCGTCCAGGGCGCACACGGCATGCTCTACACCTACGGCACGCTGCATTGGCAGGCACAGGGTATCGATCCCAGCTGGGTCGGCGTGCTGTGGGCACTGGGCATCATGACCGAGATCGCGCTGTTCTGGTGGTCGGCCAAGCTGGTGCACCATCTCGGTGCCGTTGGCATTTTCCTGCTCGGAGCGGTGGCGTCCGTCGTGCGCTGGACCGTCATGGGCACTGATCCACCGCTGCTCCTGCTGCTGCCGTTGCAAGTCCTGCATGGCGTGACCTATGCGGCGACGCACCTGGGCGTCATGCATATGCTTCAGGAGATGACGCCGCCGGATCGCTCAGCGACAGCGCAGGCTCTCTATTCGGTCGTCACTGTGATCGGGATTGTCATCGCCACGTCGATTGCCTCGCGGGCGTATCCGGTGGCAGGCGGGCGCGTCTATTTCGTCATGGCGGCGATGGCGCTCGTCGGGTTGGTGGCCGCAGAGATCATCCGGCGTCAACGGCGAAGCGGCGCTTAGGCGTGTTGTGCCGCAAGCCGTTCAATGGCGGCGACCAAAACGCGCACGCCTGTTTCGGCGTCGGCTGCGGTCATGCTCTCACGCGGATCGTGGCTGATGCCGCCATTGCCGCAGCGCACGAACAGCATCGCGACCGGGCACAGATCGGCCATGGCCATCGCATCGTGGCCTGCGCCGGAGGCGAGGTGCAACACGGGCAAGCCCTCAGCTTTGATGGCCGCAGTCAAATGCGCTTGCAGCGCCGCGTCGCAGGCAACGGCATCGGCATCATGCGTTGGCGTTAGGCTGGCCTGCACTTTACGGCGTTTGCAGATAGCCTTGATAGCGTCTTTCACAGCTGCAATGCCGTTTTTCCGCATTTTGTCAGACGCGGCGCGGATATCGAGGGCGAGTTCTACCGCTCCAGGGATCACGTTTGCAGCGCCGCCCGGTGTCATAAAGATGCCGACAGTCGCCAATAGGCCGGGTGTATCTTGCGCGATTAATTCAACAGCCAGCGTGATCTCGGCGGCAGCGGTGGCGGCGTCACGGCGGAGCGCCATCGGCACAGTGCCGGCGTGCCCGGCCTGACCTTCGATGGCGATTGTCCAGCGTGAGGCACCCGCTATGGCGGTGACGACACCGAGGGGGATGCTCTTCTCTGCCAGCACCGGCCCTTGCTCGATATGCAACTCGATATAGCCCAGCGCAGACCCTGGTTTGCGTGCGAGCTTCCTGATGCCTGCCGGATCGCCGCCGAAGTCGAGGAGCGCTTGCGTTATCGAAACGCCAGCGGCGTCTTCGGCTTTGAGCATCGCAAGATCAAGCGTCCCGGCCAGGGCGCGGCTGCCGAGCAAAGTCGATTTGAAGCGCACACCTTCCTCGTCGCCGAACGCGATCACCTCCAGTGCGAAGGGGAGGTCGATCCCGCGCCGCCGCAATTCGGCAGCGGCTGCGATGCCGGCGATGACGCCGTAAGGGCCATCGTACTTACCGGCGTTGCGCACGCTGTCATAGTGCGACCCGATCAACAGTGTGGGCGCATTTTTGCGCGCACCGGCGCGGCGGCCGATCACGTTACCCATGGCATCGAAGCGCGCCTCCAGGCCGGCTTCCGTCATCCAGGCGATGAGCTGCTCGCCGGCAGAGCGCAGCGCCGGTGTCAGGTAGGTGCGGGTAACTTCGCCGGGAACATCGGTGTGTTTGGCGAGCACATCGAGCCGTTGCATGAGTGTGCGGCCGGCGACGGGTGATGAAGTTGTCTGGGCGCGCATATTTGCCTAGTTACCTTGAGAGCAAGGCTCAGCGCATCTTACTTCTCGTCATCCCGGCGAAGGCCGGGACCCACGACAAACCGAACGCTTCGCCTGTATCGTGCTGTGCTTGTGTCCGAAAGATCGAAATCAGTTCGAGCCTGACGCTTGAACCGATCAGAGAGTTGTCGTGGGTCCCGCCCTTCGCCGGGATGACGATAGGAAAAGACATCAGGTAGAGGTGTCCTCACAACCCATACGTCGCCGCCCGCGCGGGATCTTTGGAGGCGACGAGCTTGGCGAGATCGACGATGACCTTGGCCTGCTTCCAGGTGGCGTCGTCCTGCATCTTGCCGTCGATCATGACGGCCCCAGTGCCATCGGGCATGGCCGCGAGGATTTTCTTGGCAAAGGCAACTTCAACCGGATCGGGGCTGAACACGTTTTTGGCGATGTCGATCTGCGTCGGGTGCAACGACCAGGCGCCGACGCACCCCATGAGAAACGCGTTGCGGAACTGTGCTTCACAGGCGGCTAGATCGGAGAAGTCGCCGAAGGGACCGTAGAACGCCTTGATGCCATAGGACTGACAAGCGTCCACCATTTTGGCGACGGTGTAATGCCAGAGGTCCTGCTGGTACAGCGTGCGTGGCGCATCGCCCCCAGAACCTTTTTGGGCATCGGCCAGCACGCCATAGCTTGGATGGCCACCGCCGACGCGCGTTGTCTTCATGCCGCGCGAGGCCGCGAGATCGGCGGGGCCCAGGCTCATGCCGTGCATGCGCGGGCTGGCCGCTGCGATGGCGTCAACGTTTTTTACGCCTTCAGCGGTTTCCAGAATGGCATGGATGAGGATGGGCTTGCCGATGCTGTGCTTCGCCTCGAGTTGGGCGAGTAGCTGGTCCAGATAGTAGATGTCCCATGGCCCTTCGACCTTCGGCAGCATGATGACGTCGAGCTTGGCACCAGCCGCAGGGACGATGGTCAGAATGTCATCAAGCCCCCAAGGCGAGTTGAGGCAGTTGATGCGGCTCCACAGGCCGGCCTCTTGTCCCGTCTTACCGAACGAGTTGTCTTGCGCCATCTTCACGAAGCCCGCGCGCGCAGCGTCCTTCTGATCCGCCGGGATCGCATCTTCGAGATTGCCGAGCACGACATCCACTTGGCTCATCATCTCTTTGACGCGGCCGCGCAGCTTATCGTTCTGCGGCGGCACGAAATGGATCATGCGTTCAAGGCGCACGGGGAGCGCGCGGTAGGGCTCCGGTGCGCCGATGGCGAGAGGAGCGAAGAATTTGGCAGGGGCGCGTATGGGCATGGGGGGATGTCCGGGGGAGGGAAACCGCAGGACTTGTCGCAATCGCTGCAAGTTGGGTCAAGGCATGCGAACAACAGGCTGGCGCTCCAGTGGTTGCCGCACGTTAGAAACGCGCTAGGCTGCGGCTCCGTTTGCTTGGGAGTATCGCCATGTCTGTCCCCACCTCATCCATGTACCGGCCTGATTTGCTGGCTGGGAAGCATATCTTGATCACCGGCGGTGGCACGGGCCTTGGGCGCGCCATGGCGGAGCAGTTCTTGAGCCTCGGTGCGGATATCGCCATCTGCGGACGGCGCAAGGGCGTCTGCGATGAGACGGCTGAGGCGCTGATGAAGGCGCACGGTGGCACGGTGACAAGCTACGGCGTCGATATCCGCAACTCTGCCGCTGTGGATGAAATGGTGGGTGAGATCTTTGCGCGAAAACCGCTGACGGGGCTGGTCAACAACGCTGCCGGCAACTTCATTTCACCGACGGAAGCGCTGTCGCCGCGGGGCTTCGACGCGATTGCCAACATCGTCATGCACGGAACATTCTATGTGACCCACGCCGTTGGCAAGCGCTGGGTGGCGGCTGGTTGGAAACAGGGCGATCCCATGCGCTCTGTGATGTCGATCATTGTGACGTGGGTCTTGAACGGCGGGCCGTTCGTGGTGCCATCAGCCATGAGCAAGAGCGCCATCCACACCATGACGATGTCGCTGGCGACGGAATGGGCGCGCCATGGCATCCGCTTGAACGCCATCGGCCCCGGCGAAATACCAACCGAGGGCATGAGCAAGCGGCTCAATCCCAGCGAGGAGCCGGGCGAACGCTCGAAGCAACGCAACCCGATGGGGCGGGTGGGTGAGATGGCAGAATTGCAGAACCTGGCGGCGTTTCTGATGTCGGACGGCTGCAACTGGCTGACCGGTCAGTCCATCATGATGGATGGCGGCAGCGCGCTGGCCAACGGTGGCAATTTCTTCGAGCTGCGCGACTGGACGGCGGAGCAATGGCAAGAGGCGCGCGCGCGGATCGAAGGGCAGAACGAAAAGGACCGCAAGCAACGGACGACGTGAGGGTTAGGGCCGTAGGGCGCAACCACCAATGTTATCCTCGGGACAAGCCCGAGGATAACATTGGTGGGTGGATGGTGAGCGCGGATCGCGCAAGCCAGTCACGCTGCCATTGTCTGCCGCCAGAAGCGTCAACTGCTTCACGGCACCAGCACGACGCGGCCGACGACTTTGCCGGCTTTCAGGTCGTGTATGGCGGCATTGGCCTCGGCGAGTTTGCGCCGCGTGACCTTTACTGGCTTCAGCGTGCCAGCCTTCGCCAGCGCGACGAGTTCTTTGAGTTCCTGCAAGTTGCCAACGTAGGAGCCGCGCAGACCCATGGCGCGCAACGGCAAGTACACGTTGGGCAATTTTAATTCGCCGCCATACAGGCCGACGACGACAATATCGCCGCCCTTTCTGAGGGCGGCAACGCCAAGCCCAATGGTCGACGACGCACCGACCAGATCGAGCACACAGGCAGCGCCTCCCGTTGCCCTGATGATCTGCTGCGCGGCGTCCGGCGCGGTGCCATCGATCACAGCAATGGCACCCGCAGCCAGCGCTGCCTCACGCTTGCCCGCATCGATATCCACGACGACGGCACCTTTGCCGCCCATCGCCCTCAACACCGACAACGCCATGTGGCCGAGGCCACCCGCGCCCATGATCACCACAAGCTCGCTTTTGATCCTGTCGCCAAACTTCTTCAACGCCGAATAGGTCGTCACGCCTGAGCACGCAAGCGGGGCGGCCTCCGCCGGATCCAAGGTGCCGAGGTCTATGCAATAGCGCGCGTCGGGAACAAGAATGTACTCAGCAAAACCGCCCGGCTGGAACACACCCATGGAGTGGTTGTTGGCGCAGTGGTTTTCGTGGCCAGTCTTACAGGTGGGGCACGTGCCGCAGCCAAGCCAGGGATAGACGACGACAGATGTGCCGGCCGCCAGCCCCTTGACGTCCGGGCCGCACTTGACGACCGCACCGGCAATCTCGTGCCCCATCGTCAACGGCAATTTCAGGCCGCGTTCAGCCATGTTCAACTTCCCGCTGCTGCCAAGATCATAGCTGCCTTCCCAGATATGAATGTCGCTGTGACAGACGCCAGCGCCGGTCATCCGGAGCAACACTTGGGCACCCGTCGGTTCGGGTGTTGGAAACTCAAGCCGTTCGAGCGGTGCGTTGTGCTTGGTGACGCAATAACAAGCGTGTTTCATCGGGCGGGTCCTGGATGTGTCTCGGGGCAATGCACCATGCAAAGGAGCCGCAACTCTGCGTCGTTCACAGCGTCCGCGCAAGGCGCGGGTTCGGTGCCGGTGAATGGGTCAATGGTCAATGGGCCAATGGTCAATGGGCCATGTGCACTGGGGAATGGCGGTCGCGCGGCATTGGCCACGCACAACCAACAAGAAACGAGTGGCAAGGTGCGCTTGCACGCCGGCCCACAGCTCCCCAATGCGCCGCTCGCGCAGGACACGCGCCGAGGTGCTGATGGAGTTGTGACTGCCTCTGACCCTCCCCGTAAGCGCTGGGAGCGCTACGGGGGAGGGGATTTTGTTCTTACCGGCTCACGCGCGGCAGGGCCTTTGCCGGCTTCGGCAGAGTGGCTGTTTCAGCCGCGAGCGCAGCGGTTTGGACAGCTTCTTGCACCTTCTCGAAGGCACGGACCTCGATCTGGCGGACCCGTTCCCGGCTAATGTTGAATTCACCGGCCAGGTCTTCAAGGGTGGCTGGTGGCTCGGCGAGGCGGCGGGCTTCGAAGATGCGGCGTTCGCGGTCGTTGAGCGCGCCCAGCGCTGAGGATAGGAACGCGCGGCGATGGTCAAGCTCCTCGCTGTCGGCGAGGCGCGTCTCCTGGTTGGGCGTGTCGTCGACCAGCCAATCCTGCCACTCGCCACCGCCTTCGCCATCACTCTTGATGGGGGCGTTCAGTGAGCTGTCGCCACTGAGGCGACGATTCATCGAGTGGACTTCATCCACAGTGACGCCGAGCTTTGTCGCGATGGTCTTGGCGTTCTCGGGTTTGAGATCGCCTTCCTCCAACGCCTGGATCTGCCCCTTCATGCGGCGCAGGTTGAAGAACAGCTTTTTCTGCGCAGCTGTCGTGCCGATTTTCACCAGCGACCACGAGCGCAGGATGTACTCCTGGATAGAGGCGCGGATCCACCACATCGCGTATGTTGCGAGGCGGAAGCCCTTCTCGGGCTCGAAGCGCTTGACCGCCTGCATGAGGCCGACGTTGCCCTCGGAGATGACTTCGCCGATGGGCAGGCCATAGCCACGATAGCCCATGGCGATGCGGCCGACGAGACGGAGGTGCGACGTGATCAACTTGTGGGCGGCACCACTGTCGGCATGCTCGGTCCAGCGCTTGGCGAGCATGTATTCCTCGTCCGGCTGCAGCATGGGAAATTTGCGGATTTCCTGCATGTAGCGCGCGAGTCCGCCGGTGCCGGCGGAGACGGCCGGGATCGACTTCGTGGTGGTCAAGGCTTTGGAGGTGCTCATGAGGATCAGCCCTCTTGCTAGCGTCGGTGGGGGGAGGCGTCCGGGATGGGACGTGGGGTGACGCGTGTGAGAAGTGGAGATTGCACCCTCAGCGATCAGCGGGGAGGGCGCTGGCTTCGTCAATGTCTGGTGAAGGGTTCGGGATCGGTTGGATGGGGTTATGCCGACGGGTTTTGGCCCAATTAGGGCGGCACAGTTTCAAGGTTCTCCCCAGTAAACGGATAGGGGACCGTATTGGATTGCCGCATGCGGTTATCGGAGTGTGGATATGGCATAAGGACGGTGGGGTTCAAGAGGCCTGACAGAGCCTTCCTTAAAAGCCACAGATATCGTTATCAGACACCTATATTTTCCATAATATTTATTACCCGCATGAACGCGGTGGTGTTTGGGTGCTGCAATGTGATCGCCGACAATGGCGATCAACTGGCTCTGGTTCTGGGATTGCCGCCATGGGCGGCTACGGGACTGCTGTTTGGTCGGCGTCATCGACATCGCGCCGAACGCGCGGTTCGTTCCGTATGCGAGACGCTGCATGTCCGTTGCCGAGGATGGCGAGCACAGCGATGGGTGGCTTCGAGATTTAATCGGAGAATGCTTTTTGGCCGGGGTGACCAGATTGATAGGTCGATAAGAGGCTCGTGAGGTTCAAGCCGTTTTGCTCACCAGGAGCGCGGGTCGTTCCGCGGCTCCCGATATAGTTCGCTCCCCCTCCCCTCCCCCGCTCACTTCAACACGTGCACTTCCTGGATGCCCAGGCGGGCACCGCGGCGGCGGAGGTTGGCGAGGTTGAGTGAAGCGTAACGCGAGGTGGCGCGGCCGATGGCAACGGTGGAGCGTTGACCGTTGACGACGCAAACCAGCTTGTAGCGCGTGCCGAATGGAAGTGTCGGGCACTGCACCAACGTGTGGATTTCAGCGCACCGGCGGACAGGCGTCGCGGCCATGGTCACAGGCAGACACTCGTTGAGATAGAGCGAGAACGGCGAACGGGCGAGGGCGGTCATGGTCGTATCTCCCTGAGGTGTCACCGGCCTCTCAGAGGTACGGTGCGTGGTTCCGATGCCCGTAATTGAGCATGGCCACAGGGGGAGCGCTGTTCCGCCAGAAACAGAATCCAAAATCGATCAAAAATGGCTGTGGGCGTGTTGTTTCCAGGGTGCTCTGCAGTGACGCATTGGCCGACTCAGGGGCCGTCTCAGGCGTAGCAATCCCCATCAGTCAGCGACCGCAGCATTGCGGCCGTTGCGGGATCGATGGTTTTGATTTCTTCCGCAGTTGGCCACGCGGTGCGCGCCGTCAACTCGGCGATACGCGTTGCCAGCAAACGGATTTTCACGGCCTCGCGCTGATAGGCACCGGCATCGTGCAAGATGGCAAAGTCATCGGGGCCGCAACGCTCGGCCGTATCGACCGCTGTACGGATCGACCCCATCAGCATCGAGATCTCAACGGACGCGTCGTGCGCGTCCTTGAACTTGTCGCCTAACTGGTAATTACTCAAAAGCTGCCTCCGACTGTACCCTGTGCCGTAAGCCGTTCAGACCCCCGCTGAGCGGTTCCTGTAACGCTGCGCTACCGTGATGAAAACAAATCATCGGCGATGACGCGAACGTGCATGCAAAAATTACACCTTCAGTTTATTGCCAAAGAGTGAGCAAAAACAATCAAGTTACGGTTGAACCGAAAAAACAACCCGCACGCGCCCCGCGAAACGTCTGTGAGCGGCGCGCCGCTCATAGACGATGGGCCGCTTGGCGCTGCATCGCGCCAACGTGCGATTCTTCGGCTGCCGCCAAAGCTGCGAGGCCTTACATCGTCTCCAACTCGTCGATCATGCGTTCCAGCACGGACAATCCTTTTTGCCAGAAGGCGGGATCACGGGCGTCCAGCCCAAACGGCGCGAGCAGTTCAGAATGATGCTTGGAGCCGCCGGCTTTCAGCATGTCGAA
>JANNEU010000501.1:0-9752 GCA_031379035.1 Hyphomicrobiaceae bacterium | reverse complement strand
GCGCTTGCCGACCGCTCGCCATTGATCGGTGACGTGCGCGGACGCGGCCTGCTCTGTGCCATCGAGATCGTCGCCAACAAAACCACCAAGGAAATGACGCCGCTTGAGCGCAACGCGCCATCCCGCATCCAACAGCTGGCATTGGATCAAGGGCTGTCTGTCTATTGCCGCCGCACCAACGGTGGTCTTGATGGCGATTGGGTTATGACCTCGCCACCGCTGATCGCCGAAGCCCATCACATCGACGAAATCGTCACCGGCCTGGAAAAAACCCTGCACGTGCTGCAAGACGAGCTCGTCCGCCACGGCGTGAAACTCGGCTGAGGACGCGTGTTAGCCCACGAATCCGTGTCGTCAAAACAACCTCTTTTTCGTTTTCCCGGAATGCGGCGGCGAGACCACCGGTGACATGGCGGATGACGGACGTTGAAGGGCAGCCTCTTCCGCCCTACGCCACCAGCCACCCATCACCGCTTCTTCAACAAATCCTGCCGGCGCGCCTGCGTAATCGTCTCCGCTTCCGCCCGCCGCCACGCGGCAATCTTTTTGTGATCGCCGCCCAGCAGCACCTCGGGAATAGCGTGGTCTTCCCAATCACGCGGTCGCGTATACTGCGGATATTCCAGCAGACCGCCCTCGAAACTTTCCTCGCTCAAGCTGTCCACACTACCCAGCACGCCGGGCAGCAACCGCACACACGCGTCCAGCAGCACCATCGCCGCCAGCTCACCGCCCGACAGCACGTAGTCGCCGATGGAAATCTCTTCCAACCCGCGCCCGTCAATCACGCGCTGATCGACACCTTCAAAACGCCCGGCCAGCAACAGCACGCCCGGGCCATCTGCCAACGCGCGCACGCGCGCCTGCGTCAACGGTGCCCCACGCGGACTAAGAAAAATCGCCGGCAATTCCGGCGCATGCGCACGCGCCGCATCAATCGCTGCCGCAATCACATCCGCCCGCATCACCATGCCCGCACCACCACCGGCAGGACTGTCATCCACCGTCCGATGCTTGCCGATCCCATGCGCACGAATCTGATGCGCGCCCAGTGTCCACACCCCGCTCGCCAGCGCCGTTCCCACCAGCGACACGCCAAGCGGCCCCGGAAACATCTCCGGGAACAGCGTCAGCACATGCGCCGCCCAGGGCGGACGGGCTGCGTTCAAGAGATCAACAGGCGGGCTCAAACGAGTATCCAGTGTAATCGCGTCGAAGGCGCGCCGATGGGATCACAACGCACAATGCGTCCCAAGCCAACCGGCGCACTTTTCACCGTACAGTGTTTCAGCTCACGCGCCTTCAACAACCGTGATGTTGATATAGCCAGCCCCTTCGCGCAGCTTCCGCGCCGCCGCGTATTCGGGCGAGAAAGCATAGGCCTTGGCAGCGTCGTAGCTCTCGAATTCAAGCACCACGTTGCGCGAACGGCCTTCACCTTCGGCAACCGTCATCTGTCCACCGCGGGCGAGCGGCTTCCCGCCGTATTTCTTGATCGCTTCACCAGCCGCAGCAGCATAGACCGCCCACTGCGTCGCGTTGGTAACGACGGCCTGCGCCATGACATAACCTTTAGGCATGCGAAACTCCGATGCATGAGGAATTGAACGGGATGATGTTAGCAGGAATTGTCGGCCATGCCATGCGCGGCGAAGCATGCGACCCAATCAACCAGCGGTCGTCTCGAAGCTGGCGAGAAAGGCGGCGAGATTGACCGGCAGCACGTCGCACAGGTAACCGCCCTCCTGCACCAGAACCGTCGGCAAACCCGCGCGCGCGACAAGCGCCGCCGCCCGCGCAAACCCGTCCGTGGTAATCTTGAAGGCCCCAATCGGATCATGCTCCGATGCATCGAACCCCAAGGCTACGACCAGCGCCTCAGGCTTAAATGCGGCAACCCGATCAAGCGCAGTCCCAATGGCACCGAGCCAGGCGTCGTCACGCGTACCTTCAGGCAGAACCATGTTGAGATTGTAGCCCGCGCCCGGCCCAGTCCCACCCTCATCCGCATAACCCGTATAGAATGGAAAATAGTTCGACGGATCAGCATGGATCGAGATCGTCAGCACATCGTCGCGCGCGTAGAAGATCCCCTGCGTGCCATTCCCATGGTGCACGTCGATATCGAGGATGGCGACGCGGCCACCCAGCGTCTTCGCCAAAACACCGGCCGCAATCGCCGTGTTGTTGAGAAAGCAAAACCCGCCTGCGCTGTCCGCGTACGCGTGATGTCCTGGCGGCCGGCACAACGCATAAGCGAACGACACCTGCCCTTCGGCTACCGCCAAGACCGCACTGATCGCCCCCCGCGCCGAGCCGTGCACGGCATCCCACGTGCCCGCCTGGATCGGCGTTGACGTATCCGCCATGTGATAGCCGATCTGGCCGAGCAGCCCGGACGGATAGCGCGCCATCTGCGGTCGCGCGAACTGCGACGAGCCGATTTCCGCATCGATCCCTGGAATGTCGCCGCGTCGCGCCCACGCCGTCGACAGAAACCTCACATAGTCCGCCGTATGGACCGCATGTAATGCCTCAAGACCGTGATCACCCGCAGCCACGAGTGTGTGGCCACCCGTCACCGCCGCCGCACGCAGAATGCCATAGCGCGACGCCTGCTCCGGATGCGAAACAAGCGCCCCACGCCGGTAATACAGCGCCGGCGCATGCGCCGTGCTCAACTCCGAATGATAGACGCGCATGGGGCTCTTCCCAACTACTCAATCCCGCAGCAACTCGTTGATCGCCGTTTTGCTGCGCGTCTGCGCATCCACCGTCTTCACGATGACGGCGCAATAGAGCGATGGCCCCCAGTTCTCGCCTGGCAGGTTCTTGCCCGGCAGCGAACCCGAAACGACCACCGAATAGGGCGGTACTTTGCCGACATGAATCTGCCCGGTCTGGCGATCAACGATCTTGGTTGAGGCGCTGATAAAAACGCCCATAGCGAGCACCGCGCCTTCGCCGACGATGACGCCTTCGACGACTTCCGAGCGCGCACCGATAAAGCAATTGTCTTCGATGATCGTCGGGTTGGCCTGCAGCGGTTCCAGCACGCCGCCGATGCCAACGCCGCCGGACAGATGCACGTTCTTGCCAATCTGCGCGCAACTGCCGACGGTGGCCCACGTGTCGACCATCGTCCCGCTGTCCACATAAGCGCCCACGTTGACGAACGAGGGCATCAGCACAACGTTCTTGGCAATGTACGCCGACCGCCGCACGACGGCACCGGGGACCGCACGGAAGCCATCGGCCCGGAACTGATCGGCCGACCACTGATCGTATTTCAACGGCACCTTATCCCAGCCTTGCGCTCGCGCGCCATTCACTTGGGAGCCATACGGAATGATCCCATTGTCGTTGAGCCGGAACGACAGCAGCACCGCCTTCTTGAGCCACTGATGCACAACCCAATCGCTGCCGGTCTTTTCCGCCACCCGAAGCTTGCCGCTATCGAGCAGGCCCAGCGATGTCTCAACGGCATCACGGACCTCGCCTTTGGTGGCCGGTGTCAGGCCATCGCGGGCCTCCCAGGCGGCTTCGACAACGGTTTTGAGCTGGGCGGTATTCATCGGGGCTCCTTGGGCAGGCCGGCAAGTATCGACGTTAACGCAGTGCATGTTCGGCAGGCGTTCTGGCGCGGGGGCTGGCCGACTGTCAACGGCGCAGATCAAATGGTTAAGACTGTAGCGAGAAAGTTGCAAATCTAAGCGTATTGCGGCCTCTGCGAACCTTCCCCACCGTGCAGAAGTGTGCTCAGTTCACAGCCTGTGTCGACGTTCGGGCGGGTTTCATTCCATGAAGCGGTACGTGGCTGGGGCCCTGGGGGGGCTTCTCGGAGCGTGTGCAATGATGCAACTGAGCGGCCACGCGCACGCTCAGGACGCGACGCGCGTCGCCGGACCGCAAGCACCGACGGTGCAGATGGCACTGGCCAACGTCGTTCCCACCGCCCCACCCCTGTTATCGTCAGACTGCCGCACCAAGCTCATTGCCGGTGATCGATACCGCCGCCCGCTGCGTGGCCTGCGCCGCGCTGTCCGCGAAGCACGCAACCCGCGTGTTCTCGCCATCGGGTCGTCATCGACAGTTGGCGTCGGTGCCTCACGCGCAACCAACACCTATGTGGCCAAACTGGAAGGCGACCTTGAGCGAGCCTTCAAGGGCGTCGACTTCGATGTCTTCGGCAGCGGCATTGGCGGCGAGATGGCCGAAGGCCAGTCCGCCCGCATGAAGCAGGCCGTCGAAGAAGTAAAACCCGACCTCGTCCTTTGGCAGGTCGGCACCAACGACGCCTTGCGCCATGTGGACATCGACGCGTTTAAGTCGTGCCTCCGCCGCACATTGTCGTGGCTGGCCGACAACAAGTTCGACGTGATGCTGGTTGACCCGCAATACAGCGATCATCTGACCAAAGATGCGTTCTACGAGCAGGTCGTCGCCGCCGTGGCCGAGATCGCCCGCGAACAACGTGTGCTGCTGGTGGATCGCTTCGAAGCCATGAAGCAGCTCTCGCGCGAGCGCGGCGACTCGTTCTACCTCGCCTCAGATCAGCTGCATCTGAACGACGCCGGGCATCGCTGCATGGCCGAACAGTTGGCCCGCGCCATCGTCTCCGGCGTCCTGCAAGCCGATCTCGATGCCGTCCCATCCGACGGCAAGCCCTCCGGCCCGGCCAACTGAGCCTTCGCATTGACTTGGCCGTAGGACGGGTAAAGTCGCGCCCGCTGGACCGCCGTATCTGTGCGTGCCGCCAGAAAGAGCGCAAGACCCGACGCGATTGTTGCTGTCATCTATGGGACGGTCGGGCCTCGCCGAAACGCTCAAACCGACCGGCCTGTTGCGGCACCCGATAGGCGGCGGCGCTGCCTACTGCCACTTCACGCCGAACGCCACGTCGCGGCCGACAATTTCACTTTCCGAAATGCGCGCAAAGCCGAAGCCCAGCGCCACCGACAGCTGTTCGGCGATCTGCGCCCGCGCGATCAGATCCACACCCTGCCCGAAATAAATCCGCACGCGCACATTCCCGACGATGACACCACGCACCCGCCGGATCGCGCCACCGCCGAGGCCGGTTGGCAGGATGCAGCCGTCGCTCGCGCGCGCATTCAAGTCAGCCAGCACAGGCCCGGCAGGCTCATAGCTCCGCACCTGTGAGACGTCGATCCGCACGTCAGTCACACCCGCCAGCGATGCTGCGCCAAAGCCCGTACGCTGCCCAAGCCACGCCTTCGCATCGATCCCTGCGCTGCTACCTGCACGATAACGGTACGCACGGCGTTGCCAGTAGCGAAGGGATTGCAGCGAAACACCGGGGTCGCAGCGGAGATCGGTGGTGGCTAGCCAGGTACGTTGATCAGCTTCGCCGGCGATGGCCAGCGCCGGCAGAATTGTGCCTGGCGTGTAGGGAAACGATGTGCCACTGCGGCCCGGGGAGAGCTTGGGCGAGAGCTCTTCGTAGCCCTGGTAATTGCGCTCCAGGGCATCGATCAAGCCAGCCGTGGGTGCGCAGGCTGCGAGCGTAAGCGTACCGAGAGCGAGCGCTGCGACGCGCACACTTGATCTTGCGAAACCTGAGAACCCCTGCAGCATCAGCGACGCACACACCCGAACGCGTATGGAAATTTGATCAGTTGTTACCAGCCACACGCCGCGCACGCGGCGCTTGCGGACGGCCGAGGATTTCCGACACAGGCCGGAAGCGGGCCGCAAACACGCGCGCTTCGCTCTCAAATTGCAGCGAATTCGGATCGGCCTCGCTGCCACCATTCTGCACCACAGCCGCCAGGCCGAGCGCAAAGTTCAGGTTGGCACTGATATCCGCCTTGATCCCCGCTTCCGCACCCGCCTCAAAGTAATACGTGGCGACGATCTTGCCTTCGTACACCTTGGTCAGCGCCTGCTTGAAGTTGGTGCACGCCGGATCAGCCGAGACCTGGGCGACGCGTTCGCGCAGCGTGCGGAAATCGAGCGTATATTCCTTGAGATCGCTGATCGTCACTTTCACCCGCCGCAGCACCCGGGCATTCAGCGCCGTCATATTGAACGCGCGGTCACCCGCCGCACCGCCACGGAACGTCAGCTCGCCGCCCTTCAGCTCGAATTTGAAGAACGTCTGGTTGACGAACTTCTGCAGGCCCTTCTGGCCGGCGGGGAAAGCGAAGCTGTCCGGGTTGCACTTGTCTTCGGTGGAAGCACGATAATAAAGCGCACCGTCACTGCCGAGCGGGAACGCGATCTGTGGATTGGCGACCGAGCCGAGATAGCCAAACGCCTGCGCACGGCCGTTGAGGCCCGCGTCTTCGGCGGAGGGCCGCTCGATAAACGGAATGATGGCCGGCGTGCCCTTGGTGGCATTGGCAATGTTCTGCGTCAGCTCGCCAAAGCCCAGGTCCTTGGCGGCGGCTGGGACAATCCCCGCGCAAACGCTCAAAACAGTCGCAGCAAATATGGCCGCACGCATGACACACCTCTGAAGTAAACACATTCGTCCTCACTCATCAGATTGAGCGTTGCAGCGTCAAGCCGCAGCAGACGTTGTCCCCGGGAGTCATCGACAGCCGGTGGCATTTGAGCAACAAGGACAAATGTCCAACGCCCTCACCACCGCGCAAACCCAGCCGCAAGCGTCCGAACCCTTCGGCGTCTACATTCATTGGCCGTTCTGCGCAGCCAAATGCCCCTACTGCGACTTCAACTCCCACGTCCGCCATGGCGGCTGGGACGAGGCCGCCTTCCTCAAGGGCTATCTGGCAGAGATGGCGGAGACGCGCGCGCGCATCGGACCGCGCCAGGTCGCCAGCATCTTCTTCGGCGGCGGCACGCCATCACTCATGCAACCAGCCACAGTCGCCGCCCTGATCGACGCGGTGGGCCAACACTGGGACCTCGCACCCGGCGCTGAGATCACGCTCGAAGCCAACCCCGGCAGCGTCGAGGCCGACCGCTTTGCCGGCTACCGCACCGCCGGCGTCAACCGCGTCTCCATCGGCGTGCAAGCTCTCAACGACCCCGACCTGAAAGCCCTCGGCCGCATCCATTCCGTGTCCGAAGCCCGCCGCGCCATCGACATCGGCCAGCGCACATTCGACCGCGTCTCGTTCGACCTCATCTACGCACGCCCGAGGCAGACCGAAGCCCTGTGGCGCGCCGAACTTGCCCAAGCGCTGACCATGGGCGTCAATCACCTCTCGCTCTATCAACTGACCATCGAACCCGCGACCGCGTTCGAGCAGCTCTATAAAGCCGGCAAACTCATCATCCCCGAGGATGCCGTCGCCGACGCCCTCTACACCGCGACACAAGAACTGACTGCCGAGGCCGGCCTGCCCGTCTACGAGATCTCCAACCACGCCCGGCCAGGGCAGGAGAGCCAGCACAACCTGCTCTACTGGCGCTATGGCGAATATGCCGGCATCGGCCCAGGTGCCCACGGCCGGCTGCTCGTCGACGGCGTCCGCCGCGCCACATCGACGGAGAAGGGCCCGGAGCAGTGGCTAGCGCGGGTAACTTCAGCCGGCCACGGCCGCATCGAGGACGAGGCCCTGACACCTGCCGAGTGCGCCGACGAAGCACTGCTGATGGGCTTACGGCTGACCGAAGGCCTCGACCTCGTCCGCCTCGCCACTCTCGCCGGCACCCGCCCGAGCGACACCAGCATCAACGCCCTCGCCAGCCACGGCCTGCTCGAACGCCTCAGCCCAACCCGCATCCGCGCCACCCCCCACGGCCGCATGGTCCTGAACCAAGTCGTCCTGGAATTGGCGCGGCAAATGGGGTGAGATCGCGCCGCACGGTCCCCTCTCCGTGTTGCACGACGCAACGGGGAATGGATCAAGCTGAAAAGCAGCAACGGACCCAGGACCTTTGTCCGTGAGGTCCACATGAGACGGTTGAGCTGCCACTTGACATGGTCACGAACCGTCCGGCCGAAGCGTCGATTTTGACCCGGAGCGGAATCGTTCCTTGGGCGTTCCAATGACGGACGGTATTGAGGTTTCAGCGGACGCGCTATGCCCGCCGGCGACGTCCTGGCGGGCATCTCAGTCCTTACCTAGTAATCCTGTTCCGTTGCTCCTCGAACCCCCCATCTATGCGAGCGGCTTAAGACAGCCAATGTTTGGACGACCGCATGGCTGCCAGTAAAAAGTTGACGATCAGCAAGCCAGTTCTTATCACATCGAGCGGTTTCCGTTGACTTCAGGAGAGATGAGAATGAAGCGAACTGTGTTAACTCTTGCGGTGTCCCTCGCATTCGCTGGAAGTGCTGCGGCTCAGACTGCCGATCCAGTCCCGACCATTGTCGACGCGATGCAAGCGCTCGCAGGCAAGGGTGCAAAGACCCGACCCAGCGGTGCCAAGGGCAAGTGCTACACGGGCACCTTCGAGCCGACGCCAGACGCGGTAAAACTGAGCCGGGCGGTCATCTTCACCAAGTCATCGCCTGTTCTGGCGCGTCTGTCTGTCGGCAGCGGCAATCCAAAGGTCGCCGATACGAGCAAGGCCGTGAACCGCGGCTTCTCATTCAAGATCGACAATGGCGGCAAGGGCCAGACCGAGTTCGTGATGATCAACGCGCCGATCAATTTCGCGCGCACCCCCGAGCAGATGCTCGGCTTCTTGCAGGCTCGCTTGCCAGGTGCCGACGGGAAGCCCGATCCGGAGAAGATCAAGGCGTTCGCGGAGGCCAATCCGGAGACGACCGCTCAAGGAAAGTGGTTTGCAGGCAATCCAGTTCCGAGTTCTTGGGCCGGCGTGAACTATTGGGGTATCCACGCCTACACGCTCACGAACGCGGCTGGCGTCGAGCAGGTCATAAAGTTCAAGATGGTCCCGACGGGCGGCGTCGCGAGCTTGACGGACGACGAGGCCAAGGCCAAATCGGCGGACTTCCTGGTCGATGAGATGGCGGGCCGGATCGCGGCCAAGGCGCCGACGTCCTTCGATATGGTGGCCATTCTGTCCAAGCCAGGGGACCCAACCGACAACCCCACCAAGATGTGGGTGGATGAAGAGCAGCGGCCGACGATCAAGCTCGGTGCGTTAACGATTACCGCTGTCGAGAAAAATCAATCCTGCGACGAGGCGATCTTCGATCCGACCAATCTCGCCAAGGGCATCGATGGCGCAAAAAATGATACGCTGCTTCCGGCCCGCACGCCGGCTTATGCTATTTCTATCTCCGGCCGCATGTAATCTGAGGGTTAAGTCGAGCTGGCATACTGCCAGCTCGTTGTCGTGCTGCCTATTTGCGCGAGAGCCGATTGTCGTACTCTGTGACGATCGGCGCGTTCGCGATTTAGTGGCGGACTGTCCGTGCTGATGATTGGCATCGGTCGCCCGGTGACAAGTGCGGTTTTGGAATGGTGGCCTAGCCAACAGCGCGGCTCGGCGATGTTGGCGACCCTATCGCTTTGGCGCTCGTCAAACGTTCCGGGATAGTCGGCTTTGCGGGGGTGGACCGTGGATGGTCCCCGTGCCAGTCTGAGCAGCGCTTATGGCCCTAACCGGTTTTGTTCTTTTTCATGCCGCTACCATCGCGAACGGATCACGAGCGGACGCAGTTTGCTATCATTTGCCTCGTGGCCGCGCGACCCCGCCCTCATTTAATCCCCGCCCGCATAAAGCTCTGCACGAACTGGCGTTGGAACAGCAGGAAGGCACCCAGCAGCGGCGCGGTTGTCAGCAAGGTGGCGGCGCAGATGATGGACCAGTCGATCCCCTGGTCCGAATTCGAGAAGATCTGC
>JANNEU010000272.1:0-4880 GCA_031379035.1 Hyphomicrobiaceae bacterium | reverse complement strand
CTTCCAGCATCGGCCCCAGCCGCGCGCGGGCACGGATCGCCTTCATGCGCAGCCGGAAAATGTGCTCAAAGTTCTCGCTCAATTTGTTGGTGGCGTAGTCTTCCAGACGGAACGTCTTGATGAGGCGCGCACCGGCCAGCTTCTCAGTCAGCGCGGCGGTCGTTTCACCAACCTGATGCTGCGTCTGCTTGGCGACGCGGCGCAAACGCTGGCTGATCAGCACGATCGGCAGGATGGCGATTGGAAACACACCCAGCACGATCATCGACAACATCGGATCGAGATAGATCATGTAGGCAACCAAGCCGATTACCGTCAGCGCATCACGCACCACCGTATTGAGCGTTGCCTGGCAAGCGCCTTGGATGACGCCGACATCGTTGGTCAGGCGCGAGACCATGTGGCCCGTGCCCTCGCGCGAAAAGCGGGCGTAGTCGGCACTGATCAGATGGCGAAAAGCGCGCGTCTGCAGATCGGTGCCGAGGCGGAAGATGGTCTGATTGGAGATCGTCTGATGCAGGAACAGGCAGATCCCGCGCAACGCCGTGACGGCGATGATGCCGGCCAGCACCCACTTCAGCGGGCCCATATCGCCCTGGCCGATGGAGTTGAACGCCAGCTTGATGATCACCGGGTAGCCGCTGGTCGAGATCGCCAGCGCGACACCGACGGCCAGCGAGAGCGCGATCTGCCGCCAGCGCGGCCACACCCACTCGCGCGCGAACCGGCCGAGCACGATCCGGGCCTGTGGGTCAAACGCCATGCGGCCAAGAAAGGCGCGGATGGCGTCGAGCGGGCCGGTTTCAGACGCTGGAGACGCTGGGGGACGCTGGTCGGCAGTGGCCATGGCGCAGCAGTTCCTCCCGTCCCATCGATTGCAACAGCTCGCGGAACCCTGTTCCGGCCTGAGTTCCGGCCTGAGAACGCGCTGCCCCAGGCTGATCCGTCGTGGACGGACCGGTACCGGACCCCGCGCATACACCAACCCCGGCGGTTCGGAAACCACCGGGGCTGATGTCTGTCACAGAACAGTTATGCGGGTGTGTGGCCAAGCCACACTCTCCCAGGGACAATGGGCCCAGGCACAATGGGCCCGGGGACAATGGGCCTAGGGACAATGGGCCTAGGGACAATGGGCCTAGGGACAATGGGCAAGCCGCTTACTGCGGTTTGCGGTATTCCTTGTGGCACCCGCCACAGTTGGCACCAATCTTCGGCCATTCGGCCTTAAAGCTGGCTTCATCCTTGATGGCGGCTGCGGCAGCGGTTGCATCCGCTGCGAGTTTGTCAAAGCGGCCCTCGAAATCCGCTTTCTTTTCCCAGATTGCAGGCAAAGCGGCGGTGTCGCCGGTTTTGCTGTCGTCAGGGAAAAGGCCCTTCAACTTCGGCGCTCCTTCGGCAAGTGTCTTCAGCGAGGCCTGAACCTTGGCGGCATCAAACGGCACTTCGCCCTTCATCATGCCGCCAGGGTCCTTCATGGCACCGCCGAAGCTTTTCAGAATGTCCTTACGCTGGCCAATGGCCGCGCTCTGGGCGTAGACGACAGTAGCGCCAACGGCGAGAGCCGCGACGGCAGCAACGATACGGAGCATGCAGGACCTCCAGAAAAGATTGATTTTCGCAAACGCTACCCCGGGCGATGATAGACTGACACGGCCGAAGCAGCGCCACAGTCACCGAGTTAACACAAGCAATAGGCTGCCGTCAGCACGAGCAATAGCCGGACACGCGTTTGTGATCAGGACGTGATCTGGGTATTTTCCGACGTTATCTCGACCGGGCGATTAGGGATGAGGCCAAGCACGTCGCGCGAGGAACTGTGGGCGACCGAAAACGCATGACCGACCAGCTGCCGCAGCCCAGGCCCTGCCGATGGTGCCGCTTTTACCGCTGGTGCGCCATGATCAGCACGGCAGCGGTGATCGTCTACTGGCTGTCCAGCAGCAAATAGCCCCAAAAAACAAAACGGCCCGGAGGCATGACCTCGGGCCGGCTGAACTTAACGATAGGACGTGTCAGTCGCGTCAGGCCGGAACGCCGAAACGAAGGTATCCATAAACTGTTTCACGCATTGAGTTGGCACCGGTCCGAACACTTTTCGGCATCATAGTCCCTGTTGCCACCGCTGCACCACCGGCTTGCTCTGCCGTCACCGCACGACGCGCGCCGCGCGCCAGATCTTCGACCGACATAGCCGCCGGCAAAATAGTGGAAATTGGTACGGCTGCGGTTGTGTTGCCCAAATCGTCATCGGGCGTCGCCATTGCGAAGCCTGCGGCTTCGGCGGCACGCATTAACTCGTCAAGTCGGGAAGCAACTGCCATGACACACCTCGTGTCAGCGACGCCTAGCCTGGCGCAGGATGCAGGTTCATGAGCCACACTGTGTGGTTAGGTCGCGCGGCCGGGTGATTGATCGGCCCGCAACCCTCTTCCATAGTTTTGCACAGAAACATTTAGCGCGGCATTAATTCTACAGGTCAAGAAAATTCAGCAGAGAACGGCGCATAATGTTTTCTGAAACTCGTGACGTCCGTAAAGTCGAGACTTCCTGCTGCAATGCACAGCATCTGGCATTGTTTTGTTGCGCTGCGATGACACGCAGGAACGCACATGCGCGATCACGTGCCGCGTGGTTTCGCGCGCGCCGTTGGTGCCGCGTTGGCTGGGTCATCCGGCCACGGGTGCCGCGGATAGCGCCCGCGCATGTCAGACTTCACCGACGCCCAGGAACCGCGCCAGAAGCCGGGCAGATCGCGTGTTATCTGGATCGGCCGATGAGCGGGCGACAACAGCTCCAGCGTTAGCGGTAAACGGCCCTGGGCGATGGCTGGATGGGTCGTCAGTCCAAACAGCTCCTGGACGCGGATCGACAGCATGGGCGCGGATGGCCCGTCATAGACAATCGCATGACGATTGCCGGTCGGCGCTTCAAAATGGGTGGGCGCCTCGGCATCGATCCGGCGGCGAAGGTCCCAGGGGAGCAGCGCATCGAGCGCGGCTTGCAAATCATCGGTATCGATATCTGCACGCTTTGATTTGCCGATGAGAAACGGAGCGAGCCACTGCGCAGCAGCGGCGGCCAATGCCGCATCGCTCAGGTCGGGCCAAGTCTCGGGGGCGGCCTGCCGCAAAAAACCTATCCGGTCACGGAACTGAGTTTGAGCCTTTGACCAGGGCAGGCGGTCGATGCCGAGCGTGGCTAGCCCCTCGCCCAGCGCTGACGCCGCCGCCTCGGTCGCCGGCGCTGGCAACGGGCTGCTGTCCAGTATAATCGCGCCAAGCCGGCGGGTGCGGCGGGCCCGCAGTGCGGCCGTAGCGGGATCGAACTGGACCTCATCGGCCTGCGTGATGCGGGGGCCGGCAATGAGATCAAGGTGCTCAGGCGCAAGCCGGGCGGCCAGCAGGATACGGGTCGCCTGCGCCTTGCCGGACATTTCGGCAACGACCAGGAATGGGGCACGCGACAGGGCATCGGCCGGATCGAGATTGGCGCCGCGGCCGTTGGCGAGCACAAACGCGCCCGCCGCGCCGCGTGCCTTGCCGATACGATCAGGAAAGGCGAGCGCGAGAAGCGCGGCGGTCGATAGGCCGGTTGGCTGCGATGCCTGACCGCCGGCCGCTTTCGCCCAGCCGGCAGCAAGCCTGCGCATCTCGTCGGCGCGGCGGCCACGGTCGCGGCGGAAGCCGTCGAGCCGGTGATCAAGATCGGCGCTCGGCCCACCCAGACCGCGCTCAACAATGACGGCCGCAATTTCAGCCGCACTCGCCGCTTCGCCAAATTGCCCAGCTTCCAGCACCATCGCCGCGAGCCGCGCGGGCAATGGCAATCGCTGGATCGCTGCGCCGCGTGTCGTCAAGCGGCCATCGGCATCAAGCGCTCCGAGCAAGGTCAGGTCTTCACGGGCAGCGCTCAACGCCGCAACAGGCGGCGGATCAAGAAAGTCGAGACTGGCCGGATCGGTGACGCCCCAACTCGCACAATCGAGGAGCAGGCCCGTCAAATCAGCCGCGAGGATTTCCGGTGTCGCAAAAGCCGGCAGCGATTGCGTCTCTGGCTCATCCCACAGGCGATAACACACGCCGGGTTCTGTACGGCCGGCGCGGCCACGCCGCTGATCGGCCGCAGCCCGCGAGACGCGCACCGTTTCAAGCCGCGTCACGCCGACATCTGGCTCAAAGCGCGGCACCCGCGCCATGCCGCTGTCGATGACGATGCGCACACCTTCAATAGTCAGCGAGGTTTCGGCGACTGAGGTGGCCAGCACGATCTTGCGCATCCCTTTGGCGACAGGCGCGATGGCCTTGTCCTGCAAGCGTGGATCAAGCCCACCATGCAGCCCCACGACCTCGACGCTATCGCCGAGCCCGCTGAGCGCCAACTTATCGGCGAGCCGTTGTTCCGTGCGGCGGATCTCGCCTTGGCCCGGCAAAAAGGCGAGCACTGATCCGCTCTCGGACCTCAGCGCGCGCAACACCGCGTCCGTCATCTGATCTTCGAGGCGCGCGCCAACGCCGCGGCCCAGATAGTGCGTCACAACTGGATGCGCACGGCCTTCACTCTGGATCACCGGGCAATCGTCCAGCAATTTCGCCACGCGCGCGCCATCCAACGTCGCCGACATGACGAGCACACGCAGGTCGTCACGCAAACCTTTTTGGCAATCCCGCGCAAAAGCGAGCCCCAAATCGGCATCCAGCGAGCGCTCATGGAACTCGTCGAACAGCACGGCAGCCACTTGCTCCAGCGCCGGATCGTCCAAGATCATCCGCGTGAAGACGCCTTCAGTGACGACTTCGATACGCGTGCGCGGACCGACCTTAGTGCCGAGGCGTGCGCGCAGGCCCACCGTCTCACCCACGCGCTCGCCGAGCGTTTGC
>JANNEU010000446.1:0-4967 GCA_031379035.1 Hyphomicrobiaceae bacterium | reverse complement strand
CCAGGCATCCCGCGCTCACCCCGCCGTCGCAGCCTTGGCGCCTTGCGCCAACCCCTTCGTCTTCAGCGCTTCCGTCAACTCATCCAGCACCGCCGGATCGTCAATTGTCGCGGGCATTTTCCAGGGTTCGTTATCGGCGATCTGGCGCACTGTTGCGCGCAAAATTTTGCCAGAGCGGGTCTTCGGCAGCCGCTTGACGATCATCACGGTTTTGAAGGCGGCGACGGGGCCGATGCGATCACGAACGAGCGCGATAATCTCGGCTTCGATCTCGGCGTTGGGGCGGTTGACGCCGTTGTTGAGCACCACCATGCCGGCGGCGTTTTGGCCCTTCAGCGCATCTGCGACGCCGATGACCGCGCACTCGGCAACGTCTTTGTGCTCGGCGATGACTTCTTCCATCTGCCCCGTGGAAAGCCGGTGACCGGCCACGTTGATGACATCGTCGGTGCGCGCCATCACGTAGGCGTACCCATCGGCGTCGATCATGCCGGCGTCGGAGGTGGAGTAGTAGCCGGGGAAGTCCGACACGTAGCTTTTGCGGAAGCGCTCGTCGGCGTTCCACAAGGTCGGCAGCGCGCCCGGAGGCAACGGCAACTTCACAGCAAGAGTACCGGACGTGCCGGCGGGCACGGGCTGGCCCTTCTCATCCAGGCACTGCAAGTCGTAGCCAGGCATCGGCACGGTGGCCGAGCCGTACTTCACCGGCAGCATGCCGAGGCCGACTGGGTTGCCGCAGATAGGCCAGCCGGTTTCGGTCTGCCACCAATGATCGAGCACGGGGACTTTAAGATGCGCTTCGGCCCACTTGATGGTTTCGGGATCAGCGCGTTCGCCGGCGAGAAACAACGTGCGGAAGTTTGAGAGATCGTACTTCGGGATGAAAGTGCCTTGCGGGTCTTCCTTTTTGATGGCGCGGAAAGCGGTCGGCGCGGTGAACAGCGCCGCCACTTTGTGCTCGGCGATGATGCGCCAAAACACACCAGCGTCGGGCGTGCCGACGGGTTTGCCCTCGAACATCACGCTCGTCGCACAAGCGAGCAACGGCGCGTAAACGATGTAGCTGTGGCCGACGACCCAGCCGACATCGGAGGCAGCCCAGAACACCTCGCCGGGCTTGATGCCGTAGTGGCTGTCCATGGTCCACTTCAACGCCACCATGTGCCCGCCGGTGTCGCGGACGACACCTTTGGGTTGGCCGGTGGTGCCGGAGGTGTAAAGAATATAGAGCGGGTCAGTCGCAGCGACGGGCACGCACTTGGCCTGCATGTGCGTGTGCTTGGCTTCGGAAACGTGCGTTGCCCAGTCGTGATCACGCTTAGCGATCATGGTCGCTTCGGCCATAGGCCGCTGCAGCATCAGAACGTTGCGCGGTTTGTGGGCGGCGAGTTCGATGGCCTTATCGAGCAGCGGTTTGTAGGCGACGATGCGCGCGCCTTCGATACCGCACGAAGCCGCGAGGATGGCCACGGGCGTGCAGTCATCAATGCGGGTGGCGAGTTCGGCTGCTGCAAAGCCACCAAAGACAACCGAATGGATCGCACCGATGCGCGCGCAGGCGAGCATGGCGAACGCCGCTTCCGGGATCATCGGCATATAGATGATGACGCGGTCGCCTTTGGTGACGCCGAGGTCGCGCAGCACAGCGGCCAGCGTTGCGACTTCGTCGGTCAGCTGCGCGTAGGTGAATTTGCGCTGGGTGGCGGTAACGGGGCTGTCGTGAATAAGAGCGAGCTGCTCGCCACGGCCGTCGCGCACGTGGCGGTCAAGGCAGTTCCACGCGGTGTTGGTTTCGCCGCCCACGAACCAGCGGCCGTATTGGCCAGCGAACGGATCAAAAACCTTGTCGTAGGGCTTGGTCCACTCGATGTCTTGGGCGACGCGATCCCAGTAGGCTTCGGGGTCCTTTTTCCAGGCGGCATAGACGGCAGGGTAACGGCTGATGGTCATGGCGTGGGCGGAGCTCGCAAGGGACGTCGTGCGGTCATCATCAAGCGTGGCGACGCCGGAAAGTCCATTGGTCAAGTGTCGAAGGGCTCAGGGCTGTGTTGCATGCAGAGGACCGACGGACGCGGGGCGAAGCGTGCTAAGGCGGTCCGCCGACCGTCCGCCAATCTTCGCAGAACCCTCCTCCATGCTTACGGATCCTTGGTTTTACGCCGTCGCGATCCCGGCGGTGGCACTGTTTGGGTTGACCAAGGGCGGTTTTGCAGGCGCGAGCTTGCCGGCCATGCCGTTGCTGGCACTGATGATGCCGCCATTCACGGCTGCGGCGATCATTCTACCCGTGCTGATGGTGCAGGACGTGCTGACCGTCTATGCGTTCCGCCGCAGTTATGACCGCACGATGCTCAAGTTGATGCTGCCGGGGGCGCTGCTGGGCCTGCTGCTCGGGTCGCTGACGGCGGCGTGGATCAAGCCCGATCAAATCCGGTTTGGGGTGGGGCTGCTGGCGTTTGCGTTCTGCATGAACGCCTGGTTTGGCGTGCGGGCCGGGAGCGTTACGCCGTCGCCACATGATCCGCTGCGGGCCGGGCTGTGGGGCAGCGTGTCGGGCTTTACCAGCTTTGTGATCCACGCCGGTGGCGCGCCCTTCAACATCTATGCGTTGCCGCGACGGTTGCCCAAGGAGACGCTGTCGGGGACGGCGGCGATCTATTTTGCGGTGATAAATCTGATGAAGGTACCGGCCTATCTGGGGCTCGGGCAGTTGACTATGGAAACCCTGCAACTATCGGCGGTGCTGCTGCCAGCCGCGATCCTGGCCAATGCCGGTGGTATCTGGCTGGTACGGCGGGTCCCGCAAGGGCTGTTCTATAAGGTCCTCTACGGGCTGCTGTTCGTGCTGTCGCTGAAGCTCATTTTTGACGGCTTGCGTGCATTTTGGCCGACGTAGGCGATCCCGCCGCGACGGGTCCTGCTGAACGTGCACGTTAGAGATGCAAGCTGCGACGGCATGGACCGCTGAAATCGGGTTGCCGGCATGTTCGCAGGTGCGGTATGGCGTACCAGAGAAATTGCTTCGCCCAACTTTCGCAGTTCCTGCGCATTCGAGCGATTTCTTTAACGATTTCTTAGCCTTGTTGGCGCGTTTCTTAAGGAAACCAATGGGGTGTACAAATTGAACGGCGTGGTGCGCCTGCAGCATGGGTGTGCCGCATTTTGCTGAATGACACGAGGCCGTCACTTTTCGGGGCCAAATGTTACGAGAGCTGCAATGGTTAAGAGAGCAATCGCTTGAGCCTGAAACCAACACATCCGACGAGCCCCCGGACAAGCCCCCGGACTGGCCCCCTTACTGCTCCCGGCGGCGTGAGCCGTGGCCGCGATCACCGGATCGACTGGCTGCGCGGGATCGCGCTGGTGTCGATCTTCATCAATCATATGCCCGGCAACCGGTTCGAGAACTGGACCACACGCAATTTCGGCTTTTCGGATGCGGCAGAGCTGTTTGTGCTGCTGGCTGGCATGGCGGCGGCGTTCGCCTTCTTCCCGCGCATGCTGAAGGGTGATCTGCCCGGCGTGGCGCAAAAGGCCCTGCGGCGTGCAGGCATCCTCTACAGCATGCATATCGTCTCGACCTTGGCAGCCGTCGGCGTGTTCGCCGGTGCCGCATGGCTCATCTCCAACGACGAAATTCTGGAATTGATCGGCGTCGCCCCGATCCTGGCTGAGCCACTGACCGGCTTGAAGGGCATTCTGCTCGGCGGGCATCAGCTCGGCTACTTCAATATCCTGCCGCTCTATGTGTTCCTGATCCTGCTGGTGCCGGCCTACATGTGGTTGGCGGCGAAGGATCTGCGGGCGCTGATGGGCGTGTCGCTGTCCCTGTATCTGGCGGCCCACGTGCTGCCCATCGACATGCCGAACTTCCCAACGGACGACGGCTGGTTCTTCAATCCGTTTGCCTGGCAACTGCTGTTTGCTAGCGGCATCGCGCTCGGCGTCATGCGCGTGCGCGGCCAAAGCGTGCCGTGGCATCCGGTGGCTGCGGCCATCGCTGGTGCCTATGTGCTGTTCGCTGCGGTCTGGATGATGGGTGACATGGGCGGGCGCGTGTCGTTTGACCTGCTGCCGGCCTGGATCGATACGCTGGCGAAGTCGACGCTGCCGGCGTCGCGTTATCTGCACATCATGGCGCTGGCCTACCTGCTGGGCCATAGCCCGGTGTGGCCGTGGCTGAAGCGCTTCGGTGCACACAACTTCCTGACCGAGATGGGCCGTAATTCGCTGCCGGTGTTTGTGTTCGGCTCGCTGTTGAGCATGGTCGGTTACATCACGCTGGTGCATACGGGCAGTGTGCTGTGGCTTGAGCTGGTGCTGACGGTTGGTGGCGTGGCGCTGATGACGGCGATGGCGCGGATCATCGAAGCTGGCGTGCCGGCACGTGTCCTCGCCCATGCGACGCAACGCCTGCAGGCGCTGACCGGTGGCGCGGAGATCGAAACCCCGGATACGCCAACCGGGCGCGGTTGAGGCTCTGACGGCCGCATCGTTTGGTCGGCAAAGCCTTGCCTTCCCCACATCAGCCGTGATTGTCTACTCCATGCTTTGAGCGATTGCGGGAGGCCGGGGCGTGTTCGGGCGCGGGGCGCAACGCTGGTGGCGGCGAAACCGTGACGTGGAGGGCGCTCTCGCCCAAAAGACTCGCCTGTATCCGGCGCAATACGCGCGAAGGGCGTTATTGCGCCCTACCGCCCCAGCTTCTCAAACACCGCTGCCATCCGCGCGAAGTCTGAGACGGTGAGTGTTTCGCCGCGGCGGGTGCCATCGATGCCGGTGGCTGAGAGCAGCGGCTCGGGATCAGGCGTGAGGGTTTTGAGGCTCTGGCGCAGCATCTTGCGGCGTTGGCCGAAAGCTGCGGCGGTAACGCGGCCGAGGATGTGCACGTCGCAGGCCGGCAGCGGTTGTGCGCGCGGTGTGAACGAGACAATGGCAGACGAGACTTTCGGCGGCGGCGTGAAAGC
>JANNEU010000432.1:0-4194 GCA_031379035.1 Hyphomicrobiaceae bacterium | reverse complement strand
GGCCGGCAAGCCTTGGCCCGTTGGGCATGTGCTGAAGAACCCAGCGTTCGCAGGCACGTTGCGGATACTCGCGGCACAGGGCGCGGGCGGGTTCTATACCGGGGCGATTGCTGAGGCCGTGGTGAAGGCAACTGCTGAAGCACCAACGCACCCAAGCGGCATGTCGCTCGCCGATCTTGAGGCGTACCGGTCGGTCGCGCGCGCGCCACTCTGCATCTCGTATCGCCGTCACCGCGTTTGTTCGATGGGACCGCCGTCATCGGGCGCGTTGACGGTCGGCGCCACACTGCGGCTGGTGGAAGCCTATGATCTTGGCCGCACGCCCATGGCACCGCAGGCCTTGCACCTTATAGCTGAGGCCGAGAAGCTCGCGTTTGCCGACCGCGATCAATACATCGCCGATCCGGGGTTCACGACGCAGTCGCCGGGCATGCTCGATGCGTTCTACCTTGGCCGCCGGCGGATGCAGATCAAGCGTGAAACGGCGATGCCGAAGGCCGCCCCCGGCGAGCCACGCGGCTATGGCCAAAAACGCGCGGGTCTTGACGCGACGGTTGAAGCCGCCGGCACCAGCCACCTGTCGGTAATCGACGCACAGGGCAACGCGGTGGCTTTGACATCAACCATCGAGCAAGGCTTTGGCTCGCACCGCTGGGCGGCGGGATTTCTGCTCAACAACCAGCTGACAGATTTCTCGTTCCGCCATACCGATGCCGAAGGCCGCCCGATTGCCAACGCGGTCGGGCCGGGCAAGCGCCCACGCTCATCCATGTCGCCAACATTCGTGTTTACGCCCGACGGAAAGTTGAAAGCGGTGATCGGCTCGGCGGGCGGCAGCCGCATTATTTTGCACGTGGTGAAGACGATTGTCGGGATTGTCGACTGGGGGCTGGACGCGCAGACCGCCGTTGATTTGCCGAACTTCGGCAGCCGCAATGCTGGTGCGTTCGAGCTCGAAAACAAAGTGGCGGGTGAATTGCTGGGTGCCAAGCTCGCGCTCTTTGGCCATCAGGTACAGAACGTAGACACGGCGTCCGGGTTGCATGTCATCGTCCGTCGCCCCGACGGCCTCCTCGAAGGCGGTGCCGACGCCCGCCGCGAGGGTGTGGCGCGGGGGGAGTGAGGGCGGCAAGAGGCGCACCATGCACGGCGCTTGAAATATAGCACAATGTATTATATTACTTCATTGAGCGGGGAGCGATGCACGTCTTTAAAACGAAAGGCTTCGCGCGGTTCGCCCGTCGACAGAAAATAGAGGACGCTGTCCTGTGCGTCGCTATTGCGCGTGCCATGCAAGGCTTGATCGACGCCGACCTCGGCGGTGGTGTCATCAAGCAGCGTATCCCACGCAAAGGCCAGGGTAGTTCAGGTGGGTTTCGAACCATCGTTCTCTACCGATCAGGCTCGCGCGCCGTTTTCGTTGATGGATTTGCCAAGAACGATAGAGGCAATATCGACGAAGACGATTTGGGATTGTTCAAAGAGCTAGCCTCTGAATTCCTGGCGTACAGCGCGGCCCAGGCAAACAAAATGCTCACGACCGGCGCATGGATCAGGGTGAATTGCGATGACGACAAAACATAAGAGCAGGACCGCACGGGTGGTGCATGAAGCCGCGCGCGACGCTCACAGCGCAGGCGTGATGGACAAGAAGACGATGCGCAAATTCGACACTCTCTGCCTAGCCAAAGTCGACGAATTGTCGTCGAAGGAAATATTGGCTTTGCGGGAACGCGAGAATGTGAGCCAAGCCGTGCTGGCGCGTCATCTCAACGTGACAACGGGACTTATCAGCCAATGGGAGCGTGGCGAGCGTCGCCCGAGCGGGCCCGCGCTGACGCTGCTATCGCTTATTAAGCGCAAGGGGCTGGAAATTCTCGCGTCTTGATCTGACCAAATCTCGACGAGACCCGACAGGAACGATGCCCAAAATATGCCCACCCCATGACCCCACCCCCACCCCAAATCGCTGGCCTCGAAGCGTTGCTGAAGGCGCAGAACGGCACAGGTCCGGCGCCGGTCGAACGCTGGAACCCGCCCTACTGCGGCGATATCGGACTGGCCATTTTGCGCGACGGGACGTGGACCTATCAAAAGAGCCCGATCGGGCGGAAACCGCTGGTGGCGCTGTTTGCACGGGTGCTGCGCAAAGACGAAGACGGGCGCACCTATCTGGTGACGCCGGCTGAAAAGGTCGACGTGACGGTAGCCGACGCGCACTTCATGGCGGTGGAGATGGAGGTGCGGGGCGCGGGCCAGGCGCAAGCATTGCTGTTCCGCACCAACGTCGACGACATCGTGACTTGCGACCGGGAGCATCCGCTGCGGTTCGTCACGGAAGCCGGCAGCGGCGGGCTGAAACCCTATCTCCGCGTGCGCGGCCGGCTGGATGCCCTGGTCACCCGTGCCCTGTACCAGGATCTGGTGGCGCTGGCCGTGGACGACCCCGCAGTGCAGGACCGGCTGGGAGTGTGGAGTGGCGGCTGCTTCTTCCCCCTGGACGCCGCGGCTGTGGTATAGACCGCCCATGACTCGTGCCTCGCAACGCCCCGCGACTACCCTCGCCTCGGACCCATTTTCCGAGGCCCGCTTTTCCGAAGCCCCCTTTTCCGAGGCCAGCTTTCGCGCGCGCGCAGCGGAGCGCCTGCTGGCCGCACCCAACGACGCGCTGTTTGATCCGCGCACCGGCCGCGCCATCGGCCGCAGCGATTGGGATCTGGACCCGGAACTCAAGGCCGATCTGGCCGCCATGGATCCGCCACGCCCGGCCGCCGTGCTGGTGCCCATCGTGCTGCGCGATGAGCTCACCGTACTGCTCACCCAGCGCACCGATACGCTCGCCACTCACGCCGGTCAGGTTGCCTTTCCCGGCGGCCGCATCGATAGCACCGACGCCGATGCCAAAGCCGCAGCGCTCCGCGAGGCTGAAGAAGAAATCGGGCTGACCGCAGCCCACATTGAAACCATCGGCTATCTCGACGGCTATCGCACCGGCACGGGCTTTCACGTGACGCCGGTTGTCGCGCTGGTGCGTCCCGGCTTCACGCTGACGCTGGCGCCGGGCGAAGTCGCCGACGCCTTCGAAGTGCCGCTGAGTTTTCTGATGATGGAAGCCAACCACCAGCGCCACGAACGCGAGTGGCGCGGCCGCCGCCGTACGTTCTGGGCGATGCCGTACGGGGAGCGCTATATCTGGGGCGCGACGGCCGGAATGCTGAAAAATCTTTATGACAGGGTCTACACCCCATGATCCGCATCGCGCTTGAATGTGCCCTCGTCTTCCTGCTCCCGGCCGCGCTTTACTTCGGCTACCACATGGTCGCCAAGGATATGCTGCAGCGAAACACCGGCGCACCAAAATCTGCCGGCGAAATACTCGATGCAGCCCCGCTCGTCTGGCTGTTCGCGTTGGGTACGATTTTGTTGTTCGGCTCGCTGCTCGCGTTTGCCACGCTGCAAGAGCCAGGCATCGACAAGCCTTATGAGCCCGCGATCTACAAAGACGGGAAGATTACGCAGGGTGGGAAGAAGTGAGGGGGCGGAGCGCCGACGCTTAAGAGGCGGAAAAAGGTGGCTGTCCCCAATTCTTGTCCCCAATTCTTATACTCAACAATACTCGCCCCTCATTCTTCCATCCGCGGGCCTCGCGGCACAAAAACTAATCGCTCATGCAGCCTGACGCTTTGGCCGCACAATAGAGAGATGCTTGAACAACGCTGCGTGTAATCCCATGCTGCGAGACTCGTCTAAGTGAGGATCACCACGAAAGATCCAACGCTGCTTCGCGCTCGACTCTTCGCTACTGAAATAGTTGCCAATGGCTCCAATACGATACAAATCTCTCAATATGAAATCAATCGACTTTTTCCGCATCAGATCTTCGGCGACTCGATTCCCGGTGGACGAATTACGTAGCCTTTGTGCGATTTCTTCGCGGGTGAACTGCGGACGGTGCCCAATAAATAAACCCTCGATCGCGCGAATTTCATCCTGACTATAAGTTGCGCTCAACTCATAGATCGCCTCTTCCCACATCTTAGAGGAGTATTCTTTTGGCTCCCCGCTATTTCAAATGGGTAGCCTGAGGTCGAGTTTGCCGGCGATGAGGTAGGTCATGGCCTTCAAGGTCTCGTGGTTCCGATAGCCACGGGCCTTTGCCTTTGCTGCCTGTACCAGGCTGTTGATGCCTTCGAT
>JANNEU010000409.1:0-10134 GCA_031379035.1 Hyphomicrobiaceae bacterium | reverse complement strand
CAAGCACCACTTCGATTTGCTGGACGGGTTGAATGGCGGCGCGTTGCTGGAGTTTGCGAAGACAACGGCGGCGGGGTGAGACTGCATGCAGCGCCGATCACCTGGAGGAAGCCTCATGCCGACGCGCCACCCCATCATTCTGCATCATTTTGACCAATCGCCGTTTTCGGAAAAGATCCGGGTCATCTTCGGGCTCAAGCAGATTGCGTGGACCTCGGTCCGCATCACTCCCATCATGCCACGGCCACACCTGATGCCCTTGTCGGGGGGCTATCGGCGCACCCCGATTTTGCAAATTGGGGCCGACATCTTCTGCGATACGCAGATCATCATTCGCGAGTTGGAACGGCGTTTTCCCGCGCCAACGCTGTTCCCGGCTGACATGGCTGGTGTTCCGTGGGCGCTGTCCATGTGGTCGGATCGCTCGTTCTTCCAGAACACTGTCAATCTCGTGTTCGGCACGCTCTTCGAGAAGGTGCCGGCGGCGTTCATCGAAGATCGCGAGCGGCTGCGCGGTGCCAAGTTCGATGTCGCGGCCATGCAGGCCGCCATCCCGCAGATGCGCGACCAGTTTCGCGCCCATGTGAGCTGGATTGAAGCACAACTGAGTGGCACTCGTGATTGGCTGTTGGGCGAGATCAGCCTCGCCGATGTCAACGCGTACATGAACATCTGGTACACGCGGGCGCGGCTGACCGACACCGATGCAATGCTGGCGGAGTTTCCGCTGACTGCTGCGTGGGAACGGCGCATTCAGGCTTTCGGGCATGGCGAGCGCTACGAACTTTCGCCCGAAGCCGCGTTGGAGATCGCAACCAAAGCGGTTCCACAGACGCCAGTCCTGGCTGATCCACACGATCCAAACCGCCGCAAACCAGGCGATGTCGTGACAATCATGCCCGATGACTACGGCAAGGACGCCGTGCGCGGCACCATCGTGTCGCTCTCCGCCCAGCACATCGCCATCCGGCGTCACGACCACCAGGCCGGCGTCATCGTCGTCCACTTTCCGCGCGCGGGGTTTTTGGTGATGGCGGGGTGAATCGTAGATCGCTCAGAGCGGTTGGCGCCATGACCCGACTGGGCTGGAACATGCGCCACAATGGGTCCGCCGCTTCCCGCGAGCGCGGCCCCTGGAGGGGGAGGCGGGCAGTGTTTGCGGTGCGGTGAGCACGCACACCTGTTCGATGGCGCGAGCCCTGTTCGGTGGTGGGAGCAGAGATGCCGGTCCCCAGCACCAACTAACAGGCATAGGGATTTGGTGCCGCTTTGTGTGCTACCACTTAGCTGACCATCATCCTTGGCCATGAGTACAGCAGCTGCCATGACACTTCGTCTCGACGCCACCGATTGGCGCATTATGAAAGAGCTGCAGGCGAACGGCCGGATTTCCAATGTCGAACTTGCCGAGAAGATCGGGCTGTCGCCACCACCCTGTCTTCGACGCGTCAGGGCTCTGGAGCAAGCGGGTTACATTACCGGCTATTATGCTGCGCTGGACGAGAAGCTGACCGGGTTTGAGGTGGTCGGCTTTGTCATGGTCGGGCTTGTCAGTCAGGCTGAGGCAGATTTACGGGCCTTCGAGAAACGGTTGCAATCCTGGGTGATGGTACGGGAGAGCCATATGCTGTCGGGAGAGGCGGATTTTCTGTTGAAGTGCATTGCTCCGGATATGACAAGCTTTCAGGGCTTTATTCTGAAAGAGCTGACGGCGGCACCGAACGTGGCGCAAGTTAAAACGACTTTGACAATCGGGCGCGTGAAGCTTGAACCCGGCGTGCCCATCGAATTATCGCCGCGGCGCCGATGACGGTTGGAATGGGCGTTCTCGTCTGCCGGGTGCAATGCCGTTCCGCAGCGTCGTCTGTGGCACGCGGATTGCTCAGTTTTGGACAATCCTCAAGTCCAAAGTGAGTACGCCATGCTCCAGCGCGTTTCTAACCCGGTTTTGTCCCGTTTCGAGGCAATCAAAGCTGGCGGGCAATGGACCGCCGTTCCGGCGATGCCGGAAGCGTCGCCAAGCATCGGCCAAGAGCGTCTGCAACTCGTGACGACCATTTCCGGATTTCGCGCCTTGGAGGCGGATTGGAATGCGTTGTTCGAGCGCGCTGGCCGTTCTGAGCAGATGTTTCAGACGTTCAACTGGCTGTGGCACTGGACCAATCATTTTCTTCCGGCCGACACGCGCGCCTTGGCCATCGTAACGATTTATCGCGATGGCCGCCTCGTTGGCGTGCTTCCACTGATCCTTGAGAGCGTTGTCGGGCTTAAGCAACTTGCCTTCATGGGCGCGCCTGTCAGTCAGTACGGTGACGCACTGATCGAGGATGACGCGAACGCCACCCAAATCCTCAAGCGCGGCGTGACGTTTGCGATGGCGGTAACGGGCGCAGATCTGCTGCGGCTTGCCAAAGTTCGTGACGACGCGGCGATCGCGCCGGTCTTGGCCGGTGTGGCCGCCTTGGTCACGGGTGTCGAAGAGGCCCCTTACATTGATCTGGCCGCGGCAAAGACCTTTGCAGATTATGAAATGCGCTTTTCAAGCAAGGCGCGCAAAAACCGCCGCCGGCTGGAGCGGCGGCTCGAGGACCGTGGCCCGGTCGATATACAATGGGATCTCAAAGGCGGCGCAGCTGCTGAAGCGTCCAACACAACGCTTGTTCTGAAACGCGCTTGGCTCAAGTCACGTGGGCAACTTTCAAAGGCGTTGGCCGATCCGCGTGTTGACGCGTTTTTTGCCGATGTCTGTTCAGGTGACAGCAGACCGGTAGGCGCACATGTTGCTCTTCTTCGGTCAGGCGGCGAGATTGCCAATGCCGCGATTTCGGTTTCCGTCAAAGGCCGACAGGCCCTCCATATCCTGGCGTATGGCCTCAAGTTCGAGAAGTGCGCCGCTGGCATCTTGCATGTGGAAAAGCTCATCGCGCATGCTTTTGCAAGCGGCGCACAGACGTTTGATTTCCTTGCTCCACGGCATGACTATAAACTTGAATGGGCGGACGGTGCTATGCGCGTTGCCGACTATGCCCTGCCGGCTACAACGGCAGGCAAGATTTACACGCACGCCTATCTCGGGTTTGTGCGTGAGCATTTGAAGGCCGCGCTGAAATCGGCACCGCATCTGCTGCGTGCGCCACTATCAGTCGCTCAACGCGTCGCCCGGTTGGTTCGCCACTGAGGGTCCGCTCTCTGCGCGGCCACTCCAACGACGTACGAAAGCAGGGCGCCATCCAGCGGCGATGGCTTCGGCTTCACTGCAAAACCAGCGTTTGTTGGAATGACCGGTGATACGAACCTTGTCGTACCAGGGGCTCCAGGGCATGTGATAAATGAGGCCGCTGGCAGTCACATTGCCTTTAATGGCGCAACCATCGGGTGCTGCCTCGGCGCGTGCGGCCCAAGCTTCAGCGCGATAGTCCCAAGCAGGTTGTGTCGCACTTTGCCAAATGCCGAGACGCGCTATACGCGCCTGCGCCTCATCTGCAAGGTAGCTGTTTGAGTAACGGACAAAGGCCCAAGCGAGACCGAGCCTGACCATCTCCGCATTGATGTTGCGGCCATCCACGAAGCATGTGCCAAGCGTGCGGCCATATTTTTCCAAACCATGATTGCGGCAGACGACGTGGCGGCCTTCGGCAAGACCTTGCAGCGCCCTCGTTGCGGCATGACCGCAGGACCAGCTGTCGCCATCGGCTGCTTTGCAGGTTTGAGTGTTCTCAGGGGCGTCGATGCCTTCGAGGCGCACCCGTGTATCGCCGACGTGGATGGTATCGCCGTCCAGCACACGGGCAAGGCCGGCGAAGTCCTGATTGAGGGCAACGGGAGCGGGCCAGGAGCGAGCCCCGGTAGCGGGAGAGTTGCCAGAGACCAGCGCGAACGCCACTGGAACCAGCACAAGACACAACGAACGTAGGATAAGCATGGCAGAAGCCATGACTGATTCGCGCGGCCACCCGTTGGCTGAGATGTGGCGGTGGCGCGTTCTTGTGTGGAGAACGTGTTGTGCGCGCAATGCGAGCGCGATCCCAAAACATCGGTTGCATGTTTATGCAACAGACGCGTTTGGCGTTCACGCCTATGGCGACGGTGTGGTGAGCATCGGTGGTGTATTCAGTTCGCGTGTGGCGAAGGTGGGCAGAAAGCCCTGCGGAGCCAGTCGCCGCAGGACGGTTTTCTGCTTCTCTGGGTCTGTGAGATACTCGACGATAAATACAGGCAGCGCTGCCCTGCGCGCACGCGCCAACAGGCTCGTTGAATGGGCTATCTCGTCTGCTGGGTTCTCGCGATCCGTCCCATCGAGGCCGAACAACAAGTCCTCTTTTGCCAGCCCATCGATCGTTCGTAGGTACCGTGGCCGCGCCGTCAACTCCTCGCCGTTTTGCGGCACAACGAGAAAGCCAGGCTTGCGCGCTTTTGCGTATGCGGAAATCCGCCCAACAAAAGCGATCATTTCATCCTGGGCGACCTGATTGGCTTTTTCCCATTGGCTGTAGGCATCGACACGGTCGAGATAGACACCATCGAAGCCAGCCTCAAGAATTTGGTCAATGTAGGCCGCGTCTGCGCCGAACCAGTCCTGGCGGAGGGCATCGAGGCGCGAGCGGGTCGGCTCAACAATCAAACGTTGCCAACCCGGTTGCCAGTATCTGACGAGATAGTTTCCTTTCCATTCGAGGTTCTCGCGGCCAAGCCAACTGGGCTTGAGCACGGTGCCAAGTGATGGCCAGCTCCAGTGCTTGCGCCAGTACGACCGATAGGTCTCCGCCTCGCCAATCGATAGATACGCGAGGACTATGCGATCAGGCGCGCCAGGACGCCGGCGAAAGGCCTCAATATCGGCGGGTGTGAACAGCGCGTTGGTGCTTGCGTCACGCGCATGATCGATGACGAGCAGGTCAATCCCGGGATGGATGAGATCGGCACGCGCGCGCTGGAGCTGATAGCCCCAAGCGTTGACCCTGGCGAGCGACGCGCCGGACCGCGCGGGCAGCGGCGCTCGTGGCGGAGCGGGTAGCTGCGCCATGGCAAAAAGGGCGAGCAAGAAGGCCATCGGAACCGCCAACAGGCGGACCAACCGGCTCATTTCGACGGGCCGGAGCTGAGCCCATCAGGGGCGACGTTGATACTGGTCGAAGGACGCATCGTATTCGGTATCCATGGCGGAGTTTGACGAGTGGCCCAGTGCGCAGCACACCTTGAGTTTTGAGAAGCGAAGTGACGCCGAGATTCCGTTGGATCATTGCCTAACGCGTTTGGGTTTACACTTTGCGGCGTGGTGGCTGCAATCTATCGTTGTGGACGCCCCAAACGAGATTTTGATCGTGCAATAGGCCTTCGAGCATTTTCGGGCCCTGGACAGAGCGGCAAGTCACGCCCACATCTGTCACTTTATCAAACTTCGAAGGCAGGTCGATGATGAGCGAACCCCTGGCACCGGCTGTTGACGTTGTCGATCATCTTGCCGCAAGCCTCGCGCGCGACGGTCGTGCGGTGATGGCAACCATCGTTGAGACTTGGGGTTCGGCTCCTGTTCCCGTAGGTGGTCAGATGGCGGTTGCTCTCGATGGTGGCTTTGCCGGCTCGGTCTCGGGGGGCTGTGTCGAGGGTGAAGTCATCGCAGAAGCCTTGGAGTGTCTTGAAGGCGACCAACCACAGCGGCCACGTCTGTTGGACTTCGGGGTGGCGGACGAAACCGCCTGGCGCGTCGGCTTACCGTGTGGTGGCAAAATTCGAGTGCTGGTCGAGCGTCTCGATGGCCGCGAGGGCGTGGCGTTTACTGCCGCGCTCGCACAAGCCCGCGCAACGCGGCGGGCCTTGGTGGTTCGCACACGTCTGACGGATGGCCAGCGCGAGATTTTCCATCGCGATGCGATCGCTCCCGACCATCCCCATGCGCGTCGGTTTCTTTCTGGTATATCTGGTTTCGAAACAGCCCCGGACGGAGACGCCTTCGTTCACGCGCGGCTGCCGCCGCCGCGCATTATTATCATTGGTGCCACCCACATCGCGCAAGTTCTTGCCGAGTTGGTTCGTGCGACAGGTTTTGACGCCATCGTTGTCGACCCGCGCACAGCCTTTGCGGCGGAACGGCGTTTCCCTGGGGTGCAGTTGATGACAGAGTGGCCGCAGGATGCCCTTCCACAGCTGCGGCTCGATCCCTATACTGCGGTAGCGACGCTGGCTCATGTCGATCACATCGACGATGAAGCCTTGAAACTTGCCTGCAGGTCAGAGTGTTTTTACGTCGGTGCCCTTGGATCCCGACGAAATCATGCGAAGCGGGTCGAACGGCTTGCGGCGGCTGGTCTCACAGCGGATGAGATTTCCCGCATTGCATCGCCTATCGGATTGGACCTTGGCGCAACGACACCTCCGGAAATTGCGCTTGCTGTCATGGCTGAAATCCTGCGCCATCTGCGTGGTACCAAAGGAAAAGGGGCGGCGTAAGAATTCCAAGACGTGCCCGGCGAGTGTTCTGCCGCAACAGTGCAGACCAGAATATTGGAGATCGGTTATGGCAGATGTTGTCGACATCCTTGGCAAGACGCAGCTGTTCGGTGCACTCGAACCTGAGGTTCTGAAGCAGGTTGCCCGTCAGATGCGGCCGGTCAGTTACGCTAGCGGCCAGCAGATTTTTGAGCGCGGCGACGAAGGCAAGGAGATCTATGTTGTTATCGCCGGTCGCGTGCGCTTGTCCGTGCTCTCGGCTGAGGGCCGTGAATTATCGTTCGGTCATCCTGGGCCCGGTGATGTGTTCGGAGAGATTGCAGCCTTCGACGGCGGGTTGCGTACGGCGCATGCTACTGCGGTCACGAAGCTCGACATGATGATACTGTCGCGGACTGCCTTCGACACTTTGCTGGCCTCCCAGCCCGCTTTGGCGCGCGCGGCGATCGCCTTCCTGTGCTATCGATTGCGCGAGGCAGACAACCAGTTTGAAAGCATTGCGCTGCACCGCATCGAGGTTCGGTTGGCGCGCTTCCTGTTGACGCTCGTCAAGCAGCAGCATGGGGACACACCAGGTCCCAAGCCGGCAATTTCATTCGGTCTCTCACAAAGTGAACTCGCGCTGCATCTCGGGGCCAGCCGGCCGAAGGTCAATGCTGCACTTATGTTGCTCGAAGAGCGCAAGGCCATCGTCCGCCGAGACACGCAGATTATTTGCGATTGCGATGCGTTGGCGGATATTGCCGAAGAAGGTTGAGACCGTCCGCGCGGCGAGACGGACTAGCGTTGGCCCGATGGCGTGTTACGTTACGCGTCCCGACTGTCCCCAGCATGGATGACCGAACCATGGCGCTTGATCCTGATTGCGTGAAAATCCACGAGTTATACCGCCTCGCCAACCGGCCACCCTTGGAACAGCAGACGCCAGAAGAGGCACGGCAAGCGATGCATCGCGGCCGGCCGATTTTGCAGCCGGATGCCCCCGAGATGAGCGTTGTTCGCGATCTGTCTGCAGTAGGGCCCGCTGGAGCAATCCCGGTGCGTTTGTACCGGCCCAAGGGCGCGGCCGCTGAGGCCCGCTTGCCAGCGCTGGTCTACTATCATGGCGGTGGTTGGGTCATCGGCGATCTCGACAGCCACGATGTGCTTTGCCGTCAGCTCTGCAACGCCAGTGGCGCAGCCGTTGTCGCGGTGGACTATCGGCTAGCACCTGAGCACCGCTTCCCTGCAGCCGTTGATGATGCGTACGCAGCACTCACCTGGGTCGCCGCAAACGCCGCCAGTCTGGGCATTGACGCCACGCGGCTGGCCGTTGGCGGGGATAGCGCCGGTGGCAATCTTGCGGCTGTGGCGGCACTGCAAGCTCGCGAGGAGGGTGGTCCCGCCCTCCGCCTCCAACTGCTCATCTATCCCGCTGTCGACTTCGCGATGTCGGGCGGCAGCTATGTGAGTGAGGCCGATGTTTTGCCGCTGACAGACAAGGCCATGTTCTGGTTCCACGACCACTATTTGGCCGGTGCCAAGCAGTCCGCAGCAAGAGACTGGCGTGCCTCCCCCATCTGCGCCGCCAGCCATGCAGGCTTGCCCGCAGCTTTTGTGCTCATCGCTGAGCATGACGTGTTGCGCGATGAGGGCGACGCCTACGCAGCAAAACTTGAATCTGCGGGTGTCACCGTCAATCGTGTGAATTGCCCAGGCATGATCCACGGGTTCATCACGATGGGCCGTATCATTGGCGCGGCCAACGCCGCGGTTGACGCGTGCGCGGCTGCGCTCAAGAAACACTTGGCGGAAGTGAGGTGAGGTCGCCGGGGTGAGTGTTTACTGTGTTGCCGGCGTTGCCAGCGGCTTGCCCTTCTCAACCACGTAGGTCGCGATGACGGTCGCACCATTGGGTCCTGATTTGCCATCGTGGGCCGCGCCAGCGGGAATGGAGTAGCTCTCGCCGGCCTTCAATGTTTTGTCAGGCTGGCCGGCAATCATCAGGACCATCTCGCCTTCGAGCACATAGCCGCCCTCGACGCCGAAGTGTGTGTGCCGACCGATCATGGAATTGGCGGTAATTTCGGCTTTGCCGATCACCGTTTCGGATTGCGTGCCGGGCACATCAAACTTCTGCAGGATCGTCCGCTTGATGGTGGTCGCGCCAGCGGTAACAGGTATCGGTGCCTGCTGCGCGTGGGCAGCCTGACCTGCCGTGAGAGCGAGTGCAGCAACGATTAGCGATGCTTTGATTGATTGGACGAACATTGGACGCCTCCTCCTGAGTTTTAGTTGCCGCAAGCATCCCTGATTTCGGTGGCGCGCACAACAGCCGTCCGCCAGCCGTCCGCCATGCGTCCTCAAAACAATGATCGCGCCGCCGCTGTCGCCGTGCCGAGGATCCAGTCGCCCAGCGAGCCAGTGCGCAGGGGCACGGGCAGGAAGCCGAGCGCGATGATCAAGCACGAGATCGCCATGACCGCACCCTCGCGATAGGGTACAGGCCGGAAGCGCAGCTTTTCGTCTGTGCTTGCCGGATTAACGTACATAATGATGACGATGCGGATGTAATAGAACGCACCGATCACACTGGCGATAACGCCGAGGATGGCAAGCGGCCACAGGTTGGCTTTCACGGCTGCCAGGAAGACATAATACTTGCCCCAGAACCCAGCGAGCGGCGGGATGCCGGCCAGCGAGAACATCATCAGCGCCATGGTGGCGGCCATGCCGGGATTGGTCGTGGATAGGCCCGCGAGATCATCAATGCCCTCAACCGGCCCGCTCTCGCGCCGCATGCATAAAATGACTGCAAACGTGCCAAGCGTCATCACCAGATAGACAGCCAGATAGATCAGTACGCCTTGGACGCCTTCGGGTGATGCTGCGGCGAGGCCAACCAGCGCGAAGCCCATGTTAGCAATCGACGAGTAGGCCATCAGCCGCTTGATGTTGGTTTGCCCAATGGCACCGAGGGCACCCAGGCCCATCGACGCAATCGCGATGAAGACAAGGATCTGTTGCCACTGCGGCTTGATCCCGCCAAACGCGGTGATCATCACGCGGGTCAGCAATGCGAAGGCGGCCGCCTTTGGGGCCGCAGCAAACAACGCGGTTACCGGCGTCGGCGCGCCCTGGTAGACGTCCGGCGTCCACATATGGAACGGCACGGCAGAAATCTTGAACGCGAGGCCGACGAGCAGGAACACGAGACCGAAGATCAAGCCGATGTTCTGCCCCGCGCCCTTTTGCAGTGCGACGGTGGCGATGTCGTTGAAATTGGTTGCACCTGTGAAGCCGTAAATCAGCGAACAGCCATAGAGCAGCATGCCGGAAGAGAGTGCACCGAGCACGAAGTACTTCAGCCCAGCCTCAGACGAGCGGACGTCGTCGCGCCGGAACGCGGCCATCACGTAAAGCGCAAGGCTCTGCAACTCGAGGCCGAGGTACAGCGCAATCAGGTCGTTCGCCGAGATCATCATCAGCATGCCGGCGGTGGCCAGCAGAGCGAGCACGGGATATTCGAACTTCAGATACTTGCCTTCGCGCATATCTGTCGATGAGAGCAGCAGTGCGCCCGCTGTGGCGATCAGCACGATCATTTTCACAAAGCGCGCGAAGGCGTCGAGTTTGAAACTGCCATCAAACAGCAGCGTTGAGCCATTCGGCTGCGTCGCCAGTACACCAGCGGCCACGAGCGCCACC
>JANNEU010000408.1:0-3172 GCA_031379035.1 Hyphomicrobiaceae bacterium | reverse complement strand
GTCCGTCATTCGCTCACTGAGCTCGTGCCCCGCATCAGCGATACGTTTTCTCTGGAGGGCGTTCTCCCCGGCCCGATGATCCTGGCGTGCCTGCAGACGATTGCGAATCGCGCAGATCCGCGCGAGCGTTGGCTGGCAATGTTCAATTCGCCGCTCGGCATTGCACTGGCAGCGCCCGGTCGCGATCTCAATACGTCGTTGAGCTGGGTGCTGGCAGCCTTGCCAGCTGCACGGTCGTAAATCGATACAGTGTGCTTGCGTTGATCAATCGTCGTACGAACCAGCGAGCTTGGGCGCACGATGCATGTGGTGAGAACGCAAACAATGACAGCAGCGACCCAAGCTCTGAAACAGCGAGACACAGCGGCGTCTGAGCTAGGCTGCATTCATCGCCTTGCTGACCACCTTGATGCGACATTGGCCATGGGCGAAGATTTGATTGGACTCTCGTTGGCCGTCGCAGCCCTCGTGCCAGGTGACGCACATCTGGACATCACTCAACGCAACACCGCGATTTCGCAGTTCGCCCGCAAGGTGCGAGCACTAGAACTTGGGATCACGTCACGCTTGCTGCAGGTCCGTCTTCGGGCAGCGGAAGTGCGGCATGTTGATCCGCGGTTTGCGCCGGTGCTCGGCTTGCTTGTCGGCGGAACCGCAATCCTCGCAGACGCCGCCGCCGGCCGTGGCGACGGGCTTGGAGATATTTCGCAGTCAGCGTTGATGGGTGGTTCGGAGGTCTTGCGGTTTCTCAAGAGCCGTTCGCTTTTGGCAGATGATGTAAAGTCGCTAGGCGCGGTGGCGTCGCTGAGCGTCACGGGCGACTATCTGCTCGCCGGACACATCCATCTCGGCACGCTGCTCGACATGATCGCGCAGATCCTCGATACGCTTGACCTCGCCTTCGATCTCTATGCCGAACCACGCAAAGAGGCGTGACGTCCTTTATCCGCGCAGATGACACGCGGCGACGTGGCCCGGAGCGATCTCGCGCAGGGGCGGCGCTTCGACTTTGCAGCGCGCGACCACATACGGACAACGCGTGTGGAAGTGGCACCCCGACGGCGGATTGATCGGGCTTGGCACATCGCCGGTGAGAATGATGCGCTTGGATTGCACCGTGGGGTCCGGCACCGGCACCGCTGAGAGCAGCGCTTCCGTGTAGGGATGTTGCGGGTTGGCGAACAACGCCGCTTTGTCGGCCATCTCGACGATGCGGCCGAGGTACATGACGGCCACGCGGTGCGAGATGTGCTGCACCACAGCCAGATCGTGCGCAATGAACAGATACGACACGCCGAATTCGGCCTGCAGATCGATCAGCAGGTTAATCACCTGCGCCTGTACCGACACATCCAGCGCTGAGACCGGCTCATCGCAGACGATGACCTTGGGGTTCACGGCCAGCGCACGCGCAATCACCAGCCGCTGGCGCTGACCACCGGAGAACTCGTGCGGATAGCGCGTCAGCTGATCGGGCCGTAAGCCCACTTTCTTGAATAGATCGGCGACCCGCGCGTGGATCGCCTCGGTGCTGAGTTTTTCGAAGTTTCGCAACGGCTCGGCGACAATATCAACGGCGCGCAGACGCGGATTGAGCGACGAATAAGGGTCTTGGAAGACCACTTGCAGGCCGCGCCGCTCAGCGCGCATGTCGCCGCGGGAGAGGGCATCAATGCGTTTGCCATCGAGCCACACTTCACCGGCGGTCGGATCGATCAGCCGGAGAATGAGGCGACCGGCCGTGGATTTGCCGCAACCACTTTCGCCGACCAAGCCCAGGGTTTCTCCCGGCGCGATTTCAAAGCTGATGCCATCGACGGCTTTGACCGTGCCACGCGACCGGCCGAAAATGTTCGGCTTAACGGGGAAGTGTTTTTTGAGATCACGGACTTTGAGGACAGGTGTTGGGAGAACGGGCGTGCTCATGCCAGCACCTCATTCAGCATTTTCGCTGGCAAACGATCCGCCTCCCAGCAGGCAACGGTGTGGGCGCCGCCTTTGTCAGCCAGTGGCGGGTAGGCACCGTGGCACTGCGCTGTTGCAAAGCCACAGCGCGGGGCGAAGATGCAACCGGCGATCGCTTCCCGCAGGCTCGGCACCACACCAGGAATTTCGGCCAGCCGGACTTTGTTGTGCGCAGCAGTGGCTGCAGTGCCGGACCCCGCGTCCAGCTTGGGCACGGAGCGCAACAGCGCGCGCGTGTAGGGATGCCGTGGCCGCGCGAACAGATCGTTGACACGCGCCTCCTCGACCTTGCGGCCGCCGTACATGACGACCACGCGCTGCGCCATCTCGGCGACGACGCCCAGATCATGCGTAATGAGAATGAGCGCCGAGCCGGTCTTGGCATTGAGACCGCGCATGAGGTCGAGGATCTGCGCCTGCACGGTCACATCGAGGGCGGTGGTCGGCTCGTCGGCGATCAGCAGCTTGGGCTTGCACGCCAGTGCCATGGCGATCATGACGCGTTGGCGCATGCCGCCGGAGAGTTCGTGCGGATACTGGGTGACGCGCCGCGCAGGCTCGGGAATGCCGACCTCGGTCAGCGCTTCGATGGCGCGGGCGATGGCGTCGGCTTTCGAGAGGCCTTGATGCAGCCGCAGCGCCTCGCCGATCTGGCGGCCGATGGTGAGCACCGGGTTCAGCGACGTCATCGGCTCCTGGAAGATCATGGAGATCTCATTGCCGCGTATTTTGCGCATGGCGCGCTCGGATGTCTTCAGCAGATCGCGGCCTTCAAACAGCACCGCACCGGCGCTTTTGCCCGGCGGCTCCGGGATCAGCCGCAGGATCGACATCGCAGTGACAGACTTGCCGCAGCCGTTTTCACCGACAATGGCGAGCACTTCGCCGGCGTTGACATGGAACGACACGCCATCGACGGCGCGCACAATCCCAGCCGGTGTGCGGAAATGCGTGCGCAGGTTCTGGACTTCGAGCAGGGGCATCGCGCTCACTTCCCCTTCTGGCCGCGGGGGTCGAGGGCGTCGCGGAGGCCGTCGCCCAGCAGGTTCACGGCGAGCACCGTCACCGACAGGAAGATCGCAGGGAAGAACACGACGAAAGGTTTGACCTGCCACAGCGCGCGGCCTTCGGCCATGATGTTGCCCCATGACGGGATGGTCGGCGGTGTGCCGGCCCCGATAAACGAGAGAATGGCTTCCGTGATCAT
>JANNEU010000386.1:0-16190 GCA_031379035.1 Hyphomicrobiaceae bacterium | reverse complement strand
GGCGGTGAACGTCGCGCCGCCCGACTTGGCGAGCACCTTGGTGATCGCAGCCGTCAGCGAGGTCTTGCCATGGTCCACGTGGCCAATGGTGCCGATGTTGCAGTGCGGCTTGTTGCGCTCGAATTTAGCTTTGGCCATGGGAGGCTCTCCTTAGCTCGTGCATTCGTCTCAGAGCGTTCGCCACATTTTCCCGCGGCATCGGCTCATTTTCCTATCTGTCAACGATCTCCCGGGAACTCCCCGGGACAGCGTCGGCTTCCTAAACCCCTGTAGCAGTCACCCGCTACGCGAAGTTCAGGCGTATTTCTTGCGGACCTCATCCGCCACGTTGCGCGGCACTTCCGCGTAATGTGCGAACTGCATGGTGTAAGACGCGCGGCCGGTCGACTGCGAACGAAGCTGGCTGACGTAGCCGAACATGTTTGCCAGCGGAACGTTGGCGCGGATCACAGTCGCGTTGCCGCGCATTTCCTGCGTTTTGATCTGGCCACGGCGAGAGTTGATATCGCCAATAATGCCACCAACGAAATCGCCAGGCGTCACCACTTCCACGTCCATAATCGGCTCAAGGATCTTGATGCCGCCCTTCTCGCAGCCTTCACGCATTGCTTGACGTGCAGCGATTTCGAACGCGATGGCCGACGAATCAACCTCGTGGAATGCGCCGTCGTACAGCGTGACCTTCATGTCGACGAGCGGGAAACCGATCAACACACCGTTGGACCAGATGGACTCAATGCCCTTCTCGACGCCGGGGATATATTCCTTCGGCACGGTGCCGCCGACGATTTTGGTTTCGAAGACGTTGCCGCCACCAATTTCGTTCGGCTCAAGCTTGAGCTTGACGCGCGCGAACTGACCGGTGCCGCCGGTCTGCTTCTTGTGGGTGTAGTCGATGTCGGTCGGACGCGCCAAGCTTTCGCGATAGGCAACTTGCGGCGCGCCAACGGCGACGTCGATGTTGTGCGGTTCGCGGCGCAAGATGTCGACCTTGATGTCGAGATGCAGTTCGCCCATGCCCTTGAGGATCGTCTCGCCGCTTTCCTGATCGACAGAAACGCGGAACGAGGGATCTTCAAGCGCCAGCATATGCAGCACCTGCGCCATCTTTTCGTTCTCACCCTTGACCTTGGGTTCGACCTTCATTTCGATAACAGGGTTCGGGAAGTCCATCTTTTCAAGCAACACGGGCTTGTTCGGATCACAGAGCGTTTCGCCCGTGCGGGTATCCTTGAGGCCCGCGAGCGCCACGATGTCACCGGCATAAGCCGAGTCGACCGCTTCGCGTTTATCTGCGTGCATTTCGTAAATCATGCCGACGCGCTCTTTTCTATCGCGGGTCGTCTGGGCGAGCGCCATGCCCTTTTCGAGCTTGCCCGAATAGATGCGGCAGAACGTGAGCGACCCGACGTGTGGAAAGCTCATGATCTTGAAAGCGATCATAGACAGCGGTTCGGCATCGTCCGGCTTGCGCAGCATATCGCTGCCGTCCTTCGGATTGATCCCCTTGTAGGCTTCACGATCAAGCGGCGAGGGCAAGAAATCGACAACAGCGTCAAGCAGCGGCTGCACGCCCTTGTGTTTGAACGCCGAGCCGCACATCATCGGATAGAACGTGCGTGTGACGGTTGCCGCGCGAATGAGGCGGCGGATCGTAGCGGTATCTGGCTCGACGCCATCAAGATACGTCGCCATGACGTCGTCGTCCATTTCGACGGCGGCTTCGATCATCGCAGCGCGGTATTCATTGGCCTTGTCGACGAGATCAGCAGGAATGTCGCCCACAACCATCTGAGCATCTTTACCGTCGCCGTCCCAGATGTAGCTCTTCATCTCGATGAGATCGACCACACCCTTAAAGTCGTTCTCGGCACCAATCGGCAGCTGGATCGGCACGGCGCGCGCACCGAGCTTTTCCTTGATGTCGTCGAGGCACATATAGAAGTCTGCCCCGGTCTTATCCATTTTATTGGAGAAGATGATGCGCGGCACGCTATACTTGTCGCCTTGGCGCCAAACGGTTTCAGTCTGCGGTTCAACGCCTTGGTTGCTGTCGAGAACGCACACAGCGCCGTCTAGGACGCGGAGCGAACGCTCAACTTCGATGGTGAAATCGACGTGACCAGGTGTGTCGATGATGTTCAGGCGGTGCTTCTTGCCATTGCGCTGCCAGAAACACGTCGTCGCAGCCGACGTGATCGTGATGCCACGCTCTGCTTCCTGCTCCATGAAATCCATGGTGGCAGCACCGTCGTGCACTTCGCCGATCTTGTGCGACTTGCCGGTGTAGTAGAGCACGCGTTCGGTGGTCGTGGTTTTGCCGGCGTCGATGTGCGCCATGATACCGAAATTACGGTAGTCTTTCAGATCGTAAGCGCGGGCCATAGGACTGCCTCATTCTGGTCTGCACTGGCGACAACCCTTTCGGGAAGCCGGTCGTCAGCGCGACGAAATTTACCAACGGTAGTGAGAGAAGGCGCGGTTGGCTTCAGCCATCTTGTGCGTGTCTTCACGCTTCTTAACGGCTGTACCACGGTTGTTTGCCGCGTCGAGCAGCTCGCCCGACAAACGCTCTTCCATCGTGTTTTCATTGCGCGCCCGGGCCGCCGTGATGATCCAGCGGATGGCGAGGGCCTGGCGGCGGTCAGTCCGCACATCGACCGGAACCTGATATGTGGCACCACCGACGCGCCGTGAGCGCACCTCAACTGCCGGCGCTACATTTTCCAGCGCGGTGTGAAACATCGCCAGCGGGTCGCCCTTAGCCTTTGCTTGCACGCGATCAAGCGCACCATAAACAATCGATTCAGCGACCGACTTTTTACCCTGATACATGATGCTGTTCATGAATTTCGATAGCACGAGATCACCGAACTTGGGGTCCGGGTTAACTTCGCGCTTGGTTGCAGCATGCCGACGGGACATGAGGACTTCCTTCAGACGATAGCGGCAAAAGAGCCGTGCGTGCGAATAGGTGAAAACTGATTTCGGGCGGCTCGCTTATTTTGGACGCTTGGCACCGTACTTGGAACGGCGCTGACGGCGGGCGGCGACGCCCTGCGTATCGAGCACGCCGCGGATGATGTGATAGCGCACGCCGGGCAGATCCTTGACACGACCGCCGCGGATCATGACGACAGAGTGCTCTTGAAGATTGTGACCTTCGCCCGGGATGTAACCGATGACTTCAAAGCCGTTCGTCAGGCGAATCTTGGCAACCTTACGAAGCGCGGAGTTCGGTTTCTTCGGGGTCGTGGTGTACACACGCGTGCAAACGCCGCGTTTCTGCGGACAGGCCTGCATGTGGCGCGACTTCTCGCGATAGATCTTGGGCGTGCGAGACTTGCGGATCAACTGTTGGATTGTCGGCATTCGAGCATTCCACAATCTTGCCGGTCTTGTTCAGACAGGCGACAAACCTTATGGACCGAGCCACCGGGATATCCCGGCTTCTCAGCCCAGCAACCAGAGGACCACATGCGGGCTGGCCTGTTAGGACCTCGCCGCCTTGGTCTTGGATCTCATTCTGCTCTGCTTGATCTGTATCGATGGATCTGTATCGACAGACGGGAGCGTTTAGGGGGCGCGTTGGTTAAAGCCGCTGGGAGCACAAAATGCCGCCGTTGCCTTAGTCGCGCACGAAAGTCCCTACAGACCACCCGTGAGAGTTGGCGCAAACTATACCAGCGCCCCGACAGCGTCAACGACGATGCCGGGGTGTCGTAAAAAAAATTGTCGCAGGCTGACCACGGTTGAACTCGGCACCAAGAATTATACTCAACAATCTGATTTTGCTTATTTAAATCTTCTTGCTCCACCGCTAACTTGGGTTCACTCTGCCCGCTAGCGCCCTTTTGCTCAGGCGCGGGGCGCGCCGAGCTGGTGCCGTCGCGCGCCTGCGCTGATTGTGAACCGTTGTGCCTGAGTAGTCAGGAGCACAGTATGGGACACCCCAAAGGCGCGCACCCGCAGGGTGCGGTTAACGCTGGCAAATCTGCCGGCGGCAAAACGACTGACCAGAAGGCTGAAAACCGAGGCGCGCGGTGTATTGCGCTGGTTGGGCCCTATCTTTCCGGGAAGACCACGCTGCTGGACGCCATTCTGGCGCGGACGGGTGCCATTGCACGGCAGGGTAGTGCTGCCGACCGATCGCTGATCGGCGATGACAGTGCCGAGGCCCGCGCGCATTCCATGAGCGTGGACATGACCGTGGCGGATGCCAGCTATCTTGGCGACACGTTTACCTTTCTCGATCTTCCGGGTTCTGTGGAATTCCAGTGTGAGAGCTTGGCGGCGCTACCGGCGGTCGACGCGGCGGTGGTTGTTTGCGAGCCTGACCCGCGGCGCATGCCGGCCTTGCAGATCATTTTGAAAACATTGCACACCCAGGGCATTCCGCACTTTCTGTTTCTCAATAAAATCGACAGCTTCGACACGCCGGTGCGGCACATCTTGCCGATGTTGCAACCCGCCAGCCAACGGCCGTTGGTGCTGCGCCAGATTCCGATCTGGAAGGATGGCGTGGCGACAGGCTACGTGGATCTCGCATCAGAGCGGGCTTACGTCTATCGACCGAACGCGCCCTCCGAAATCATCGATTTACCCGACGCTGTGAAGCCGCGCGAGACCGAGGCGCGCTTCCAGATGCTGGAACAGATCGCCGACTATGACGACGCGCTGTTGGAGCAATTGCTCGCGGACGTGCCGCCGCCCCGTGATCTAGTGTTTGATGATCTCGCAAAAGAGTTGAAGGCCGGGCAGATCTGCCCGGTGTTGCTGGGGTCTGCCCAGAACGGTCACGGCATCGTGCGGCTCTTGAAGGCGCTACGACACGAGGCGCCGTTCGTGGAGGAGACGCGGCGGCGGTTGAAGCTCGACGGAGTAGCGTCAGCCGCGCAAGTGATCAAGACGTTGCATACGCAGCACGCGGGCAAGGTCAGTGTTGTGCGGGTGCTCTGCGGCAGCATAAGCGAAGGCACCGTACTGGTTGGCAAAAACGCTGAAGCGCGCGCGTCGGGCGTGGTGTCATTTCTCGGCGAAACCATGCGCAAGCGCGGACCAGCACAAGCCGGCGAAACGGTCGGGCTTGGACGGCTGGACGGAATCGCGACGGGCGAGACCGTCACCGCCGGCAAGAACAGCATCGTGCAAGTCGCCGCGCTGGAAGCGCCGACACCCGTCTATGGTCAAGCGATTGAACTGCACGAGCGCAAGGATGACGTGAAGCTCTCTGCGGCGCTGGCCAAGATGATCGAGGAGGATCCATCATTGCGGCTGGCACACACGGCCGATACGCATCAGATGGTGCTGTGGGGCCAAGGCGAGATGCATTTGCGCGTGACCTTGGAACGGCTCAAACGCAAGTATGCGATCGACGCAGTGCCGCGCCGGCGTCTGGTACCCTACAAAGAGACGATCCGCCGAGGCACGGAAATCCGTGGGCGGCATAAAAAGCAGTCCGGCGGACATGGTCAGTTCGGCGACGTGGTGCTGGATATCAAGCCGCTGCCGCGTGGTGAAGGTTTCAAGTTCGGTGACAAAATCCACGGCGGCACGGTGCCAAAGCAATACATTCCGTCCGTCGAGATCGGCGTGAAGGACTACCTGCAGCATGGTCCGCTGGGGTTTCCTGTCGTCGATGTGGCGGTGACGTTGCTCGATGGCTCGTATCACTCGGTCGACAGCTCAGACATGGCGTTCCGGCAGGCGGGCCGGTTGGCGATGAGCGAGGGCTTGCCGCAATGCCAGCCGGTACTGCTGGAGCCGGTGATGGCAGTCACCATCTCGGCACCGTCCGAAGCAACGGCACGGGTCAACGCCATTGTTGCGCAGCGGCGTGGGCAGATTTTGGCGTTCGACGCGCGCGAAGGCTGGCCCGGCTGGGACAATGTGGAAGCCCACATCCCCGAGAATGAGATGGACGATCTGATCGTCGAGATCCGCAGCGCAACGGCCGGTGCCGGCACGTTCATCGCGACGTTCCACCACCTGTCGGAGTTGCAAGGCAAGCTGGCGGAACAAGTGCTGGCAAGCCACGGACGCGCGGTGGGGGTGTAGCTCGTTCGTAGTTTGTAGTTTGTAGTGCGCGGATCCCGTCTTCCCATTGCACTGCTGCGATGGGAAGACGGTGCAAGTGCCTGCGATGGTGAAAGGTTGGGCAGCCATGTCCGCTGCGCGCTTGTCTTCGTCGATGGTGACTTAGGCTGCGCAAAGGTAGAGGGCGCAGACTGTAACGACGAGTGCCGCGGTGGACCCCTCTCCCCGTTCTTTCAACGGGGAGAGGGGTCGGGTGAGGGGCGGCCACAGGCTCAGTGCGTTTACTGGGCATGTCCGCAGTTGCTGGTTGATCTGCCGTGCGCCACGGACGCTCTGGGCTCTTCAACATCGTGGGTTTTGACCCGGTGCGGAAGGAGCCGCGGCAGAGCCTGCTCAGCTCCACCGCGTCCGCTTACGATCATCGCGTCATGCATGGGCCGCAAGCCAGGAACGAACTAAGCAGATATGACGTCGAAAGCACTCTGCGGAGACGCTTTTGGGTGCGACAGTTCCAAGCGGAACGAAACGTTGGCGCCGTTAATCGCGGAGAGATCATCCTTGAATTGCGATGACCAATTCAACGTTAGAGTGCCGCTATTTGTTCGTCGATCCATTGTAGCAGGATTGACCATCTCCATCCTTCGTTTTTCGATGCGCCTTTGATCAGTTGCTCCAGAAGTGAGCGGCTTTTGTGGTAGTCGCTACGTGCCTGCTCGCGCTCGCCCATCGCGGCGCGCACCATCGCCACTCGACTACAAGTGAACGCAACATCGTACCGCCAATTCGCATTGGCGGGGTTGGCTTGGCTGATCTGGTCGATGATTTTCAGCCCCGTCTGATAACTTTCCAGGGAGCCGGCCAGATCGCTGTGCGCAATCAGCGACGCACCGACTTTGTTGTAGGCGACTGAGAGATTGCGCTTAATTTGAAGATTGTCAGGGCTCTGCTCAGTGAGCAGAAGCAGGCCCGCCCGATACTGTTGGTAGTGTTCCAGCGCTTCAGGCCACCGTTTCTCAGCAGCCGCCAGATCTCCCATCCGGTCTCGAATGAACAACAGTTCTTCACGCCCGGCTTCTTTGGCGGAACCGCTGGTAACGAGCGACTGGGCGGTCTCCAGGCTCCCGTTGTAGGCTTTAGCCGCTTCCTTCAGCGCGCCGTGAGAAAAGTGGCTGTCGCCAACGAGACGCTGAGCCTTGGCCCGTCTTGCCTGCCAGGTCGCATTCGCAGGATCGGTGACTACAAGTTGATCGATGACTGCGAGGGCATGGTTGAAGTGCATCAGCGCCGCGTCGCGATCAGACCTGCTCTCCTGAACCTCTCCGGCACCTTGATGGGTTGCTGCCAGATTGTCCCGCCATTTGACATTGCTTGGTTCGACCTCGATGAGCCGCTCGAAAATCACGAGCGCTGAGTGGTAACTTTCCAAGCTCGCTGCCAAGTCGCCGGCTGCACTTTGCAAATCTGCCATTTTGCGATGCGAAAAAGCAACGTCGCCTTGCCAGATCGTGTTAGCTGGGTCGGACTTGACAAGGCGCGCCCTTAAATCCAGCGCGGTTCGTTGGTTCTCCATCGCCGCTGCATTGTCACCTCTGACTTGGTGCAGGATAACCAGTGTTTGATGGGATGCTGACAAGTAATTCTGCCAAGTGGCATTGCCTGGATCGGATTTGGCCAGTTTGTTGCGGATATCAAGACCGGTCATGTAACTGTCGAACGCTGCAGCAAGTTTGCCCTGCGAGATTTGTACGCCGCCGAGTTTCTCAAGCGAAAACGCAAGATCGCGCTGCCAACTGGACTGCGCCGCATTTTTTGACGTGAGCGTAGCTAAGATAGCGCGACTGGCTTCGTATGCGGCCGCCGCATCATCCAGCTTGCCTAAATCTCTCAGAGTGTCGCCGACAAAGCGTTGCGCGAATGTGAGGTCATACTGCCAGGCATCATTCGATGGTTCCGCTTCGGCAAGGTTGCGCATGATGTCGAGTCCGATCCGGAAGCTGCGATGCGCCTCTTCTAGTTGCCCCTGATAGTAGAGAACCTCGCCAATCTTGATGTGGGACGCGAACATGTCGCGCTTGCGGATCCCTTCCAAAGGCGCAAGCAGCGCTAGCTCTGCTTTGATCAGTAGCGCCCGTTGGAAATGGGCGATCGCCTCGGGCAGATAACCGCGTGCGCGCAGACCGTCGCCCAGGTTGTCATTGGATACGGCCAGGTCTTTCTGCCAAACTTGATTGTCGGGTGCGGTGCCGGCTAGCCGCTCAATGATCTCCAAGCTTGCTCGCGCAGCTTCGACCTGCTTGAGCGTGTCGCCTTGGGCTCCATAAGTGATCGCGAACTCGTTGAACATCGCCGATTGGCTGCGCAAAAGGTCAGAATTTGCTCCCGCGCTTTTGACGAGACGATCAAACGCCGTCCCGGCGCGATCCAGGATTCGACGAACGGTCGCAGTGCGCATGCCCTCGACGCCTCTTAACCCCTGCGCGATGTCGAAGACCAGAGCGTCGGCCGCCAGCTTGGCGGCCGAGAAATTACGCTCGGCCTCTTGTCGCTGTTCGACGGCGATGCCCCGCTGCTCCTGTGCCTGCCGACGCTGCTCAACCGCTTCCTCACGGCGCAGCTCGGCAAGCCAAGCCATCCCAAGCGACGTGACCGCAAGCACGGCCATCACAGCAGCAGTGGTCCCGAGAATCAGCAAGCGACGTTTCTGCGCCACCGCTTCGCGCTTGCGAAGTTCGTCGAGGCCGACCCCGAGCAGGCCGGCGACAATTTTGAGTTTCGCCAAATCCCTGCCATCCCCCTGCGGACGCGCATCGGCAGCTATCATCTCTTCGGGGATGGGCCCGACCATCCCCTCCGGCGTCAGCTTGAAGCGGAGCGCAGGCGCGAAACATTCGCGATCCGGATCGCCTGGCTCCCCATCGACGATGAGCGCGAGGATGCGCCCGCTCTCACGAAAGGCTTTGAATTGCCGAATCTCCTCGTTGACGTAGGGGCTGCGCGCCGAGTTTGGAGAGCATAAGACGATTAAGAAATCAGACGCATGTAATGCTGTCCTGATCGATTCGGTTAGTGAATGTCCGGCCGACAGGTCCTCGCGGTCTCGAAAGATCGGCCGCAGGCTTTTCCCGATCTTGCCCGCGGATGTTTCCCTTCCGATGAACTCGCTTGGAATGCGATAGCCTTCGATCTCGCGATGCAGCCATTCTCCCATTTGTCGATCACGGTGACTGTATGAAAGGAAAGCGCGGTATTGACGTGGAGCTTGGGACGACATGGCGACAATCCCGTGCGGCAAAGTGTGCGCTCCTTTATGGAGCGTCTGGCTGAGCGCCAAAAAAATCGGTCAGTACTTCTGCAGCATAGAAAAAGTATTTCTTAACAGCTGTTGCCCAGTTTTCTTCGCCTTCGCATTCCTTTTAGGAACGTCGAAATTTGAAACCCACAGAGCATACCTTGTCTTTCAAAACGAAACAGCCACTTCAGCTGCCGTCCCGACATAACTATCAGATAACCTACCAGGGACCGGACGAACTGCAAGCCCGCACTCAGCGAGCAATTGATGGCCCTGAGCGACGTTAGGCCAAATTGCGCCGGTCTGGATGTGAGTGGATCACAAGCGGACACACTTGGCCGCCATCGAACTCGCTGCTCCCCCTCACCGCGCTCTCCGCAGCTCCACATAAAACGCGCCATCTCCGCCATGTCGAATGGACGCCGGCGTATAGCTCACAACGAGGGCGCGGAGGTCGGGTTCGGCCAGCCAGCGGGGCAGGTTGCGTTTGAGAACCCCGCGGGGCGCGCGATCCAATGTATCGATGTAGGGTGTGGTGGGATCGTCGCTCTCGCGGCCTTTGCCGGTGATAACGAGCACGGTCTTGTGGCCGCGATGGTGCGCCTCAAACAGAAATGCGCGCAGCCGTGCGAGCGCCTCATCCTGCCGCATGCCGTGCAGGTCCAGACGCGCATCGATGCCGGCGCGGCCGGTGCCGATTTTCTTGGCTTTGCGCGGATCGAAGTCGGCGAGGGGCGGCGTGACGCGCGGGGCAATGGCGGCGACACGCGGTTGCTCTGGCTTTTGTGGCAACGATGCTTTCGCGCGCGCGGGCCGGCGCTCTGGCAGCGCAATTTCCGGAGTGTCTGGATCGGTGGCGGCGATGCCATGTCGGCGCACGTGGGGCTTGGCCTTGATGGGCGTGATCGATGTCGCGACGTACCGCCAGAGGGCGCTTTCTTCGCCGGAGAGATCGCCGGGCTTGCCCTTCGGCGCGGGCTTTTGCGATGGCTTGTCCTTGGCCGGCTGTTTGCCTGCCTCTTTGGCCAGTTCTTTAGCTCGTGGGCGCTTCATGGCGCGTCGCCGATGGTGGCGTTGGCGGGCAACAGGACGAAAAAGTGGCCGGGATGCTTGGTGATGCCAGCCTTCGCGCCAGCATCCGGACCGGTACCGACGAAGATGTCGCCGCGTTGCAGGCCACGAATGGCCGAGCCGACGTCCTGGCCCACCATGAGGTGGCGAAACGGCGCGCCCGTGAGATGGGTGATCGCCGGTGCATCGACAAAGATCGGCAGCCCCAACGCGTGACGGGCTGCGTCGACGGCGAGGCTGCGCAACGGCGTCAACGGACTATCGAGAACGCCACGCGGGGCGGTGGCACCCGGCACCTCACGGAAGAACACATAGCTCTCGTTGCGCCACATGGTCTCCCGCCCGCGCATGGGATCGGCGCGCAGCCAACGGGCCAGAAAGTCGAGCGACATCTCGGCACTGGTGGCTTGGCCAGTATCGACCAGATAGCGGCCGAGGGACGTATAGGGATGGCCGTTCTTCCCATCGTAAGTGACGCGGATTTGCGTGCCATCCGGCAGCACGAGAACACCGGAGCCCTGGACCTGCAGGAAGAAGCGATCAACGTCATCGGCGACGTAGAACGCTTCGAGGTTTTGACCCGCGAGCGCACCCTGGTCGATCTGCTGGCGGGTGGCAAAGGGCGTGACGCCATCGGCCGTTTTGCGCGCATGGCTGAGGCTGGCGGTGGCGGCCGCGCGGTCAGCCTCACCGACCAGATTGACCAGATCGGCCGGGCGGCGATGCAGCGGCACCGGGAAGGCTGTCGATGCGATGTGGGCGGCTGGCAGAACCGGCTCGTAATAGGCCGTCAGAAAGCCTGCGGCATCGGCGGGCGCCACCCGATGCGCAATGAACTCGGTTTCAAAAAAAGCCCGCGCCGGCGCAGCACCAGGCAAGACGGCGGCCAGGCGCTGCCGGAGTGCGGGCGCGGCCACTGGCGGGTTCAGCCGGCGGGCGAGAGCCTCGAACGAGGCGCGAAAGGTCGCGAGCGCACTGGCGTGATCGTCCGCTTGCCAGCCCGGCAGGCTCTCGAAGGGAACGCGCTCGAAGGCCACGGGTGCACGCGTCCGTCAGGTTACGGCTTCGGTCACGTCGAGGTGCCAGTTGGGCGTTTTCGAGCTCACGTCGCGCACGAACGTCCAGATGTCGGTGACTTCCTTGATGCGTTTAGGATCGCCGGAAACAACGTCCCCCGCTGCATTGCGGGTCGACGAAATGAGGTCGCTGACAAAGCGCACAGTGACGTGCGCCTGCTTACCGTGCAGATCGGCATGAGTGATTTCGGCCCCTTTGATGCCCACGAAACTCTGATCAATTGTTTCCGAACGCGCGGCGCGGGCATCGATGGCGGCGGTAAATCCGTCATAGACAACAGGACTGAGCAGATCCCGCAGCAAGGTGCGGTTGCCTTCAGCGAAGGCTGTGACGATGCTCTCGTAGGCGGCTTTGCCACCCTTCAGGAACTCGGCCGGCTCGAAGGTCCGATCCATGGACGCTATGGCGATGAGCCCCTGTGCAAGCTGCGCATTGCCACCAGCGAATTGCGTCATCCGCTGGGCGCGGTCGCCATCCGTTTCCGGAACGACGGGCGCTTCGACGGGTGCTTCACGGTCGCGGCGCGGCAGGGTGACGACCTTGTTCTCAGCTTTGGCGGCATGAGCCTCAGCGGCAGCCTGTTCGGCACGGTAACGCTCAAAGCGCGCCGCCTCGTCGCCCGTTCGCCGACCCAACACGCTGCGCAGCTTGAGAAAAACAAGCACGGCTGCGACCAGGAAGAACAGGGTCACAACGTTGGATTGGCCGCCGTCCATGGACATCCGCTTTCTGGCGCGCCGGGGCGCCGTCTGAGATTTCGGCCGCAGCTTCCGGCGCAATTACGGCAGCAGTCAGGGTGCCGTGGCGCTAAAAGCTCGCGAGTTGGACCTGATATAGTCGCAACTCGCCGCCACTTCCAGGGTTTAAGACATGCGGTGTTCGGTCTGGGCCTAGTCTGGGCCCAGTCTGGGTCTAGTCTGGGCTAACATCTTGGTCAAATAGCAGCAGCCAAACCCTGCCAGACGCGCTAAGCTGAAAGTTGTCCACACGCCGCCTTGGCGTACCCTGACTGGGAGCCATACCCTCGGATCCACACCATGCGATTGGGACTGCTGCTCGTTTTCGCTGCGATCCCGTTTATCGAGATCGCGGTGATGATTAAAGTTGGCCAAGCCATCGGCTTCTGGCCTACTTTGGCGCTGATCGTTGCGTCGGCAACGCTGGGCACTTATGTACTTTACGAGCAAGGGTTTCAGGTGCTTGGCCGTGCCATGGAGGCCATGGGCCGTGGCCGTCCGCCGGTTGGGCCGGTGGTCGATGGTGTGTTTATTGCCCTTGCCGGGCTGTTGTTGATCGTCCCGGGATTTCTGACGGACGCTGTTGGGCTCAGCCTGCTCGTGCCGCGTCTGCGACGTGGATTTGCGGCGTGGAGCATCCGCAAAGTGCTGCGGTCGGCGGAGATGCGCGGGTTTGTATTTGGCACGCGGCCGGCCTCCGGCGGTGGCAATGGCCAGGGCCGCGAACCACCACGTGGCCCAGCGGGCACACCACGTCCGCCGCCCGGCGATGGCCCCATTATCGAAGGCGAGGTGCTGCATGTTGGTGAGCGCACGGTCGATAAGGGCCGCGCTGGCTCACCGCGAGAACCGGGATGAGGGGTCCGCTGCGACGAGTTCGCCACCAAGGTGCAGTCTCTATCCAGCTCCAATCCACCCCGTGACGACCGCACACATCCTCGCTACTGTCGGTTGGTTCCCATCACTTCGGAAGGTTTTCTATGCGCGCCGCCCTTTGCAAGACATTGACCGGTCCCGACGACATTGTGGTGGAGGATCTCCCAGAGCCGGTGGCCGGCCCCGGCGAAGCCGTTGTCAAGGTGCATGCAGCAGCGCTGAACTTTCTCGATACGCTGGCGGTGCGCGGCAAGTATCAGTTCAAGCCGCCGATGCCGTTTTCGCCGGCCAGCGAGTTTGCGGGTGTGGTTGATAGCATCGGCGCTGGCGTGACGGGCACAAAGGTCGGCGACCGGGTGTTCGGCTCGGCTGGCCATGGCGCGGCGCGTGAAAAGATGGTCGTGAAGGCCGCGACGTTGATGCCGATCCCCAACGGCGTGAGCGACGAGGTGGCCGCGGCTGTCACCGTCACTTACGGCACGGGCCTGCACGGCCTCAAGGATCGCGGCAATCTGCAGCCCGGTGAGAATTGCGTCATCCTCGGCGCTTCCGGTGGTGCTGGCCTCGCAGCCGTTGAGCTCGCCAAGTTGATGGGTGCCCGCGTCATCGCTTGCGCCTCAACCGACGCGAAGCTGGCGGTCTGCAAAGACCATGGCGCCGATGCACTGATCAACTACAGCTCCGGCGATCTGAAAGAGCAGATCCGTGCGGCCACTGGCGGCAACGGCGCCGATGTCGTCTACGACTGCGTCGGCGACAAGTACGCCGAACCCGCACTCCGCGCCATGAACTGGGGCGGACGCTATCTGGTGGTCGGTTTCGCTGCGGGTGATATTCCGCGCATCCCGTTGAACCTGTTGCTGCTCAAAAATACGTCGTTGGTGGGGGTGTTCTGGGGTGCGCACATCACGCGCAATCCAAAGGCGCTGGTGTCAAACATGGCTGAACTGATGGGCTGGGTCGCTGAGGGCAAATTACGCCCGCACATCCACAAAGTATTTCCGCTCTCCGAAACCGGTGCCGCCATCCGTGAACTCGACAATCGCGCATCGACCGGCAAGGTGATTATCAAGCCTTAAGTTGAGCCCGGGCCGCGCACCAGGTTTCCAAGGATCACGATGATGAGTGAAATACTGACCGTGCGGCCAGAAGAGGTCGGGTTGTCGAGCCAGCGGCTGAAGCGGATCGAGCCGTGGATGAAAGCGCTGGTTGAGAACGGTAAGCTGGCGGGCCTTGAAGTGATGGTGAACCGGCGCGGGCGCACGGCGTACCATCATTGCGTGGGCAAGCGTGATCTGGCCCGCGGCGCAGACGCGCAACCCGATACGATTTATCGCATCTACTCAATGACGAAAGCGCTGACCTCCGTCGCGATCATGATGCTCTACGAGGAGGGCCGCTTTCAGCTCGACGATCCGATCTCGAAGTTCTTGCCGAAATTTGCTGGCCAGCGCGTGTTCACGGGCGGCGGCTACGGCGCAACGATCACCGAACCTGCGGTGCGTGACATCACGTTTCGCGATCTGCTGACCCATACGTCTGGGTTGACGTATGGGTTCATGATGGCGACGCCGGTGGATGCGGCATACCGCGCCAAGGGTATCGAATTGCCGGGCACTGAGAAGTCGCTGGGTGAAATGATGGATCTGCTGGCCGCTGAGCCGCTGGTCGCGCAGCCGGGGGCGGAATGGAATTATTCACTCTCAACAGACGTGCTGGGGCACCTGGTGGCAGTGATTTCCGGTCAGCCGTTTGATGCCTTTCTGCGCGAACGGATCATCAAACCGCTCGACATGCGCGCCACGGATTTCCATGTGCCGCCAGACAAAGTCGGACGGTTCGCCGCCTGCTATATCCGGGGGCCGGACGGACAGTTGAAGGTGATCGATGATCCGGAAACGAGCCGCTATCTGGCCGCACCGCGGGCCCCGTCCGGCGGCGGCGGGCTCGTATCGACGGCGCGCGATTATATGCGCTTCTGCGAGATGCTGCTCGGCAAGGGCGCGTTGGGTGACGTGCGGTTGCTGGGCCGCAAAACCGTTGAGTTGATGACCATGAACCATCTCAATGGCGATATGGCTGCGATGGGCCAACCGCGCTTCAGCGAAGCCAACTACCACGGCATTGGCTTCGGGCTTGGGTTCTCGGTGATGCTCGATCCAGCGAAGGCGCAGATCAGCGGGACGGCCGGCGAATGCGCATGGGGCGGCATGGCGTCGACGGCGTTCTGGTTCGATCCAAAAGAGGATCTATCGGTTGTGATGATGACGCAGCTGGTGCCATCGTCGACGTATCCAATCCGCAAAGAGCTGCGCGTGCTGACGTATCAGGCAATCGTGGACTGATCTTTAGCCGACGCACCAAAGACTGCCCCGGCCGCTCGGCCTTACGCATTTAACGCATCCCTCTGCAGAAAAATTGGGGTGCGGAGCGCGGCTGTTGACGCATGTGCCGGTCATGCCTCTATGCGTCGGCGGGCTCGATGATCTCCCAGCAAGTGCCCAAGGCATGCTTGCGCCATCCGTCGTGCTCCGCGTGACGCTGGCATGCCGAAAAAAGAAACCGATAGAAGCTGCGGGTCCGAGCGTTCGCGCGCCGGAGTTAAGGAGAGCCCTCACAATAAGTGCTCTGTCTCACCAGCCACCGAGCCCTCCAATTTGTCATGGCCGCGTCACCGCGAAGCGGTGCTCCGCACCGACGGCGGCCATGACAGAAGGAGAGAGTTCGTATCTGCCCAAAGGATTCAGTTATTGTTCGGAGCGTCCTAAGGACGAAATCCGCTCTCGAAGCGCGCGCTGAACCCACATGCTGAACACACACGGTTAGCACCCGCGGCCACCCGCGCGCCCCTGCGCGCAAACGGCAACAAAGTTAACGCACACGGCGGCCCGCGCGCGTCTGCGCGCAAACAGTAATGCGCGCGTACGCGTGTCGGCGCGCGCCAACAAGAACGTGTCGGACGCGGCAAAAAATACGTAGAGCGCGATGGCGCCGCCGCGGGGCTTGCACCCGCTTCGCTTGTCAGGGCTTTCACCTGCTCGCTGGTCAGGGCTTGCACCTGCTCGCTCGTCGGCGCTTTCAACCGCTTCAGTCCGTGGCCGCCT
>JANNEU010000383.1:0-14817 GCA_031379035.1 Hyphomicrobiaceae bacterium | reverse complement strand
CCCATGATCCCGGCATGAGCCTTGCTGCTCCTCCGGCTGAACCCAGGGAGTGCCCCATGTTTGCCGTCCCGACTTGCGCCTCCATGCCCCGCGCCGCCGGCTTGGCGGCGATGCCGTGGGCGAGGCTGCTGGTGCCGGGGTGGGGGCGGGCGTCGTCGCAGGAGGCGGCGCACCCAAAGGCTCGCCGAGCGGGCCATAGACCTGAGGCGCGGTTGCAGTGGGCGGGCCCGCGACGGCGGGGCCGGCGAGACCAAAGAGCGCCACAAACGCTGCCAAGCCGGCGGCGCGGGGCATGGAGGCGCAAGACGGGACGGCAAACATGGGGCACTCCCTGGGTTCAGCCGGAGGAGCAGCAAGGCTCATGCCGGGATCATGGGAGCGATTGTGGGCCACCGCAAGGCGAACCGCAGTTCCTGGCGAAACAGAGGTTAACAATGCAAATGGGGAGGACGGTTGCCCGTCCTCCCCAAAGTTCTCATGTCTGGCGGATGCCTCAGAAGCCACGGTGGCGGAAGCCGCCGCAGGTGCGGGCCAGATCGCGCTCAAGATCACGCATGATCCAGCGCTCGCGGCGGTCGAGGCGGCCATCGGCGGCAGCACGACGCTCAAACTGATGCAGCCGGAAGGACTTTTCCTGGCAAACGCGGTGGTTGCGGCCTTGGTAGGGATGGATGCCGCGGTCATAGCCGGGAGGGGACGGGGGCGGGCCGCCGCGGAATGGGCCGGGGCCGAACTGAGCTGAAGCGGTGGTGGCGGTGACAGCCAGCAGGCCAATGGCGGCGAGCATGATCTTCATGGGATTTCCCCCTTCGTGTGCGGCACCTGTTGATCGGGCACCTACGTTAATTACCATCGACCAGAGATTGATCGGTCCACGCAGTTATGACGCCCAGCCTGTGAATGCGAGCTGAACCGAGCCAGGACAAGTCTCTTGCGCACGGCGCGACGTGTGCCGCGCTATCGACACAATGTGTTTTACGCCGCTGTCGGAACTGCTGGTCTGAGACGCGCAACGCCGCGCTCTTGAATGGGCCAGTTGAGCAGCCCGGCCAACACACCGAGGCCCATCGAGAGCCACCACATCGTTGTGTATGATCCGGTGGCATCGAAGATGCGCCCGGCCAGCCAGACGCCGAGGAACGCGCCGACCTGATGCGACAGGAACACGATGCCGAACAGCATCGACATCCACTGTGTACCGAAGAAAGTGGCGACGAGGCCACTCGTCAACGGAATGGTTGCGAGCCAGAGGAGGCCAAGCGTTGCGCAGAGACCGATCACCGTCCAGGCGGTCAGCGGCAGCACCAGAAAGCCTGCAAAGATGATAGCGCGGCCGAAGTAGATGAGGCTCAACCCGCGCCGCTTCTCGATGTACTTGCCGGATTGGCCGGCGATGTAGGTACCGACGATATTGGCGATGCCAACGGCTGCGAGCGCGTAGGGGCCGACCCAAGCCGGCAAGCCCTGGTCGCGCGCGAAGGCCGGCAAGTGCACCATGATGAACGACACGTGGAACCCGCACACAAAGAAGCCGCCGACGAGGAACCAGAAACTTGGATGCGCGAGTGCTTCGCGCAACGCTTCCTTGGCGGTCTGTTGACGGGCGGTGCCCTCGACGGGTTGCGGCTTGCCCGAGATCGGCAAGGCAATCGGGATCAGCAGCGCGGTCAGCGCGATCAGCCACAGCAGCGAGCCTTGCCAGCCAAACTGCTCGATCAGGACGTGGATCAATGGCAGCGCCATAAAGCCGCCGACGCCGGAGGCCATGCCGAGCGAGGCCATCGCTGGAAGCCGTTTTTCAGGCGGTGCCAGCCGGCCGATGGTGCCGACCAGCGAGGTGACGCCGGTGCCGCTGACGCCCACGCCCATCAGAATGCCGCCAACCATCAGATGCCAGCTTTCGCTTGCGGCATAGAAAAACCCGAGACCGGCCATGGTCAGAAACACGCTGGCGATGACCATGCGCCCGGCACCATATTTGTCGATCAGACCGCCGGCCAGCGGGGCGGCCAATCCCATCATCAGTTGCGACAGCGCCATCGACAGGCTGAACGTTTCGCGGCCGATGCCGAGAGCGGTGGTCATCGGCGTGAGGAAGAGCCCCATGGATTGGGCGCGGCCCATGGACAAGCCGACGATCACCCAGACGGAGGCGAGGACGAACGCGAAGGGCAGTGCGGCGCGGGCTTGGGCGGAGGCGGTCATACGGGGAGGCTCCAATCGTGGGCGTCGATCGCCCGCATGCGGTGCGCGCTGGCGTCAGCCAGGGTGCCGTCGGGACTTTCCCAGATCATGCACGGTTTAGTGCCGCACGCGACGTGCTTTCCGCGCGCATCCACTATGCAGCTGTCAGCAGCGCTGGGGGTAGCCACAGGGTGATGCTGGATAAGCTGGATAAGCTGGATAAGCTGGATAACCTGTGCGCGGCGCGGCCTGTGTCGTTGCAACTCAAAAGAATCGGCCTAGGCTTTCCGGGGTTACGGAGGCCAATATGAGCGCGGTCAAAAAAACGCGGAGCCAGCCAGCGCCGGCGGGTTCCAGTGAGTGCGATGCATTCCTTGGCGTGGTGCGCTCGGCGCGCGGCCTGGTGTGGCGGGAGCGGCTGGCGGGTGCGGATATCAACCGTGCGACGATGATCAGCCAGCGGCATGGGCTGCCGGAGCTGCTGGGGCGCGTGATTGCGGCGCGCGGCATTGGTGTTGATGACACGGCCGTGTTTCTCGATCCGACGTTGAAGGCGCTGATGCCGGACCCGAGCACCTTGCAGGGCATGGATGCCACAGCCGCGCGGCTTGCCGATGCAGTTATGAGGCGCGAGGCGGTGGCGGTGTTCGGCGACTACGACGTCGATGGCGCGTGTTCGTCGGCGCTGATGGCGCGGTTCTTTGCGGCGCACGATGTGGGTTGCCGGATCTATATTCCAGACCGGTTGTTTGAAGGTTATGGGCCCAATCCGCAAGCCATCGAGATGCTGGCCAAAGAGGGTGCCAAGCTGATCGTCACGGTCGACTGCGGTACGACGAGTTTCGAGCCGCTGGCGGTGGCGCGTAAAGTCGGCGTTGATGTGCTGGTGATTGATCACCATCAGGCGGACGTGACCTTGCCGGATGTGGTGGCGGTGGTGAACCCCAACCGGCAGGATGATCTGTCAGGGCTCGGTCATCTGTGTGCAGCGGGTGTGGTGTTTCTGGTGCTGGTCGCGACCGTACGCGAGTTGAAGCGCCGCAAGTTCTATGATGGCAAAACCGCACCGGATCTGCTGCAGTTGCTCGATCTCGTGGCATTGGCGACGGTGTGCGACGTGGTGCCGTTGAAGACGCTGAACCGCGCTTATGTCGTGAAAGGCCTGCAAGTGATGAAGGCGCGCGCCAACGTCGGGCTGCGCGCGTTGTTTGATGCGGCGAGCTTGGATGCGGCCCCGTCAACGTATCATCTCGGCTACATTCTCGGACCGCGGATTAATGCTGGCGGCCGCATTGGTGATGCGGGCCTGGGCTCGCGGCTGCTGTCGCTCAACGATCCGATGGAAGCGGCGAAAATCGCTGAAACGCTTGACCGCCTGAACCGCGAACGCAAGGCGATGGAAACGCAGATGCTCGAAGAGGCGATGGCGGAGGCGGATCGCCGCGTCGATGAGAACCCTGATCTGCCGCTGATCCTGGTCGGCTCGGAGACATGGCACAAGGGCGTGGTTGGACTGGTCGCGAGCCGGCTGACGGAGCGGTTTCACCGGCCGAGTTGCGTCATCGCCTGGGCCAGCGACAGCGGTGCGAAGATGACAGAGGGGACGGGCTCGTTGCGGTCGGTCGGCGGTGTTGACGTGGGCGGTGCCGTTCGGGCGGCCGTGGCCAAGGGATTGCTCAAAAAAGGTGGTGGGCACGCCATGGCGGCAGGACTGACGGTGGCGCGTGAGGGTGTGGAAGCGCTGCACGCGTTTCTCAACGACGCCTTGAAGTCGTCAACCAAACAAGCGCGCACCAGCGCTGGCCTGGAGATCGACGGCGCGGTGACGCCGTCTGCGGTGACGGCCGAGTTCATGACCTTGATTGAACGCGCCGGGCCTTACGGGCAGGGCAATGCGCAGCCGCGGTTTGTGTTTCCGGCGCACCGGGTCAAGTTTGCCAAGGTGGTGGGCGAGGCGCACGTACGCTGTTCACTCGAAGCGGGTGACGGCACCCGGATTGATGGCATCGCGTTCCGCGCGGCGGGGCAACCGTTGGGTGATTTGCTGCTGGCAGCCAACGGCGGCATGACAATTCACGTGGCCGGTACATTGAAGCGTGACACCTGGGGTGGGCGGGAAAAAATTGACCTGATGATCGATGATGCCGCCGATCCACGGCAGCAGGCCTGATCCTTGAAGAGCGGTCGACGAAGTTAAAGTCGAGTGTTAAGACGTGTTACGGAAGAAACGCAGCGTCTCCGAGGGGACCGGCCGCACTGAAAGAGCGCTGGTGGCGACGCCGCAGTCAGAAAAGGGGAGAGCCATGGGCCGGAGTAGGGCATGGCGAGGCGGCAATGCCGAGCACACATTCAGCATGCGGTTGGCGGCTGCCAGCACGCTGGTGCTCGTCGTGTGCGCGTCGATCACGACGACGGCCGACGCCCAGCAAGTGCCGACACCGCCAGCGGTAGCGCCGGATGCACCCTCGACCGTGGTCGATGATGTGGACCTGAAGGCACGCGCCGTGAAGGCGCGCGAATTGACTCATACCTACAGCGAGAAACTGCGCGCGGGTATCATTGCGGCTCTCAAGGAGGGTGGTCCGGTTGGCGCGATCGGGGCCTGCAATACGTTGGCACCCGAGCTCAACACCACCATCACCGAAAGTTCGACGTTTGAGATTACCCGCACGGCACTGCGGGTGCGCAATCCAGACAACGCCCCCGATGCTTGGGAGCAAGTGGTGCTCGAACAGTTCCAAGCCGCGCTGGCTGCAGGTGGTGATCACAAAGTGATCGAGAGCTACGATGTGGTGACCACGCAAGAGGGCCAGAAGCTGTTTCGCTACATGCGGCCCATTCCGATGCGCGAGCCGTGCCTGATCTGTCATGGCCCTAACGTTGCTGCCGACGTGAAGTCGGAGATCGCCAAGTACTACAATGATGACAAAGCGATCGGCTTCAATCTCGGCGAATTGCGCGGCGCGTTCAGCCTGGTGCAGCAACTGGACTGATTGCGCACACTACAGCCGGCCAGCATGGACTGTCTCAACCACTATCCAACGACCACAGGCGCGATGGTGCGCCTGTGGTCGTTGGGCGAGTGCGTGTTGGGCGCTGGTTGATTGCCCCGGTGCAATGCTTACGCCGCAACGATATGGGGTGCACGCAGGCCAGCGCGGGCGCAGGCGTTGCGGGTGTCGACGATGAGTGTGGCGTGGCGCGCCAGCGCTGGATAATCGACGCCGTCATGATCGGTGGCGATCAGGACCACATCGTACGCGGCGAGTGCCTTCGCATCCCATTTGATCGACTCGCGGCCATTGAGCGATTTGTGCTCACGCGTGTTCGGCATTTTCGGAATGAAGGGATCGTAGTAGTCGGTCTTGGCACCGCGCGCTTCGAGCATTTCCATCAGATGCAGCGCTGGGCTTTCGCGGGCATCGTCGATGTTTTTCTTGTAAGCGATGCCGAGCACCAGCACGCGTGTTCCGTTGAGGCCTTTGCGCGCAGTGGCGTCGAGTGCCTTGGCGACTTCGCTGATCACGTGGGCGGGCATGGCGGTGTTGATCTGGCCGGCAAGCTCGATGAAGCGGGTTGAAATGCCAAACTCTTTGGCTTTCCAGGTCAGATAGAAAGGATCGATCGGGATGCAGTGACCACCAAGGCCGGGGCCGGGATAGAACGGCATGAAGCCGAATGGCTTGGTCTTGGCGGCGTCAATGACCTCCCAGACGTCGATGCCCATGGCCCCGTAGATGATCTTGAGCTCGTTCACGAGGGCGATGTTGACGGCGCGGAAGACGTTCTCGGTGATCTTGACGGCCTCGGCGGTTGCTGCCGAGGAGACGCGGACGGTCTTCACGACAAAGCCGCTGTAGAGCGCGTCGGCGAGGTCGAGAGCCAGTGGACCATCGCCGCCAACGACTTTGGGGATCCGCGATGTTGAGAAGTCGATGTTGCCGGGATCTTCGCGCTCAGGCGAGAAGGCGAGGAAGAAATCGACGCCGGACTTCAGGCCCTGGGCTTCGAGGATCGGCTTGCAGATTTCAACCGTGGTGCCGGGGTAGGTTGTGCTCTCAAGGATGATCAGCTGGCCGGGGCGGAGATGTTTGGCAATCGTGTGCGTTGTGGCTTCGACGTAGCTGAGGTCCGGCTCGAGATGGGCGGTCAACGGCGTCGGCACGCAGATCAGGATGGCATCCATCCCTTTGAGCTCGGCGAAATCGGCGGTGGCGCGGAAACGGCCGCTGGCGGCAAGTTCCTGCACGTCGCTGTCGCTGATGTGTTTGATGTAGCTCTTGCCCTTGGCGAGTGTCTCGGCCTTGAAGGGATCAATGTCGAAGCCGACGACGGGTGCACCGCTTCGGGCAATCGCCATGCACAAAGGCAGCCCAACGTAACCAAGGCCTATAATGCCAATGGGGGCCTGCTTGTTTTTGAGCCGTGCGAGAAGTTCGCCGCCGGCGTCGGCGTTAAGTTTTTTGCTGGTCATCGATAGCTTTCGTGCTCAGTGCGAAAGGATTGACATAATAGGGCGAAATCAACGGGTAATTCCGTATAAGCGGCCAAGTGTTCCGGGTCTTTTGGGTGACTGGTCCGCTGTGAGCGTCTCGTTGCACAGCGGCGATGGAAGTTCAACGGGCGTCGTGTCTCAATTCGGCCGGGAGCGACCGTCGGGGCCGGTGTCAGGCGGAAAGAGTGTGCGAAGGACACATCCGGACGCTGAATGTCCTGTCCTGATCATCAGATCCAGTTGACAAACGGGCGGTGCCGCAAGAGAACAACCTGTATGTTGCGATCTCTTTGCAGTTGAAATCAGGAGACATTTTGCAGGCCAAACAACACTGTGTGGAAGGATCTGAGAGCTATGCCATTGCAATCTGTTCGTCCTGAGCCAGTGCGTCACGAGTGCGCGCGCCGGGACCTTGGCAATGACGTCGGAATGACCCAGTCGCGTTCTGGTGTCCTTGGAACTGTCCTGCTTCTGCAGGGGCCGGTTGGCGGGTTTTTCGGTGCACTGGCGCGCCAAGCCGAGACCGCCGGCAACACAGTCATCAACGTGCACTTCAATCTGGCGGATCGCCTCTCCAAGTCGGGCGGCGAGATGATTGCGTACACCGGCACCGAAGGTGAGTGGGAGCGCTGGCTGGAGGCGTTGTGCCAGGATCGGAAGCCGGATGTCGTGCTCATGTTCGGTGATCGGCGGCCCGTGCATGTCGCGGCTTGCCAGGTGGCGGACCGCTTAGGAATACCGCTTTACAGCTTCGAGGAGGGCTATCTGCGGCCTGACTTCGTGACGCTTGAACGCGGCGGCAACAACGCCCGGTCGCCGCTGCCGCGCAACCCCTTGGCTTACGGTCCAATCTTCGGTCCAGAACCAAAAGTCATTCGGGTGGGATCGACCTTCTGGGGCATGACACTGGCAGCGTGCGCCTATTTCATAGCGCTTGCGGCGGGCAAACGCCTGTACCCCCACTATCGCCATCATCGCATCCGGCCACTTGGCAGTGAGGCCGGCAACTGGTTGCGCAATGTGGCGCGGAAACTCGGGGCGCATAATCGGGATACGCGGCTGCAAGAGTGGCTGGTTGCGGAGCGGTCCAAGGCGTTTTTTGTTGTCGCATTGCAAGTCCATGACGATCTGCAGGCGGTGCATCACGGCGCGGGCTGGACGCAAGAGCGCCTCGTTGAAAATGCCATTCTTTCGTTTGCGGCCCATGCCCCGCCGGGGACCGAGCTGGTTCTGCGTTCTCATCCCTATGATCGCGGACATCGAAGCTACGATGCGCTCGTCGCCAAAGTCGCTGGCGCAGCCGGCGTCGCTGAACGCGTACATCTGATGCAGTCCGGGCACGGGCCGACGCTGCTGATGCACGCCAGAGGTTTGGTAACGGTCAACAGCACCATGGCCTTGTCGGCCATGTATCATGGCTGCCCAGTCTATGCGTTGGGTGACAGCTTCTATCGAATTCCAGGTCTCATCGCCGCTGGCGAAGGAGAAACCGGCATGGCGGCCTTCTGGCGCGAGCCGGGCGAGATCGATGCAAACCTCTATCAAGCGTTTGCTGCCCGCTTGCGCTCGCAGGTGTTGATCAACGGAAGCTTCTATCGCCGGCGGCATTGGGCAGGGATGATTGACGCCGTCTTGTGCCGTCTTGCGAGCGATGCTGTGGGTGCTGGCCAGCCGGCGGCGCTGGAGGCCGTTGTGCCGCCGGCCCGTGTGACGGTCATGCCAGCCGCCTATGCGTCCTCAGAGCCAGTGCTTCAGGACGAGCGCCGCGCCTGCTGATGTCTGGTAGGGAGCGCTGGGACTGATAAGCCGTGCTGTTGGGAATGGCGGGTTCATAGAACCACTTCCATGACAACGGTCGCGTTGCCAACTCCAGATGCCCTACTCTTCCGAAGGCCACCGTGACAGAGAGCGTGCTTGCAGCTGTAGAGAGACTTCCGGCAACCGCACGGCTTGCAGCAACGTCGTCGGGCATGCTCGCCATCCCACATCTATCAGCGTTTTTTGCAGGTCGGCCGATCACGCGACTGGGACGTGATCCGGTCGAGGGTGTCATCGGCTGGGGGCTGAAGCCGTCGGGCTTGCTGGCTTCGCGGGAGGCCCAGCGACGGGGGCTGGTGCTGGGGATCATCGAGGACGGTTTCATCCGGTCGGTGGGGCTCGGTAAGTCAGATGCGCCGCCGGTTTCCATCGTGCTTGACGATGCGGGGATCTACTTCGATGCGGCGCAACCCTCCCGTCTCGAACGGCTGCTGATCAGCTGTGATCATTGGTTCACGCCAGCGCTGCAGGCAGAGGCAGCACGCGGGCTTGACCGTTGGCGTGTCGAGCGGCTGTCGAAATACAATCTCGGGATCGATACGCCGCCGCGCGATGGTGACAGGCGGCGCATCATCCTGATTGATCAGGTTGCCGGGGACGCTTCGATCAGGGGCGCATGCAGCGTGTCCTCTACCTTCACCGATATGCTGGCGATGGCGTTGGAGTCTCATCCAGCCGATCAACTGGCGGTCCGGGTGCATCCGGACGTAGCCGCCGGCAAAGCGCAGGGCCATCTGGTCACCCGCGCCCGCGCGCGGGGCATCGATATTTTGTCGGACGACCTGACGCCGCATGCCATTCTCGATGGGGCGGTGGCGGTCTGGACGGTGTCGAGCGGATTGGGGTTTGAGGCCATCCTGCGCGGCGTGCCGGTGGTGACGTTCGGTGTGCCGTTCTATGCCGGCTATGGATTGAGCGACGATAGGGCCGGCCACGCGGCCGCACGAACGGCGTTGGCGCGCCGTACGGTGTCGCTCACCGTCGAGCAGGTGTTTGCCGCCGCCTTTCTGGCCTATGCACGGTATGCCGATCCGGTGACGCAGCGGGCGCTCTCGTTTGAAGGCGCGTGTGACCGCTTGATCGATTGGCGGCGGCGGACGGGCGAACTCGCAGCCGGCAAGACCTCTGCCTTCGGCTTTTCGCGCTGGAAGCACGCGAGTGCGAAGGGCTTTCTCGGCGCGCCGGTCGCGGCAGTGCAGTTTGGCGGCAAACCACGCATGCGAGGCATAGCGCTGGCACGCCGGGACAGTGCCAAGCGCATTGCGGTGTGGGGTATGACTGACCCGCCGGGGATGGAAACTCAGGCGCGGGCCGACGGGCTCGGCTTTGTGCGGGTCGAGGATGGGTTCATCCGGTCGGTGGGGCTGGGGTCGGACATCCGGCCGGCGGGATCGCTGGTGCTCGATGATCTCGGTATCTACTACGACGCGACGCGCGCGAGCCGGCTTGAAAGACTGATCACGGAGGGTCCGTTCGATGGCGCGCTGCTGGAGCGTGCCGCGCGGCTCAGGGCGCGGCTCGTGGCGGGTGCGATGACGAAGTATAATCTTGGCGCAGGAAAGGGTGCGGCGCTGCCGGACCCGGGTGGGCGCACGGTTGTGCTGGTGGTTGAGCAGGTACCGGGCGATGCGGCGCTCCGGCTCGGAACGGCCGGGATCGCGACGAATACGGCACTGTTGGAGGCCGTGCGTGCCGATCAGCCAGAGGCTTATCTCATTTACAAAGAGCACCCTGATCTTGTCTCTGGCAATCGCGCGGGGCGGCTCGGGCGTGCAGCCATTCTGGCGCACGCCGATCACATTATCTCCGACGGCGATATGGCGAGCCTCTATGGCCGCATCGACGAATTGCATGTGATGTCGTCGCTGGCGGGCTTTGAGGCGTTGTGCCGGGGCGTGCGCGTGGTGACGTGGGGCAAGCCGTTTTATGGCGGGTGGGGGCTGACGGAGGATCGCGCGGTGTTTGCGCGGCGGCCAGGGCACGTCACTCTCGATGCGTTGGTCGCGGCCACGCTTATTCTGTATCCGCGTTATGCTGATCCGGTTTCGGGCGTACCGTGTTCGGTTGAGGACTACGTGGAAACCATTGAGCGCTTGCGGGCCCAAGGGGCTGCGAGCCCGTTGCAGGGCGGCGTGCTGCGGCTGGCGTTGCGGCAGTTTGGGCGGCTGAAGCGGAAGGTGATGGCGGGGTGAACGCTCCATCGCGTGCTGGCGGAATTTATTCTGACGGAGCCTTTTTGGGGGTTGTTTTAAGTGTGCCGTGCTTTTCGACGACCTTAAGACGGTGTTGGTCCGCTGCAGCCTCGGCGAGGAGCCAATCTCGAAACGCCACGATTTTCGGCAACTTCGACGTCGCATTGGGACAAACGATCCAGTAGGCATAGAGGACCGGCAAACTGAGATCCAACGGCCGGACCAGGCGGCCAGCGATGAGGTCCCAGGCAGCAAGCGCGCTGCGCGCCAATGCAATCCCCTGGCCATCAACTGCCGCATCCAGCGCCATGCTTGCTTGATTGAAAATCGGGCCACGGCTCACAGCGGCAGTTTCAAGAGAAGCGGTATCGCACCAGCGCGCCCAGTCCTTCCGATCATTGATGTGCAACAGCCGATGTTTCGAAACATCGGCTGGCGTGCGAATGGCCATTTTCCCGTGCAGAAGCCTGGGACTGCAGACCGGAACCAGTTCTTCGGTGCAGAGGCGGGTGACATGCAGCCCTTGCGGTTGGCCGTCGCCATGGCGGATCGCTACATCCACATCCTCGCCCGCGAAATCGATATGGTGCAGCGATGCGCTGATCCGCAGATCAATGGCTGGATAGGCATCGGCGAAACGCTGCAAGCGATGCACCAGCCATTTGGCGGCGAAGTTCGGCGAGGTACTGACCGTCAGGACGCCGGAGCTCTGCCTCTGCAGCAGCCGCTCCGTGCCAGCGGCAATGCGGTCCAGCGCGTCACGGATGACGTCCAGGTAACTGCGTCCTGACTCAGTGATGATGAGGCGCTGTCGTTCCCGGTTGAAAAGCTTCAGGCCAAGCTCGCTCTCCAGTGCTTTGACCTGATGGCTCACGGCACCTTGCGTCACATGCAACTCTTCTGCAGCGCGCGTGAAGCTTTCATGCCGCGCGGCAGCCTCAAAGGCTTTCAGTGCATTCAGAGGGGGAAGTCGGCGTGCCATGCGTGACCTGAGTTTATGAGTTATTCTAAGCCATGGTCGAGAAACGATGCTTTGCCGTCAAGTCATTGAATGGCTTATTTAGTGATCTCCATCAGTTGGGTCATGCTGAAAAACGGAGAAAAACTCATGTCTATCCTCTCGCTGAGCACACCAATTTCCAGTCATGCCGTGGGCGGTATCTTTGATCCGGTCGGCGTGGCTGTCAGGGCCCCGCAGCGGCGGGTGTGGCGTATCAGGCTGGCGAATGCGCTCGCGCGCAGGCACCAGCGTCAGGCTCTGGCCGACCTTGAGCCCCGCCTTCTGGCTGATATCGGCATCAGTCATGCTGCTGCACAACGCGAGGCCGCTAAGCCGTTTTGGAAATGAACGATCGCGCAACTTCGTTGCTGCCGCGATGCCACAGCGATGGTGGCTGGGCGCGGCGCTCTACCCGTTCAACTCTGCCGTCGGCGTCACAAAAATGAATTCGCTTTCCCGGTTGTTGGCGTGCGGGGGCAGCTTGGCGGGGACGGGGATGCCGCTGGCGGCGAGGCGGTCGTAGAATTGCTGGCGGGCGCTGGGCGTGAGGCGTGTTGCGACGAAGTGCGAGGCGTCGATGACCGCGCCGCCGAACGACTTCAGGCCTTCGATCGCTGCGCCCTCGATGTCGCCGGGGCCGGTAAAGACGAAGTCCACCGCTACCATGAGCGATCGTGAACAGTCGGTGTCGGCCAGGACCTGGGGCCAGGACCCGGCAACAAGCGTGACGTTGGTGGCGAGCTGCGGGTACTTCTCTTCAAGCCACGTTTTCAACGCCGCCAAGCAGTCAAACCGTGCCCGGGAGGCTTCGACGCACACCACCGTGCGGCCCAGCACACCAAGGGCAAGGCCGAGTTGTCCGAAGCCGGCACCGACTTCGACGATTTGCTCGAACTCGTGGAAGTTATAAGGCAGCACGTTGAGCAGCATCATATCGCTCTCATTGAACGCTCGCCCGCGTGCGATCTGGCCGGCATAGTAGGTGCCGAGGCCGCTGCCATCGGTGCCCAAATCGGCGATCCGCCACGATAAAAATTGGAGCATTTCGGCCTCAAGGACCGCGAGATCGGCGAAGGCGAGGGCTTGACCGGCAACCGCGCCGGGGCTTGGGGCGGCGGCAGTGACCGGAATGGCCGCTGGAGGGACGGCGGTCACGTCACTGTCTGGGAGTGGTCCGGGCGTGAGACTATTCGTGCTCTCGAAATCTGGCCGATAGGGCGGTGGCAGATCAACAGCGGCCGCTGGGTCTGGGTGGTTCTCTAGACTGTTCCAAGGCCAGCGTATCGCCAAGTCATCTCTCCCCCGGACGCCTGCCCGTTTCGTGTGTCCGGTCTATCGCGGACCAGAGCGTGTGGCGTCAAGGCCATGAACTGGTGGCAATCGGACCCGCTGTGGTTCAAGCGGCTCGACTTCGACGATAAGATGGCACTGGGGTATGGTTTGGGGCGATGGCTTGGGGCGATGGTCTCACAGAGGGATGTCATGATAAGAGGAATGCGCCTTAAAAAATGCCGTACTTTTTGACGATGCATTTCTCTTAGGGTCGTTTGACGTTTTCGCATGCTCCAGATCAAGGCCTCCATTGCATGACGGCTCCCTCTAAAGTTCTGACCTTGCGCGACAAAAATGGAGACATGATCCCCGTCGAGCCAGCGCGCGCGCCGGACGCAGCGCCGATGGTCGCGTTGTCAACGGTTGGGCCAGCGGCTGGACTGAAAGCGCCGGTCCGTGCCTCATCGCGCCGTCGCCGTGGCGGTGGCAGGCTTGGCCTTTCGGCACTGCTGTTTATCGTCGGGCCCATACTTGCTGCGTCCTGGTTCTACGCGACCATGGCGACGGATCAATATATTTCGGAGTTCAAGCTGTCGGTGCGTGGTGGCGTCGAGCGCGGCGGTGACGGGGGCGGTGCAGGGGCGGCTGGCGTCATCGGCGGCATGATCTCGGACGCCTTTGTGGTGACTGAGTTGATCAACAGCCGGCAGATGGTGGCGGACGTGAGCAACGACGTGGATCTGCGGCAGATCTTCGCGAACCCGAAAGCGGACTGGGTGCATCGCCTGAAGCTGCCGGCGACCAAGGAGGATCTGGTCGAGTATTGGAAAAAGGTGGTGTCGGCGCAATTCGATATGTTGACGGGCATTGTGACGGTGACGGTGCGGACGTTCACGCCGGACGACTCGCTCAAGCTTGCGCGGGCGATTACCAAGGCGGCCGATCAAGCCGTGTTCAAGATGAGTGAGCGTGCGCGCCAGGACTTGGTCCGTTTTGCGGATGAGGAAGTACGACGTGCGGAAACGACCGTCCAAACGGCGCGCCGGGCGCTGCGAGATTTCCGCGTACAAGAGCAGATCATTGATGCTGGACGTTCGGCGCAGGCCAGTTCCGATCTTGCCGGTAAGCTGCGCGAAGATCTGTCGCGCATGAAGCAGGAGCTGGCGACCATCTCGCCTTCGCTCGCGCCGACGGCACCACAAGTGACGTTGCTGCGGTCGCGCATATCCTCGACCGAAAACGAAATTGCACGCATGGGCCGATCCATCGGCGAAGGGACCAGCGGCAAGAGCACAGCTGAACTGAGCCCCACGACCTTGGCGCAGTTTGATTCGCTGAGTTCCGAGCTGGAGTTGGCGCAGAAATCCTATGCGGTGTCGCAAGAGGCCCGTCAGCGGGCACAAGCCTCAGCCGACCGGCGCACGACTTATGTGACGCTGTTTGTCGAACCGTCGCTGCCGGATGCGTCGCTCTATCCGCAACGTCTGTCGTCGGTGCTGCTGGTCGGCCTGTTGTCGCTGACGGGATGGTTCCTGGGGCTGCTGATCGTCTCATCCATCCGGGATCACCTGCTCTGAGGCGGGCCACGCACTGACAGCACGCTCTTGTAACCCCTTGCGAGCGCCCCATGTTGTGGGCTATCCCGCCGCCATCCAACAGGGTGGACGCGTACTCACGCTGCTGCCGGAACCGAGGATCGCCCTCAAAGGACACGCCCCATGGCCAAAGCTAAATTCGAGCGCAACAAGCCGCACTGCAACATCGGCACCATTGGCCACGTGGACCATGGCAAGACCTCGCTGACGGCTGCGATCACCAAGGTGCTCGCCAAGTCGGGCGGCGCGACGTTCACCGCC
>JANNEU010000343.1:0-25165 GCA_031379035.1 Hyphomicrobiaceae bacterium | reverse complement strand
TGGGCGACGAGCATGAATGTCAGAATGCCGCCGAAGGTCCACATGTAGTTGAGGTTGCGGGGGGTCGGGAAATCGACGAACTGGCCGTGCATCATCCGCGCGATAGGCAGACGATCATCCATCCACTTCGCGAAGGCGCCTTTGGGGTGGTAGCTGGATCCGTGGTCGCTCATGGTCTTGTCTCAACCGATCTTGATCTTGGTGGCGGACACGAACTCGTAGGGCGGCACTTCGAGATTGCGTGGTGCCGGGCCTTTGCGAATGCGGCCGGAGGTATCGTAATGCGAGCCGTGGCAGGGGCAGAAGTAGCCGCCGTAATCGCCCCGCTGGTCGCTCAAGCCTTGGCCCTTGGGGATGCAGCCGAGATGGGTGCAGATGCCGACGAGGACGAGCCAATTCTCGCGGTCTTTCTTGACCCGCTCCTTTTCGGAGCCAGCCGTTCGGTCAGCCAATTCATTTAGCGGCGTGGCAACCGCCTTGGCGATCTCGTCCTTGGTCCGGTTGCGGATGAACACGGGCTTGCCGCGCCACAAAACCGTGATCGCCTGACCTTCCTTAATCGGGGCCAGATCGACCTCGGTCGAGGCGAGTGCCTGGGTCGACGCGTCGGGATTCATCTGCTGGATGAAGGGCCACAGTGCCAAAGCGCCGCCAAGCCCAGCCCAGCCGAGCGCTGCGGTGGTGATGAAATCGCGCCGCGACGGTCCACCGGCGTGTGCGTCATGACCCGCGTGGTGCGCGTGATCCGATTTCTTTTCCGATGCCAAGGCGGCCTCCTCAAATGTTCCATGCCTGAACCGGTGTTCGACACCGGCCCGACGCGCGCTAATCCAGGCCCCGGTGCACCGCGACACCCGTCCGGCGCACACGCACCGAGGCGCTGTCACAGGCCCATTCCGGCGACGACTGTAGGTGAAACTCAAGGACCACACCGTGCACGTAAGGCACACGATAAGGGACTCCAGCGCCCCCCGACGCTTGACGTTTTGACGCGCGATCTTTTGGCATCCTTTGCCAGGGGTGGCAAGATTATGGCGACACTGCATACCACCGCGATTTGAGGCAATTTGGCGCAGCCGCGGCGTCCGCGTAAGGTGTCGGCCACTGTCGTCAGGATCGCTTGCTGTGCGCCTTGCTCTTTATCAGCCCGATATTCCTCAAAACACCGGCACCATCCTGCGGATGGCCGCCTGCCTTGGTGTGGCTGTCGATATCATCGGTCCGACGGGTTTTGACATAACAGACCGGGCGTTGCGTCGTGCGGGGCTCGACTATCTGGCTCATGTAAACATTGTCCGCCATCTTGACTGGGCCGCTTTCGAGGAAGCCCGCGCCGTGCGCTGCTCCCGCCTTATTCTGGCCACTACCCATGGCGCGATGCCACATGTGCGCGCGACTTTCGCTGAGTCCGACACGCTGATGCTCGGCCGCGAAAGTGCTGGGGTTGGGGCGCACGTGCATGCTGCGGCGGATCTTCGCGTCCGCATTCCGATGGGTGCGGGCCTGCGGTCATTGAACATTGCCGTCGCCGGGGCGATGATCCTCAATGAAGCCCTGCGACAAACAGGCGGCTTTGAGACCGCAGGATCACCGGTGGCGTGATCAATAACGTTTTGCTGATGAAAACCCTGGGCGGCTGATGTGGTCAGCCGGACAGGCAGCATGGGCCGCTGGCAGGCCTCTATCGGCGGCTCACTTGCAGCGTATGCAGATGCCAAACGGCAGCGGCCAGCACCAGCATGGCCATCATCTGGTGTCCGAGCGCGAGCGGCAACGGCACGTGTGCCAGCAAGGTCCAGACGCCCAGCGCAATTTGCCCTACCACTGCGATTAGGAGCAGGGCAGCCGAACGGCGCATGTGTTCTTCGTCGGTTGACTGGATGACGCGCCAACCGTGCCACACGACAACAGCCGCGAGCACATAGGCGAGGAGGCGATGATCAAATTGGACCGTGGCTGCATTCTCGAAGGCGTTCAGCCACCAAGGCATCATGGCACTCAGCCCGCCTGGAATGAGATGGCCGTCCATCAAGGGCCACGTGTTGTAGGCAAGCCCCGCTTTGAGCCCAGCCACGAGTGCGCCGGCACCGATCTGAGCAAAGACCAGAAGGAGGATGATCGCTGCGATTGTTCGGCTGCCAAGTGCCAAAGTTTTTAGTCGGACGCACTGCAGTTTTGCACCGCCGATGTCCAGCGCGGTCCAGAGGAGCGCTGCCAATAGCGCTGAAGCCAGCAGCAAATGCGCCGCCAGCCGGTACTGGCTCACGTCTGTGCGCTGGCTGAGGCCGGATTTGACCATGTACCAGCCCAGCGCACCCTGGAGCCCGCCCAGAACGAATAGACCACCCAGCCGCCAGGCGAGCGGACCTTTGACGCTGCCGCGCGCCATGAACACCAGCATCGGCAGCAAAAAAGCTAGGCCGAGCATCCGACCCATAAACCGGTGTCCCCACTCCCACCAGAAAATGGTTTTGAACGCGGCAATCGACATGCCCTTGTTAACGAGCTTGTACTGCGGGATCTGCTTGTATTTTTCGAACGCATCTTGCCATGCCGCATCGTTGAGAGGAGGCAGGATGCCCATGATCGGTTGCCACTCGGTGATGGACAGGCCCGAGCCCGTCAACCGGGTTGCGCCGCCAATACCGACCATAACGAACACGAGTGCTGCCATCGCGAAGAGCCAGGCCTGCAGCAAGCGCTGATCGGCTGCCTCCGTACGCGCGCCTGTTATGCTACCAAACGTCGCCATGGAACTGATCCCGCTGCCTATCGCTGGTGCGCTCCTGTAAGCAGCAGCTTCGACTACACGCTTTGCTAAGCGCTGGATCCGGTTGAAACAATGTGCCGAAGCATCGCGGGCGCTGATCGCCGCCGGTCGCGCACTGAGAGGCAGCGCCTATGCTGATGACAAATCCAGGCAGGAAGCTTGCGGGCACCATAGGGCTGCTGCTGCTGTTAATGATCTATTCTCTACTGGTGATGGTCTTTGCAGTGAGTGCGCTGCCAGCCGCTGGCGGCTGGATTTCGACGTTGTTTTACATCGTTGCTGGTGTGGGCTGGGTGCCGGTCGCCATGTTGCTCGTCAGTTGGATGTATAAGCGTGACACGCCGGGGCCCAGGCCATAGGCTTTCCCACTGTGATCTGTTTTGGCGGCTTGGGCGTAGCGATCTTCGTCACTCACCATGTTCGTTGCCTGTCGCGGCACGTTTGCCGTTAAAATTGAGACAGGACATTACGTTAACCTTTGGACGTAGTCGCTGGCGTCAGGGAGGTGACACGGCTATCTCTGCCTATGGCTCGTGATCTACGCTGCGCTGCAAAGGCACAGCGCAACTCAGCAGTCGAAAACGTGAAAGCACTCCCCGTGAACGATCAATCCGATGCTCTTGACACGTCAACAGACGTTCCCGTTTCCGAACGGATCCGGAAGCGGCTGCGTCGCGGCAAGCTGAAATTTCTCGCCAATGACAATATCTCTGCGGCGCTGCAGCCGGGGGAACTCGAGGCGCTGGTCGATGAGGTGGCGGTTAAGATGAAGGGTGTGCTCGACAGCCTCGTCATCGACGTGGAACACGATCATAACACCCAGGACACCGCGCGCCGCGTCGCGAAGATGTATATCAACGAGGTGTTTCGCGGCCGCTATGCGCCACCACCCACGGTGACCGAGTTTCCGAACGCCGCCAGCCTGAACGAGTTAATGATCGTCGGACCGCTCGCCGTTCGCAGCGCCTGCAGCCATCACTTCTGCCCGATTATGGGGCGTCTATGGGTCGGCGTGATGCCGAACCAGCACTCCAATCTGATCGGCCTTTCGAAGTACGCGCGGCTCGCTGATTGGATTATGTCGCGGCCGCAGATCCAGGAAGAGGCGATTACGCAAATCGCTGAATTGCTCATGGATATGGTCAAGCCGGATGGCTTGGCCGTGGTCATGGAAGCGGATCACTTCTGCATGCACTGGCGCGGCGTCAAGGATACGAATGCGAAAATGATCAACAGTGTCATGCGCGGATCATTCCTCAAGAATGCTGCCCTGCGCCGCGAGTTTCTCGCGCTCATTTCGCCCAAACTCTGAGGGTTTCATGCTCGTTCGTTGCCTCTATGCCAGCCGGGCCACCAAGCCGCTGGGCGAAACGTCGCTTGAGGGCATTTTGAAACAATCCCGCAAGAACAATCCCAAGAACGGCATCACTGGAATGCTATTGTTTTCAAACGGTATTTTCGTGCAGGTGATCGAAGGTGGCCGGACAGAGGTCAGCCGGCTGATGACCACCATCATCCGCGACGAGCGTAACATCGACGTCGAAGTCCTGTCGTTTTCGGAAATCGCCGAACGGCGCTTTGGCAATTGGAATATGGGCCAGGTCAACCTTACGACGATTAACCCGGCACTGTTGCTCAAGTATTCGGAGAAGGCCGAACTCAATCCGTTCTGTTGCTCGGCAGACGCGACCATGGCTCTCCTGTGCGACATTGCCGAAACCGGTGCCATAGCGCATCGCTCGGCCTGAGCGGTTGGCCGTCCGGTGTGGCCGTATTGGGTGTCACGATCTGCCCACAGCGTTCGAACGCAATCGATAACTGGATCGGCCACGCAACTGGCCTATAATGCTGTTGTCGTTCAAGCAGACACATATGAGCCGACTATGATAGGTTTTCGCATCCTCAAGCGCCGCCGCGCCGTATCCACTGACGTCATTGAGGCGTTTCGGGCTCTGCCGGTCGCGAACGTCAGTGACAGCATGTTTCGCATGGCTGCGGGAGGCCCTGGCCTAAGGCCGATGCATGACACGCAGGCTAGCGGGAGCAGACCGCTTGCTGGTCCCGCAGTAACGGTCAAGGTCAGGCCAGGCGACAACCTCATGCTGCACAAGGCGCTTGATCTCGCGCTACCTGGAGATGTGGTGGTCTGCGATGCGGGTGGCGAACTGACCAATGCACTGTTTGGGGAATTGATGGTCGCCCATGCGATCAAACGTGGCCTCGGTGGCGTCGTGATTAATGGTGCCATCCGGGATTCAGCAACGATCCGTGCGGGTACATTTCCTATATTTGCTGCGGGCGTAACACATCGGGGACCCTACAAAGACGGCCCCGGTGAAATCAACGTCGCGATTGCTATCGACGGCATGGTGATTGAACCGGGTGATCTCATTCTTGGTGATGACGACGGTCTCGTCTGCGTGCCGTTTGACCAAACTTCGGCGGTGCTCGCTGCAACGCAGAACAAGCAGGCAGCGGAGGTTGAGCAGTTGGCCAGTATCACCGCAGGCACGAGTGATCGCGGTTGGATCGATGCGACGCTGACGCGGCTTGGATGCACGCGCGAGGAATGAACTCTGCTCGATATCGTACCGCAGATGCGCGTCGTAGCTGGAAGAGAGTGACACAGATGCCGATGACATCGGTCCGTAGAACAAAGTTGGCGGCGCTCATCTGGTTCACAGGTGTCTGGTTTGTGATGGCTGCCGGCACTCCGTCAGCGGTCGATGCGCAATCTCGCTCGCCAACATCGACCGCGCGAACCAAGGACGACATACGGCTCGCATCCGCCCGCCGCACGCGCCTGGGGGCTGCCAAGAGCTGGGGCTATCAACTCCGGATCACTGACCTCGCGCCACTCTATGCGTCTGATCATGATGTGCTGGTCATTGATCATGGTCTAGCCGCCCGCCGTGACGGCAAGCTGCTTTTTGATACCGCTGAGATCGAGCGGCTCAAAATCCGCGCGGACGGACGGCGCCGCGTCGTGCTCTCTTACCTCTCGATTGGAGAGGCTGAGCAGTACCGCTTTTACTGGCAGGGCGCTTGGTGCAACCGCAAATCTGCCCCGGCTTGGATCGGGGCTGTTAACCCAAATTGGCCCGGCAACTACCCTGTTCGCTTCTGGGATCCGGAGTGGCAAAACCTTATCCTGAGTGGTCCGGACAGTTATCTCGCCAAAATCCAATCGCAGGGCTTTGATGGGCTCTATCTTGATCGTGCCGATGTGTGGAGTGAATGGACCCAGGAACGGCCCAACGCCGAACGCGATATGATCGCCTTTCTCGGGCGCATTGCCTCCGCTGCCCGCACGCGCGATCCAGGCTTTCTGGTGGTGATGCAAAACGCCGAGGAACTGCTGGCGCATCGGTCCGTGCGCAGCGTGCTCGACGGCGTCGCAAAGGAAGATCTGCTGCATGGCATCAACTTCACCGAGGCTGCCAACGATGCCGATACCGTGGCCGGCGCACTCACTTACCTCAAGCGTGCCCGCGCCGACGGACTTGCCGTTTTCGCTGTCGAGTATCTGGCTGATTCCATCCTTGCTGAAGCTGCGCGCCGCCGCCTGAGTGGCTATGGCTTCATTCCGGTTTTCGCCCCGCGCCTGCTTGACAGTCTTTCGGTGCCTTGGTCGACGCCACCTGCCGCCGCTGCCGTAACGCCCGCGCCAAGTGCGGTTTCCCGATCCGAGTGGGGCGAGGGCGGCCCGACCTGCCTGCTGGATTAGTCTTTCCACTGAAGCGTTCGTCTCGGGACTTGTTTGCAGAACGAAAAAAGAACTAAAAGCGTTGCATGGCTTTTACTTTCATCCACACGGCGGATTGGCAGCTTGGCGCGCAGTTCGGGGCCATGCCGGTTGATGTGGCGGCACGACTGCAAGCTGCCCGGCTCGATGCCATCGACCGGATCGCGATAACCGCCAAGGACTGCGGCGCGTGTCATGTTCTGGTTGCCGGTGATGTGTTCGATGAGGTCCGGCCGCCACAGCGCCTGATCGGCCAAATGCTGGCCCGCCTGACCAAGCATCCTGGGCTTGTCTGGCATTTTTTGCCCGGCAATCACGACCCCGCGCAACCGGGAAGTGTTTGGGATGATCTGGTCCGACTGGCACCGGGCGCGCACGTTCGGCTCCACACCCGTCCAGAGGCAGTTGAGATTGCTCCCGCCGTTGTGTTGATCCCTGCGCCCTTGACCGCAAAAGCGATGAGCCATGATCCAACCGCGTTTATGGATCAGATCGAAAGCGCAACCGGTACTATCCGTATCGGGATGGCGCACGGCTCCGTCCGCGGGTTTTCTTCGGAAGGCGAAGCCGCCATTCCAATTGCACCTGAAAGGGCCGTTTCAGCGCGCCTCGACTACCTCGCGCTTGGCGATTGGCATGGGGCCATACGTGTCAACGCGCGTGTGTGGTACTCGGGTACACCTGAGCCGGACCGTTATCGCGACAACGCTCCAGGCCATGCGCTCGCAGTGACCATCGAAGCTGCCGGCGCAATTCCAGCCGTGCGGCAAATCCCGACGGCCGAGTTCAAGTGGCACCAGCAAGCGCTCGATGTATCCGGGGCTGAAACTATCAATCGGCTCACTGAAACCTTCAGACGCGCTGCCATCTCCAGTGACCGGACGCTTTTGAAGTTGGATCTGGCTGGCAGAGTGCCGCTGGCCGAGTTGGCAGCGGTGGAGCAAAGTCTTGAAGCGCTCGCGGCAGCCGTTGTTCACTTAGATGTAGACAGGCGCGGACTTGTCCTCTCAACGACTGAAACCGATCTCGAAGCGCTTGGTACGGGCACAATTGCGAAGATCGCCAAACACCTTGCAGCGCAGGTCCGCTCCGGAGATGAACGGCAACAGGCGATCGCGGGCCGTGCACTTCAGATTCTCACGCGTTTTGCTGGTGCACTGACATGATGCGGCTGCGCGCGCTCCGCGTTGCCGAGGTGGGCCGCTTCAGTGATCCCGTCTCCGTTGAGAAGATGGGTGACGGCCTCAATGTCTTGTCTGGCCCGAACGAACTGGGTAAGTCGACTCTCATGGCGGCGCTGAAAGCTGTCCTGCTGGCCAAGTTCGACTCCAAAACGGACGCCCTCAGAGCGCTGGTCCCCAACATCGGTGGCACGCCATTGGTTGAGGCCGAATTGGAGATCAACGGCAAGCTCTGGCGAATTCGCAAACGTTTTTTGAAAAGCCCGCTTGCTCAACTGACCGACATCAGCGCCGGAGTGACGTTGCGTAACGCTGACGCTCAGACGCAGCTTTCCGCGTTGCTTGCAGGGCCCGCGGATCTTGAGCGATTTGGGTTTTTGTGGGCCGAACAGGGCGACACGCTGAAGGACATCTCTGACGCCGCTGTGGGCCGCGGAATCGCTGGGTTGCTGGAAAGCGAGATCGATACCGTGGTGCTCGACGCTCGTGCACGAAGCGTGCAGGAGGCCGTGCAGGCTGCACTGACGCCACTGCGCACTGGATCAGGAAAGCCCACTGCGCGCGGTGCCTGGGCGCTGTCGATTGCGGCGCTTCGGGACGCTGAGAAACTGCTGGAGAGTGCGGCTCAACGGCGCTCCGAACAGCAATCCCGGCTCGACGAAATCGCTGCAGCTCAAGCCGAACGTGAGCAACTCATGGCCCCTGTTGCCGTGGCAGGCCGGATCGCCGCAATCAGCGCAACGCGCGCGCGGCTCGCCAAGGCGCAAGAGGCTGTTCTGCACAGACGCCTCGCCGATGAACAGCGCACCGGTGCGCTTGCAAAGCTGCAATCTGCCGAGCAGGCCCACGCCTCTTTAGGCAACGCACTCGCCGAACACTCTAGACTTTCGTTTGAAGACGCAGCGGCAACAGAAGCGGCGGCGGCGCTCCGAGCTCGACACACGGATGCTGTGGCGGCCCTCGCTGCGGCTGAAGCGTCACTCGTTGATCACAACACCGCGCTTGCTCGAACTGAAGCTGAACTTGTCATTGCGCGTGCGAACGCAGCCGCCAGCGAGGCCGCCATGATTCGCGATCAACTGGCAGAACGCGTCACGTCAGCCCGCAAAAGCGCTGCAACAATGGCGCGGGCGCGGGAGCTCGCAGCGGCGCTGGCCGACGTTACAGAGGCTCGCATCGCCGGTCTTCGTACACTTGAACGAGATCTTGCTGGATTCGAGGCGGCATTTGCAGCGGTTGTTCCAGAAGTCACAATTGAAATTTCGACTGGCGCGACAGGTGTCGTCAGGATCGACGGGCAGCAGGTGACCGCCCGCACGGTTGTCCACCCTGAGGTGCCGCTGGTGCTCGAAATCTCGGGCGTCGGCCGGATCACTGTGGCACCGAACCCAGTGGCCGTCAGCCTAGAGCAGCGCGTGGCCCGTAACGCTGCGCGCCATGCGGCGGCGACGGCACTCGCCACACTAGGTGCCACTACTTTGGCGGAAGCGGAAGTGAGGCTGGCAGAGCGCCAAAGCGCTGATGCAGCTGTCCGAGAGTCGCAGGCACGCTTTTCTGCCACCGCACCTCATGGGATCGACATTCTTGTTGCTCAGCATGCCGACGCTGCACTTCGGGCCGTAGTCTCTTCACCTAGCAAGAGGCTGATGGCCGACGTTGCCGTCGCAGTTGAGGCTGCTCGAAACCGGCAGTCAGAAGCGGCGAAGGCACTCCGCACGGCCGAACAGGTTGTTACCGCAGCCGCCGCTGAACTTGTGCGGTTCGAAGCTGTGTCGGTTGCTCGCGTTGATCGCATCGCTGCGCTGACCGCCCGGTTGATTGGGCAACCAAGCCACGCGGCTCTTCGGCACGCATCGGAACAAGATCTGGCGTCCGCGCGCGCAGCGTTTCTTGCGGCCAATACGGCCGCGGAGGCGTGGGCTGCAAGCCTTGAAGGGAGCAATCAAACCGTTCTGTCCTCAGAACTCGCAGCAGCTGAACGTTCCACTGCAAGCGCCGCCGCGCGCGGCGCAACCCTTGATCGAACGATCGCGACGCTCGAGGGCGCGTTGCGGACTGCAGGCGACGAGAACGTGGAAGGCAACTATGTCCGTGCTCAGGCCAAACGGGAGGAGGCTCGCCGTCGTCACGACGACATCGAAACAGAGGTCAACGCTCTGGCACTTCTCGACGCAAGCTTTTCTGGTCTGGCGATTGCCGGCCAAGCCGCGTTGTCAGCACCGATCCGCGCCCGCATTGTGCCGTACCTGCAGCATATTTTTCCCGGCGCTACTCTGACACTTGGCGACAGCCTCGTGCCAGCGCAACTTGAGCGCGGCAGCAAGTCCGAGGCGCATGGTCAACTCAGCCGCGGCACGCGCGAGCAGATCGCTATTCTCGTCCGCCTTGGGCTTTCAAAGCTGCTGGCTGATCGCGGTGCCGGCGTGCCGCTTTTGCTGGATGATGCGCTGGTCTATGCCGACGACGGTCGTATCGCGCAAATGTTTGATGCCTTAGAGTTGGCGGCGCACGATTGCCAAGTCATTGTGTTGACATGTCGCGCACAGACGTTCGCTGCACTCGGACGCCGGCCAGGTTCGGTCGAACTTGCTCTAGCCCCTTGGAACCCTCATCAGACAGAGTGATTGGGTCATCGAGAGCATTCTGTTGGCGCACTGCGCGGCGTCACTTGTGACGCCGCCTGAACTTGACAGGCCAGTCGACCAGACCTACCAAAAAATGGGCGCTTAACCAGAAGCGTAGCGTTCGTCGTTTTATGTTCTGGTTTTCGTTTTGGGGCCGTAGCTCAGATGGGAGAGCGCTGCAATCGCACTGCAGAGGTCAGCGGTTCGATTCCGCTCGGCTCCACCAACGGCATTCAAATTTCACTCACTCATGAGGGTTCGGCGTCGTCGCGATCAAAAACCGAAATGCCCCGGGTATTCAGAAACACGGCATAGAGCGAAGTCTGGGCCGTTATGAAGAGGCGGTTGCTTTTTGGTCCACCGAAGCAGACGTTCGACACCAATTCCGGGACTTTGATCGTGCCAAGATGTGTTCCGTCTGGCGCATAGCAGCGCACGCCTGTCGCAATCGATGTCCAGACGTTGCCCAGTCGGTCAAGACGAAAGCCGTCGAAGAAGCTACTGTCGGACGTCGCAAACGTTTTCGGATGTGACAGCGAGCGGGCGTCATCGGCAACCTGATAGGCCGTTATTGAACGGACAAGGTCAGACACATGCGTTGCGCCGGTATCACTAATGTAGAGTAGGCGTTCGTCATTTGAGAAGGCGAGGCCGTTTGGTTGCACGCGGTCGGTCGCTACCACCATCAGCACCCCTGTTACAGGATCAAGCCGATAGACGTTTGAGGCACCGATTTCCGACAAAGCCGCATCGCCCTCATAATCGCTGTCAATGCCGTATGTCGGATCAGTAAACCAGATCGAGCCGTCGGATTTGACGATGACGTCGTTGGGCGAATTGAAGCTCTGGCCTTCGAAACGGCTGGCTAACACCGTGACGTGGCCATTGTATTCGGTGCGCGAAATGCAACGTCCGCGATGTTCGCAGGAGATAAGACGGCCTTGGTGATCGATCGTATGGCCGTTCGTGTTTCGCGCGGGATCACGGAAAACAGAAACTGTGCCGCTGGTTTCATCATAGCGCATGATGCGGTCGTTCGGGATGTCGGAAAACACCAGATAGCGTCCTGCCGCAAAGTATGCAGGACCTTCAGCCCAGCGCGCACCGGTCCACAATTGCTCAAGCTTAGCATGACCAATGATGAGTTTTTCGAAGCGGGGATCGAGCACCGTGAAGTCGCTCATCACTTCTTCTCCCTTTGTTGGCCTGATCGTGCATCCGGGCGGCGTGCACCCCAACCTATGGGTTCAATCTGATTGCCCGGAAAACTCGGCTCAGGCCCCCAAATCGCCTGATAGGTATCGACTGCAAATCCCCGACGCTGAAGTACAATCCACGCTCCCAGCAGGCACATCCACCATGCGGCAAGTGTGAACCACATCCAGTGTGGAGCGTTGACTAACCAGAGCCCGTTCACGATTGCTGCAGTGCCGAGAAAGATAGCCAGATAGCCGAGTGACTTATGGACGTATTCAAATATTCTGCGGCGGCGCGTCATGTTGAAATGGTCGCCTGACAAAGAGCCGTCGGGCGCGGGGTCTGTAGGGCCGCCTTTACTGCCGCGCAGCCAACCACCAACGAATTGGGTGCAGCAAAGGGCAATTACCGTCCAGCCGATCACCGCGTGCAAATGCATCATGCCGCGCCGACCCGGCATTTGCCATAGCACCGCCAGAGCCACGATCATCGCTGCAGCCGCAACGTACTGCAAAGTGAGATGCGCGTACCACCAGAGCTTGTTGTCCAGTCGATGCGGCCAATTCTGTCGCGGCGTGATCTTGAAGAACCGCGCAATCGTGATGCCAACGGGAAAAAGTACCGCCCAGCCAAGCGTCATGAGCCGCGCATGCCACATGGCATGGACGCCGATGTCGTGACTGCGGGAGAGATCAATCGGTAACAGCAGCCAATCGATCATGTCACTGGGCATCATTTATGGGCTCTCGCCATTTCGCCCCGGATCGACTGCGCCCAGATCACAGGCACCCATCAGGGTACGACTGTGGCCGGGGATAACCGCATCCATAAAGGCGCGGTCCGACTGCGGCTGCCGGCCGAACTTGGATACGAGGTCGAGCATTTCAGTTCGACTGACCGGCTTGAAGTGCGCGCACCACATGCGAACTATCCTGTCCACGTCGATATCCAGCTCTTGGCGAGGATACTCCATTCAAACAACTCCTTTGGTGCGGCGTTAGCCTTTCACCGCGCCGGCTGTCAGGCCGGCAATGATCTGGCGCGCCGCAACGAAGGTGAAGAGCAGTGGCGGTAACGCGACCAGTACGCCGGCGGCCATAAGGCGACCCCACTCGATGCCTTCGCTGGTGATGAAAAGGTAAACCGCGTAAGGCGCGGTTCGCGTTGTCCGATTGGTCAAAACAGAGGCGATGACAAGTTCGTTCCAGGCGATGCGGAAGGTGAAGATGGCGGCTGCAGCTAGGCCCGGCTTAACCAACGGCAAGATGACAGCGAAGAAAATCCGCAATGGCCCAGCACCATCGACGATGGCCGCTTCCTCAAGTTCGATTGGAACCTGTTCAAGAAAGCCGTAGAGCAACCAGATCGTAAAGGGCAGGTTCAGTGCCACGTATGCGAGGATCAAGCCACTGAGCGTGTCACCGATACCGATGCGGTTCCAGATGAAATAGAGCGGGATCGCCAGCACCGCAGGCGGCAGCGTGCGCACCAGCAGTGTTCCGACGGCCAGCGATGAACGTCCCAAAAAGCGAAAGCGAGACAGGGCGTAAGCACACATGGTTCCAAGCAGAAGCGTGAGCAGTGTCGAGACGACGCCAACAACAACGCTATTGCCAAGGTAACCTAGGAAACGCCCCTCAAGCACGTCGGCGTAGCTTGTCAGCGTTGGTGTAAAAAGAAACGTAAAGCCGGAATCGAAGATTTGTCGTTGCGTCTTGAGCGACGTTGCAACCATCACTGCCAACGGCAGCAATACGAACACTGCCAAGGCAACGACGGCGACATACCGCGCCACAACAGCCGCCTGCTTGCTCCCCACCATGGCGTTACTCTCCCTGCCGCCGTAGCGGATTGGCGCGTGTCAGTAGAGCGACGCTCAGCAGCGTGGTGACGAACAAGAGGCAGATCGAAAGAGCTGCAGAATGCCCCATCCGCTGTGTGACAAAGGCGCTTTTGTAGATATGGAGCGGGAACAATTCGGTCGATAGGCCTGGCCCACCGTTGGTCAAGGCATAGACGACCTCAAGGCCGCGCAGAGCATCGATGAGCCGCATCAGCAAGGTGATCATCAAGATCGGGGCGAGCAGCGGCAGCTTGATATAAGTGATGATCTGCCAAGGCGTTGCGCCATCGATGCGTGCGGCTTCAATGGCTGAGTGGTCGACGCCCTGCAGACCGGCGAGCGCCATGATGAAAACAAAGGGCGTGAATTGCCAGATATCCGCGATACAAATCGCAAAAAACGCCAGTCCAGGATCAGCCAGCCATTCTGGCTTAAGCCCGATATGGGCGAGCCATGTGTTGAGGGGACCGGCATTGGTGTCGAACATGTAGCGCCAGATCAACCCAACGCAAATCGGCGCAATCATCATGGGCAAGACAAAAATCGTTCGAAATGCGCTCATGCCGCGTATTGGCGCTTCCAATAGCAATGCCAAACCTACGCCGATCAGCATTTCCAGCGCAACCACGACGAACGCAAATTTCAGCGTCACCAGCATGGAGGTGTGGACCGACGGGTCTGACAACGCCTCCCAAAAGATCGCCAAGCCGCGAAATGCTGATGGCGTGACGGTTTCGCCGAGGCGGAGTTCGTAAAACGACAGACGCAATGACTCGAGCACCGGCCAGCCGAGCCCTATTGCCATCACCAGCACGGCGGGCGCGGCAAACATCACAGGAATGATCGACGTGTTGCGGGTCATGTTGTCCTGTCCAAATCGTATCCAAGCACCCGCCGTTGTGCGTTGATCGTCTCAATCTGACGACAACGGCGGGATGCCCTGGAGCGCGCAACTGAACCGCACCAACTAGGTTTTGTAGTAGCCAGCCCGCTCACAGATCGCTTTGATCTTGGCGGCTGCCTCGGTCATGCCGGTCTTGATGTCTTCCTTGCCGGTGATCATGTTCGACAGGTGGATGCCCAGAACCTTTTCCGAAATTTCGGTCCACTCGTTGATGATAGGACGCCAGTCTGGATTGGAGATCTTCAGGCACTCACGATAGATCTCGACGGGATAGCGCTTGGCGACGTCGGGATTGTCCAAGGTCGAGAGGCGCATGGGCTGTCCGCCGGCAGACGCTGCTTTGACGTCTTGTGCCTTGGCCGTCATCCACTGAATAAACGCGAATGCCGCATCCTTTTTTGAGGAGTTCTGCGGGATGGCCATGCCAAAGCCGCCCAGCTCGCCGGAGTGCCGGGCTGCCTTCGGGTGAAGGGCGTAGCCAACGGTTTCAACGATTTTCGATTTGGCCGGATCGGCTGCTGGGCCGAATACAGTGATGCTATCACAGTACATGCCTGCCTGACCTTGCAAAAAGGCATTCAGCATTTGCCCAAAATCAAACGCGGCACCGCCTGCCGGACCTGTTTCGATCAACTCCTTATAGACTTCCGTCGTCTTGATGGCCTCAGGCTTGTCCACCATCGGCATGTATTTGTCGTCGATCACGAGGCCGTTATGCGGGGACAGGTGGTTGAGCCATCCTGTCGTGACTTGGTGTCCGGCTTGGGCCCGCTGTGAGAGGCCACCCATGCCCGGTTCTTTTTCTTTGATGATCCGCGCAGCCTTGATCATGTCTTCGTAGGTCTTCGGCACGGCGATGTTGTGCTTGGCAAAGATGTCTTTGCGATACGCCAGCACCGAGCATTCGGCACCGTAGGGAATGCCATAGAGTTTTGCACCCGGGCCGGGCAGATAGCCGCGTGGACCACCGACGAGGCCGAGCCCTTCGTAGTAACCCTTGATGATGTCGTCGCGGTCGTAGCCCGGCATAGCGAGTTCCGCATTCTGGAACATCGGCTCCAGTTCGGTCAGGAACTTGCGCTGCACGTATTCTGTTTTCCACATGATGACGTAAACGGCGACGTCGTAGTCGCCTTGTGGTTTCGACATCTGCAGCACTTGTGCATCTTTCAGACGCAAATACTGCATTTCGTCGAGTTCCACCTTGATCCCGGTGGCTTCCGTGAACTGTGGCAACAATGTTTTAGCGACGGCGTAATGGGGATGGGAAGGCCAGTTCACAACGATCGTCTGGCCCTTCAGCTTCGACCAGCCGGTGCCCTGAGCGCGCGCGTAGTAGGGAGAAGACAGACCACCAGCGGCGGCGGCGGCGCCCACGGTCACCTTCAAGGCGTTACGTCTGTTGATTTTCATGGCTTCCTCCTTGTTCTGCCTGCCGGCTTGATGCCGGACATCGCGCTTCCTCTGAGATAATACGCTACGTCGTTCAGTTCGCACACTGTGGGAGGGTCTGCCAACGCGCGCCCGGAATGTTCGCGGACACTGCGGCAGATTGCATCGTATGTTATCGCTAACATACCCCACTCGATTTTGACAAGGCGGGATCAGCGACACCGCGCAGATTTGCCGCCCTCAAGGGAGTTCAGTTTGGCGGCGCATTGGGATAAGACGATGCGATAGGCGGGACTTTTGAGCATTAGCGGTTGAGTGGAATGGCTGAGCGCAACGGTAGTAAAAAGGCCAGAACTGCCGGACCCATTCGGCATGGCCGGTACCGCATGACAGATGTGGCTGAGGCGGCCGGCGTGTCAGCCATGACGGTCTCGCGCGCACTCAAGAACGATGGCCCAGTGTCGCCGGAGACGCGCGATCACGTGCTGAGGATCGTTGCTCAACTCGGCTATGTGCCGGACCTCATTGCCGGCGGGTTATCCTCGAAGCGATCAGGGTTCGTTGCTGTCTTGGTGCCATCGCTCAACAATCCGCACTTTGCAGATACCGTTGGGGGACTGGCTGAGGTGCTGCAGCCGGCGGGCCTGCAGGTCTTGATTGGGCACACGGACTACTGCCCCGACCAGGAAGAGCGCTTGCTGGAAACGATGCTGCGGCGACGCCCGGAAGTCGTGGTGCTGACATTTGACGGCCACACCACAAAGACGCGACGCATGCTCGATGTGGCGGGCGTGCCGGTGATTGAAATCTGGGAGACACCGCGCAACCCGATCGGCCATGTCGTTGGTTTCTCCAACAGGAAGGCAAGCCGGGCCCTTGGTGGGCAAATGATCGCAAAAGGCTACAAGAAGATCGCATTCATTGGTGAAAGTCAGGACAAGGGGACGCGCGGGTCGGAGCGGCGCCAAGGTATCCGCGATGCGCTTAAGGCTGCGGGCCTTGATTGGGAGCGTGTCCTGTCGGTGGCGCCACCGCCGATCGGCATGTCGCACGGCGCGACGGCCGTCGTTGAGGTGATGCGGCGGTGGCCGGATACTGACGCCGTTATCTGTGTGTCTGACCCTTGCGCGTTCGGCGCGATGACAGAGTGTCAGCGGCGTGGCTGGACCGTTCCGGGGCGGTTGGCGATTGCGGGATTTGGCGATTTCGAAATTTCGCGGTGCGCGCTACCGGCGATCACCACGGTGGCGGTCGATGCGGCGGCGATCGCACGCAAGACGGGCGAACTCATTCTGGAACTGCGCGCGGCAGACCAGCGTGGCAAAACTCTGCCGCGGCAGACCATTGAGATTTCGGCGATGCCAGTGGAGCGGGGAAGTTCGTAGGCGGCGGAGGGGGTGCACGGCCGATTGCCGGGACTGGGGACGTTGCCGGATAATTCCTCGTCGCTGCTGCGCCGAAGGATTTCCGGGAAACCGAGGGGGGGGGAAGCATTTTTCAGTCAATGGAGAAATGGCTATCCTCACGGCGTTTTCTTTCGCAATGATTTTGATGAAGGGGACGTTTGTGTCACTCCGCCGCCTCTCGCTTGCTCCCGCCCTTCGCGGCCCCGGCCTTTACTGCACCTGCGCCACGCCGCGCTAGAAGTTCGCGCAAGAACTGGCCGGTGTAGCTGGCTTTTGATTTGGCTACGTCTTCCGGCGTGCCGACGGCGACGATCATGCCGCCGGCGTCGCCGCCTTCGGGGCCGAGGTCGATGACCCAGTCTGCGGTTTTGATGACTTCGAGATTGTGTTCGATGACGACGACGGTGTTGCCGGCGTCGGCCAGCTCGTGCAGCACTTCGAGCAGCTTCGCCACGTCGTGGAAATGCAGCCCGGTGGTAGGTTCGTCCAGGATATACAAGGTGCGTCCGGTCGCGCGGCGGCTCAGCTCTTTCGACAGCTTGATACGCTGAGCCTCGCCGCCTGACAGCGTGGTCGCCTGCTGACCGATCTTGATGTAGCCGAGGCCGACGCGGTGCAGCGTTTCGAGTTTGTCGCGAATACTCGGCACGGCCGAAAAGAAGTTCACGCCTTCTTCCACCGTCATGTCGAGCACGTCGGCGATGGACTTCTCGCGGAAGTGGATGTCGAGCGTTTCGCGGTTATAACGCTTGCCCTTGCACTGGTCGCACGTGACGTAGACATCCGGCAGGAAGTGCATCTCGATCTTGATAACGCCATCGCCCTGGCACGCCTCGCAACGCCCACCCTTGACGTTGAACGAGAAGCGTCCCGGCCCGTAGCCGCGCGCCTTCGCTTCCGGCAGCCCCGCAAACCAATCACGGATCGGCGTGAACGCGCCGGTGTAGGTGGCGGGGTTCGAGCGCGGTGTGCGACCGATTGGGGACTGATCGATATCGATAACTTTATCGAGATGTTCGAGCCCTTCCAGCTTGTCGTGCGCGCCTGGCGTTTCGCGCGCACCATTGAGCTTACGGGCGGTGGCCTTGAAAACCGTATCAATCAAGAACGTGGACTTGCCACCGCCAGACACGCCGGTAACACAGGTCAGCAGCCCGAGCGGGATTTCGGCTGTCACGTTTTTCAGGTTGTTGGAGCGCGCGCCGATGACTTTCAGAGCGCGGCCCTTCTCGGCCACGCGACGCTTCTTAGGTACCGAGACCTGCATAACGCCGGTGAGATACTGCCCCGTCAATGAATTCGGATTGGCCATCACCTCATCGGGTGTCCCCTGGGCCACGATGACGCCACCATGGACACCAGCACCGGGGCCGATATCGACAACATAGTCGGCTTGCAGGATGGCGTCCTCATCGTGTTCTACGACCAGCACTGTGTTGCCGAGATCACGCAGATGCCGGAGCGTGACCAGCAGCCGCGCATTGTCGCGCTGATGGAGGCCAATGGACGGCTCGTCGAGAACGTAGAGCACACCCGTCAAACCACTGCCGATCTGCGAGGCGAGGCGGATGCGTTGGCTTTCGCCGCCGCTCAAGGTGCCCGATCCGCGCGACAGCGTGAGATAGTCGAGGCCTACGTCATTCAAGAATTGCAGGCGTTCGCGGATTTCTTTGAGAATGCGCACGGCGATCTCCAACTGCTTCGGCGTGAGCTGTTTGGGCAGGTCGCCGAACCAGGCATTGGCCGCCTTGATCGACAGGTTGCCGACCTCGCCCACGTGCTTGCCGGCGATCTTCACTGCGAGCGCTTGCGGCTTCAAACGGTGGCCGCCGCACGCCTCGCACGGATGCGCCCCTTGATAGCGCGACAGTTCTTCGCGCACCCATTCTGATTCCGACTCGCGCCAGCGCCGTTCGATGTTGCCGATCACGCCTTCGAAGGGCTTGGTCGTCTTGTAAGTGCGCACGCCATCTTCATAGGTGAAGGTGATGTCTTCCTCGCCGGAACCATGCAAGATCACTTCTTGCACTTTCGCCGGCAGCTTCTCGAACGCCGTCGTCATCGACGCCTTGTAGTGTGTGCAGATCGCCCGCAACGTCTGCTCATAATAGGGTGACGTGTTGCCCGTCTTGGCCCACGGCCAGATCGCGCCATCTTTCAGAGAGACGGACCGATCCGGCACCACCAGATCGGCCTCAAACTGCATCTCGACACCTAACCCGTCACACTTCGGGCAGGCACCCGCCGGCGCATTGAACGAGAACAGTCGCGGCTCGATTTCCTCGATGGTAAAGCCCGAAATGGGGCAGGCGAAGCGCTCAGAGAAAATTACCCGCTCGTGCGTGTCGTTCTTGGATTTATTGGCCCCTTCGGTCACGCTCTTATTTAGCGGTTTGTCGGCGAACTCGGCGATGGCGAGGCCATCGGCGAGCTTGAGGGCGGTTTCCAAGCTGTCTGCAAGGCGTGACGCCAGATCGCCTTTGACGACAAGGCGGTCCACCACGACGTCGATATCGTGCTTGAACTTTTTGTCGAGCTTGGGCGCATCGGATACCTCAACGATGGTGCCGTTGATCTTGACGCGGGTGAACCCCTTCTTCTGCCACTCCAGCAGTTCTTTGCGGAACTCGCCTTTGCGGCCGCGCACAACGGGTGCCAGCAGGTAGAGCCGCGTGCCTTCGGGCAACGCCAGAATGCGATCAACCATCTGGGTGATGGTTTGGGCTTCGATAGGCAGACCGGTGGCCGGCGAATACGGCACGCCGACGCGCGCAAACAGCAGTCGCAAGTAGTCGTAGATCTCGGTCACCGTACCGACGGTGGAGCGCGGGTTGCGGCTGGTCGTCTTCTGCTCGATGGAGATTGCAGGCGAAAGGCCGTCGATATGATCGACGTCGGGCTTCTGCATCATCTCGAGGAATTGGCGGGCGTAGGCCGACAGGCTTTCGACGTAGCGTCGTTGGCCTTCGGCGTAGATCGTGTCGAAGGCGAGAGACGATTTGCCAGAACCGGAAAGACCGGTGAACACGACCAGGGCATCCCGTGGGATCTCTAGATCGACATTTTTAAGGTTGTGCTCGCGCGCACCGCGCACGTGAATTGTTTTGCGGTCGGACGCGCGCAATGGGGTCACGGCGGCGGTGGGTTTTTTCGGCGGTTTGGTCATGGCGACGTGCTAGCCGATGCCGCGACAACGGGCAATGCAACACGACGCTGCATGCACAGGCGGGGATGTTTGGAGACAGGCGCACGCGCCTGTCTCCACAGGCTGTGGTTCACCCACCGCTCGGCGCAAACACCCGCACGCGATGGCCGTCCGGATCAAGCGCCACAAACGTCGTCCCGAAATCGAGCTGGGTAGGCACCTGCGCAATCTCGAGGCCGCGCCTGGCCCAGTCGGCGTGGGTCGCATTGACGGCAGCCGCGTCGGCGACCGTGAGCGCGATCTCGCTGGAGCCTGGCTGCCCGGCGGGGGCCGGTGCCACCGCGTGCTGCGACCAGAGGCCAAGCATGACGCCTTCGCGCAGTGGCAGCATACAGAACGTCGGCGATTGCTGGAGGATGGGCTTGCTGAGCAGGGCTGCGTAGAAAGCGGCACTGGCCGGTGGGTTGTCGACATAGAGCAGTGCAAAGTTGAACTCAGGACTGGCATGTGACATCGGGAGCTCCTTCGGATTTAGTGCCGCGATCTGTGATCCGGCGACAAGGTCCTTGTAGGCTCACATGCTGCCAATTTGTGGCAGTAGTCATCAGACGGCGCATCCAAGCGGCAGCACGACGGGTCTATTCGAGCTGGCTTGTGCTATAGAGCAATCAGCACTGATGCTTGGTGCACAATGGCAGTCCGAGACATCGAATGTACGATTTGCCCCATTTGGCCGCAGCAGCATGACGCGCCGGATGACCACGACAGTGGCGCTGACCGCTTTCGCAATGTTTGCCTTTGCTGCGAATTCAATTCTCTGCCGGTTGGCACTCGCGCACACGACCATCGATCCTGCCACATTCACTTTGGTGCGCCTCGTTTCGGGCGCGGTCGTGTTGTCGCTGCTGGCTTTTTCTCAAGGTCGCCGGGCTGTTGCTGGATCATGGCCAGCTGCGATGGCGCTTCTGGTTTACGCTGCCGGATTTTCGTTCGCCTATGTCTCCTTGCCTGCGGCGACGGGCGCGCTGCTCCTCTTTGGTGCTGTGCAAGCGACGATGATCATCAGCGGCCTTGTCAGTGGGGAGCGACTGACTGTCCTGCAGTGGAGCGGGCTCAGTCTCGCTGTGATCGGACTGACAATGCTGCTGGCACCTGGCGTTACAGCGCCAGAACCAACAGGTGCCATGCTGATGGCGACAGCTGGCATCGCCTGGGGTATCTACTCGCTTTTGGGGCGCGGCGGTGCTGACCCACTGGCAACGACGGCGGGCAATTTTGGGCGGGCAGCCGCGCTCGCGATCCCGCTGTTGGTTTTAATGGCCAGTCGCTGGGACAAAGCAGGGCTGTTCTTGGCGGCCGTTTCCGGTGCCGTCGCATCTGGGATTGGTTATGCAGTGTGGTATGCGGCCCTTCCGGGCTTGACCGCCACGCGCGCGGCATCGGTCCAGTTGAGTGTGCCAGTTATTACGGCATTAAGCGGTGTTTTACTGTTGAGCGAGCCGGTATCGACGCGATTGCTGCTGACGTCGATGGCGGTTTTGAGCGGGATTGCGCTGGTCGTTTGGGCGCGCGAACCCGTCAGCAGCCCCGCGAAATAGTAGCTGACTCTAGACTTCCCCAATTCCCTCTTTCAGCCGCCACTCCTTCAGTAGCGTCTGTCGCCGGCGCGGATAGCGCGCGTCCAGAGTTGTGAGAGAGGAGATTCTATCCGTGCGGAAATGGCGAAAGTCCTGCCGCTGTTCACACCACGCGACAACGACGCGAACACGATCAAAAAATGCCAATGCAAAAGGCCAGATGATCCGCCGCGTGGTGGAACCCGCGGCATCGGCATAAGTGATGCGCAACTTGCGTTCGGTGCGGATGCTGGCCCGGATGGTTGGCAACTCGTCATCACCGACGGCGATTGGCGCGCCGGGCCCAATCAACAAGCTGGATGCGTCGAGGCTCTCTTTGAGATCCAGCGGAAGGACCGCCGCAATTTTCGCGAGCGCGTTGCGCGCTGCTGCCCCAAGCGGCGCGTCCGCGCGTTCTGCGACCCAGCGCGAGCCGAGCACCAACGCTTCGATCTCATCTTCGGAGAACATCATCGGCGGCAGCATGAAGCCGGGCCTGAGCACATAGCCAACACCGGCCTCACCATCGATATGGGCACCTTGTGCTTTCAAGGTCTCAATGTCGCGGTAGAGCGTGCGCAACGACACGCCTGTCGCCTCCGCGAGCAAAGCTCCGCTGACGGGTCGTCGTTGGCGCCGGAGGACCTGGATGAGATCGAGCAAATGTTGGGTACGGGACATAGGATGGCGATCATGGGGTGCTCCGTGATACTATAACGTACTGCCAGATTTTGACAGCATAAATCCCGGCGTCTCTCCAGCGACTGAAATTGAACATGCCCCTTAGCCGCGCCGATCTTGCCCGGGCCTGTGACCACGCGCTTGCGGGCGATTGGGAGGCGGCGCACGCGATTGTCCAGCGCGACGAGGAGGACGAAGCGTCGTGCTGGATTCACGCCGTGCTGCACAAGATTGAAGGCGACGTCCCCAATGCGCGCTACTGGTACCGCGAAGCCGGCCAGTTCTACGAAAGCTTTGCGGATCCTGCCGCTGAACTCCGCACCATCAAGGCGACACTGACGTATTGAGTGCTCTAATGGCATAAAGCCGGTGTGGGTAGCGGGCATGCAGTCTGGCCGGGTTGCGGCACAACACAGCGCAACGTACCTTCCCTAGTGTTCTGATCGCGAAGTTCGTCAGCATCCGTTTGCGGCACTTTACGAACTTCGCGATCCATCAGGACACTAGAAAACATAATGATTCTAGTGTGATGATTTGCAAGTTCGCTTCAGTGCACGCAGCATACACAGGCGAACTTGCAAATCATCACACTCGCGCAAATCAGTGCATCGCGTTTCGAGGCCCGGCTGCCCGCTGGGGAACCATCTCAGTGCCTTCCCGCCACCTTTGGATGCCGCCTGCCCTGGAGAAGCCGCGCGTGCGGCTCTATGCGCTTGGCCACGCCATTTCAGTCCTCGGCAGCTGGGTGCAAGCAACTGCACTCTCGTGGCTGGTCTTTCGCCTCACTGGCTCGGTCTTCATGCTGGGTGTGATGGGATTTCTGTTGCAGATCCCATTCCTGTTGCTGGGCCCGTTCACTGGCCGCATCGTGGACCGCGTGCGCAAACTACCGCTGTTGATTGCTATCAACCTAGGGCTCAGCACAGTTGCCGTGATTTTGGCCTTCATGGCAGCCTTTGAGGTTCATAACGTCTGGGTCTATCTGGCTGCAGCCGTGCTGCAAGGGTCACTTAACGCTCTCGAAATGCCGACGCGGCAATCACTGCTCGCGAAAATTGTCGAAGACCGCGCCTTGATGCCAAGTGCGCTTGGCGTCAGCGCAACGTTGTTCAACGCCGGACGCATGGTGGGCCCGGCGCTGGCCGGATTAGTTCTGCTGTATGTATCGGAGGCGTGGTGTTTCGCCTTCAACGCGATCAGCAATCTCGGAATCATCGCGGCGCTGCTGGCCATGAAGATCGCGCCGGAAGATATGCGCGAAGCCAAGGCCCGGGTTCAGCCCAGTGTCCTAGGCTCGCTGGCAACGCTATGGGCGTTGCCGCAGGTGCGCACTTTAGTGCCTTTGATGGCCGTCGTCGGCCTGTTCGGGGTGCCCTACATTCATCTGATGCCCTCAATTGCTGCAGAATTCTTCAGTGGTGGGTCCAGCACGTTTGGCATTCTGATGAGCGCGGCTGGGTTGGGCGCGCTCTCGGCTGCTGCGGTCCTATCTCTGCAACGTGGCACTGACACCCAGCGCAAACTGATTGCCATCGCGCCTACTACACTTGGTCTTGCGCTTGCTCTGTTTGCGCTTTCGCGGCAGTTGCCGATTAGTCTTTTGTTGTTGATCGGTGTTGGCGCGTCAGTGATGTGCTGCGCAAACTCGGCCAACGTCCTGCTCCAGCAATCTGTCAGTGACGAATGGCGGGGCCGCGTCATCGGGCTCTACGCCATGTCGTTCCAGGGCGTGGCACCGCTCGGCACGTTGTTGGCCGGCGCGGTGGCGGCGCACATAGGCCTTAAGGCAACGCTCTTGATCAACGGCGTCATAATTGTCGTTGCCGGCATCATCACCCGCCGCCGGATCATGCAGCATCCGGAGATCTTCGACAGTTCGTTCCACAAGGAGCAACAACGCGAGCCGTGACACGTGCTCATCATGTCTCGATGATCGTATCAAAGGTCGAAACCTGCATGTCGCTTTTTGCTTTGCTGCTCAAAATTTCATTGCCACCGGTGCTTGTCGCCGTCATGACGCTGGCCGCGCGGCGATGGGGGCCAACCTTTGGTGGCCTGATCATGGGCCTGCCGTGGATGACGGGACCGGTGCTCTTCTTTTTGGGCCTCGACAAGGGGCCGGAGTTTCTCGTTGCGGCCTCCGGCGGCGTCATTCTTGCTGTCTGGGGCATGGGCGCATTTATCCTCGGCTTCGGCTATGCCGCGACATGGTTCAACTGGCCGGCTGCTCTGGCAACAGCCATTGCCGGCTATTGTGCGGCCGGCCTCCTCACACAGTCCATTGACGTCTCACTCATGCTCGCGACGCCCATCGCGGTTGCGGTTCTTTTGCTGACGTATTGGCTGTTGCCAAAGCCGGCAGACGTCGTGCGACATCGCCCGCCGCCGGTTTGGGATATTGCCGCACGCATGATCGCGACATTTGCCCTGGTGAGCGTGATTATGGTGTCTGCTGATCGACTTGGTCCGCAACGATCAGGGTTGATCGCCAGCTATCCGGTTATTCTAACCGTCATCGGTGCATTCACTCAAAGTCAGTTAGGCCAAAACGGTCTCTTGCAGGTGCTGCGCGGCATTTCGCTGTCGCTGTTGGCGTTCACGGGCTTTTTTGCGACTGTTGGTATGACCACGCTTTGGATCGGCCAGAGAGCGGCGTATGCT
>JANNEU010000341.1:0-13007 GCA_031379035.1 Hyphomicrobiaceae bacterium | reverse complement strand
GCAGCGTCCTACCAACCAAGAGTGGAGAGCCCGATGAGCAAGTCGACATCCAGCAGCGCTTCAACGTCCATCGCCAAGGCCCAAGACTCAGCTGTCACGCGTGCCAAGCCTGGCATATTAAGTCGTTTTGCCGCCGCCCTGTCGCGGTCGCGTCAAATGCAGGCCGAGCGGGAGGTGCAGCGCTACCTTGCGCGTCAGTCAGACCCCGTGCTGCATGACATCGGCCTGACGGACGCCGAGATCGCTGAGCTGCGTGCGAAACATGGCCGCTGACGTCGTGTGTCTGAAGCGCAGGTCTCTGAAACTTGGGCCTCAACAACGCGGGCCCCAATAACGCGGGCCCCAAAAACGCGCACCTGTGCGCGTCGCCCTGTGACGGACTGTCTCCGCTGCTCTGCTCTTCATCAGGCGGCGGAAACACGCTAAGACGTCAACCCATGACACTTTGGCAGCGCATCACCAGTCTTACCGGTCCCCCCCCATCAGACGCCGATACGGCGGCGGCTGACGGGCGCAATTCAATCACGTTCACAATGGCTGTCATTGCACTCGGTGCCAAAATGGCCAAGGCGGATGGCGTCGTTGCCCCTGTAGAAGTCGCCGCCTTCCATCAGGTTTTCAGAACGGCCCCAGACCAGCTGGCCAACGTTACGCAGGTTTTTGAGTTGGCCCAGCGCGACGTGGCGGGCTTCGAGTCCTACTCCCGGCAAATCAACGATCTACTCCACGGTAATGCGCAGCAGCTGCGCGACGTGCTGGAATGCCTGTTCCACATCGCTTCTGCTGATCGCGCTCTGCACCCTGGGGAAGACGCGTTCCTCAAGTCTGTCGCGACGAGTTTTGGTTTTTCAGACAGCACCTACCGCCATGTGCGCGCACAATTTGTACACGACGAGAACGCACCTTATGACGTGCTTGGATTAGATCCAGCCGTCTCGGATGCCGATCTGAAGACGCGGCAGCGCAAGCTCGTGCGAGAAAATCACCCTGATCTCATGGCGGGGCGGGGCCTGCCGCCCGAAGCCATCGAGATCGCCAACCGCAAACTCGCCGCGATCAACGCTGCCTTCGAGACCATCGCGAAAGAGCGCGGGCTGTGAGCGTCGGTGCCGCGCTGTTCAAACCTGACAGTCAGTACGTTGCAGACGTCTATCCGGCTGCCAATAGTGAACCGCGCCGTGGTGGCCGAACGCCGGACCTGCTCTTGCTGCACTATACCGGCATGCTGAGCGCTGCGGCTGCCGTTGCCTATCTGGCGCGCGCCGATAGCAAGGTCTCGTGTCACTACGTGATCGATGTCGACGGCCGCATCACGCAGCAAGTGCCCGAAGCCTTGCGTGCCTGGCATGCAGGCCTCTCCGCGTGGCTGGGTGAAACCGATATCAATTCCTGCGCCATCGGGATCGAGATCCAAAACCCTGGCCATGAGCTCGGCTATCACGATTTTCCCTTGGCTCAGATGATGGGATTGGCGGCACTGGCGCGCGACATTTGTCAACGCCATCACATCGAACCGGCGCGCGTCCTGGCCCATTCCGATGTGGCACCGCTGCGGAAGATCGATCCAGGCGAGAAGTTCAGTTGGAGCTGGCTGGCGGCTCAGGGTGTCGGCGCGTGGGTTGTGCCTTCGCCGGTCGCACCTGAAGACACGGGGCTGTTGCCGAACGCCGCGCCAGCCGCGATCCGGGCCGCGCAAGCCCTGTTTGCGCGCTACGGCTATGACATCGATCTGACTGGACAACTCGACAAGAAAACTGTTGCCGTCATTACCGCGTTCCAGCGCCATTTCCGCCCCGCGCGTGTCGACGGCAACCTCGATCTGGCAACGCTGGCCACACTGGAACGTCTCCTCGCCGGTGTGCGTCCGGGCCTCCCGCGAAAGGTCGCATGACAGCAACTGCCGAACCCCGTCGATCCGCCGATATCGACCTCCGTGCCGCCACCATCCTCGTCGTGTGCTGCGCGATCTGGGGCCTGGGACTGGTGATGGTGAAGGCCGCCAACGCTGGCATTTCGCCGATGCTGAACAGCGCCTTGCGATCCATTTTGGGTGGCGCGATCTTGCTGGCGTGGGCGCGGTGGCGCGGCATTCCCTTGTTCACCGCAGATCGCACGTTGGCCGCAGGCATTTTCAGCGGCACATTGTTCGCGCTTGAATTTCTCACGCTCTACGTCGGCGTGACCCTCACCCAGGTGGCGCGCGCAACGATCTTTTTGCATTGCGCACCGTTTGTTGCGGCCTACGGTGAGCATGTGTTCGTGCCCGGTCACCGATTGACCCGCACCAAAGTCTTTGGCTTGCTTGCGGCCTTCGCGGGCATGGCGGTCGCCTTGGGTATTGGCGGCATCGGACTGTCACGAGAGACGCTCTCCGGCGACCTTCTATGCTTGGCTGGCGGCATCTTCTGGGGCCTGACCACGGTGATCATCCGCGCTACGCCGCTCAAAAACGCGCCCGCAGAAAAGACCATGCTCTATCAGCTCGGCACCTCGGCACCGTTGTTGCTGGCGGCTTCCTGGCTGTTCGGCGAGGCGGGCATCACAAACCTCTCACCCCTGGTGATCGGTGCCTTCGCTTATACGGTGCTGTTCACAGTGTTGATCGGTTACACGACATGGTTCTGGCTCATGCGCACCTACTCAGCCGCGAGCCTGCATGCCTTTACCTTTTTGACGCCCATTTTCGGTGTCTTCTTCGGGCACGTGTTGCTGGGTGAACCGGTCGGAACCGCGACGCTGGCCGGACTTGCACTCGTTGTGATCGGGATCTGGCTCGTCAACAGGCCGGAACCATCGTGACGCAGGCCGCGTTGCGCCAAACCCTCGGCTCATGTAGACCCTCGGTCTGGTCGCAATAATGGGCAAACGAGCAGCAGGAGAGCACGGCTTTGGCGGACAAAAGCGGGAAAACCCCGCGTGGCGGTAGTCAGGGTTCAGGAACGGGGCAGGGATCAGGGTATGATCCGTTGGCACCAAAAGTCGCGACCGGTTCAAGAACCAGTCTGGCATCTGGCCCGGCAAGCGGCCAATCATCCGCGGTGAAGGCTGGTGACACCCGCGCCGTCGTGTCGCTCGAAGACAATCGCTTGGTCGCCGCTGTCTTGGGTCAGCATGACGCGCATTTAGCGCTGATCGAGCAGCTCCTGGGCGTGACCGCCGTCGCCCACGGTAATATGATCACGGTGACTGGCACCAGTGCTGCGTGCGCCACCGCCCGCAAGGTCTTGGAAGCACTCTATGCCCGTGCGGCGCGCGGCGAAAGTATCGCCGCCGGCGACGTCGATGGTCTGATCCGCCACTCGCGTTCGGCGCCCCAACAGGAAGGCATGGCGCAGATCCGCACGCGCCAGAAAATCGTCACCGCACGCACCCTCATGCAGGGCAACTATATCCGCGCTCTGGAACGCAGCGATCTGGTGTTCGGACTTGGACCGGCCGGCACGGGCAAAACCTATCTGGCGGTCGCCTTCGCGGCACAATGCCTGGAAAAAAATCTCGTCGATAAGATCATCCTCTCCCGTCCGGCGGTCGAGGCTGGCGAGCGATTGGGCTTTTTGCCCGGTGATATGAAGGAAAAAGTCGATCCCTATCTGCGACCGTTGTATGACGCGCTTTATGACGTACTGCCCCGTGAAAAGGTCGAGCACGCGCTGGAAAACAATATCATCGAGATCGCACCGCTGGCGTTTATGCGTGGCCGCACGCTTGCCAACGCAGCCGTGATCCTCGACGAAGCGCAGAACACAACATCGATGCAGATGAAGATGTTCCTGACCCGCCTCGGTGAAGGCTCCAAGATGATCGTCACCGGCGACCCGACGCAGATCGATCTGCCGGGCGGTCAAAGGTCAGGGCTCGAAGAGGCTGTTGGTTTACTTGGCCTTGTCAAAGGCATCGAAACGATCCGGTTCGAGGCTGGCGATGTCGTGCGGCGCGATCTCGTTGCCCACATCGTGCGCGCCTACGAAGCGGCGGCCGCCGCGACCACGACCTTGCCCGAGCGTTACCGGCCATCAGGCCCCAGAGGTGCCACGTGAGCCGCCCAGCGCCAGTACCCGCGCCGCTGCCCGCGACCAGCCACGATGTCGAGATCGTCATCGAAGACGACCGATGGTGTGAAGACCCGGACGTTTTGGAGGTTGCCAACCGCGCCGTAGCAGCCTTGTTTGCCAGTCATGCCACGGGCCTCGAACGGTTGGCAGCCGCGACTGTGCTGCTCTCCGACGACGCCCATATCGCAGCCCTGAATACGAACTTTCGCGGCAAGACAGCGCCTACCAACGTCCTGTCGTTTCCCGCAGCGCCCAGCGCCCGCCAACGCGGTGAACCGATCTACGCGGGCGATGTGATCATTGCGCGTGAGACGGTTGCAAGCGAAGCGGCTGCCTTGGGCATTCCCGTGCAGCATCACCTTCAGCATTTGATTGTGCACGGCCTGTTGCACCTCATTGGTTATGATCACCTAACCGACGCCGACGCTCACGTCATGGAAACACTAGAAACACGCATTCTCGCGCCCCTCGGCATTGCCGATCCCTACGCCCCCGATCCCGCCACGCCATGAGCCCCGCACACCGCACCGCAATGACCACGCCCCCGAATGACCGCGACGACCCGGCTCCACGCGCGAGCCCGCAGCCGGTGCCTGCTCCCGCATCACCCGGCAGTGGCGGCTGGCTTACCGCGCTGCGCGCACGACTGGGTCTGGCACCCGGTGCCGGCCTCCGCGAAACCATCGAGGACGCACTCAAAGAATCGGTCGCCAACGGTGGCGCTACGAGTGCGTTTTCCGTGGCCGAGCGGGAGATGCTGCAACGCACGCTGCGTTTTGGAACGCTGCGCGTCGAGGATGTGATGGTGCCCCGCACCGACATCATCGCCGTCGACGAGAGCGAACCGATCCACGTGCTGTTGCAGACCTTCGACGAAGCGGGCGTGTCGCGCATCCCGGTGTTCAACGAGACCCTCGATGACCCACGCGGCATCGTCCATATCAAGGACTTGCTCCGCTGGTTGATGGGTGATGCGTCAGGCCGCCCCGCCATCGAGGGACGCCCGGCCGTCCCCGCCGCCCGCACTAAAGCGCCAGGACCCGGAACAGCACCTGGAACAGGACCTGGAACAGGACCAGAAACCGAATTTTCCCATCTCAACCTCGGCAAGGCCGACCTGACGAAGCCGATCTCGACAACGAAGCTGCGACGGCCAGTGCTCTATGTCCCGGCGTCGATGGCCGCCACAAACCTGCTGATCCGCATGCAGACGCGGCGCATCCACATGGCACTCGTCGTCGACGAATATGGCGGCACGGATGGCCTCGTGACCATCGAAGATCTGGTCGAGCAGATCGTCGGCGACATCGAAGACGAGCACGATGAAATCGAAGCGGCCAACATCACGGCTGATGCGGCTGGCGTGGTCACGGCGGCAGCACGGACGCCGGTCAGGGAATTGGAATCACGGCTTGATGTGAAGTTGCTATCGCCGGAGCAAGAAGAAGAAATCGATACGCTCGGCGGGCTGGTGTTTGCGTTGGTGGGCCACGTGCCGGCGCGCGGTGAGCTGGTGCTGCATCCCTCCGGCATTGAGTTCGAAGTGCTCGACGCCGACGCCCGCCGTATCAAGCGGCTCAAGGTGCACCGCTCCCGCAGACCCGGCACCGCAGCGCCTGCGTTGCCACCCGTCGCGCCGTGACGGAGGTGGCCGCGGGGCGTCTCGCTGTCTGGCTCGCAGCCTTTAAGTCGCTGTGCCAGCCGACGTCACCTCGGCGGCAAGCGATTGTGGCGTTTCTGGCGGGGATGGCGTCCATCCTCGCCATGGCACCGTTTCATGCGTGGCCGGTGCTGTGGGTGACATTGCCGGCGTTGTTGCTGGTGGCCGATGGTGCCGTCGTTACCGACATGAGCGGGCACGCTTCACGCTGGGTTCCGTGGCGTCGCTCTGCTGTAGGACGGTTAGCAGAAGTTGGGTGGTGGTTCGGCTTTGGCTATCATCTGGTCGGGCTGTTCTGGATCGGCGAAGCGTTTCTAGTCGAAGCGGACGTGTTTGCCTGGCTGTTGCCACTGGCGGTCACTTTACTCCCGGCAGGCCTGGCGATGTTTACCGCGCTTGCCGTGGCGTCACTCGGTATTGTCCGCCGATCGTTGCCCCTTGATCGTGTCCTGGTGCTGGCACTGTCCTTCGGCATGACTGAATGGCTGCGCGGACACATTTTGACGGGTTTTCCCTGGAACGTGTTCGGCTATGCCCTGACATGGCCGCTGCCGCTGATGCAAAGCGCTGCACTCGTCGGTGTCTACGGGCTGACCATTCTGACCGTCCTGATCTTCGCCAGCCCTTACGTCGCCATCGCCGCCAGTGGCACCCGCGCTGCGCTGCAGGCGCCCGCATGCGCGGCCCTCGCTTTGATCGCGATGTTGGCGTTCGGCCAGTGGCGGCTGACGACGTCGCCGGTGACCGCACCCGCCGACGGGAGCCCCCTGATCAGAGTTGTGCAGCCCAGTATTCCCCAGCGTGAGCGCATGCAGGCCAACACCCAGCGGCGCATTTTCGACCGCCATCTGGCGCTCTCCATAACCGCCCCCGACGGAACCATTGACGACGCCGCTGCCGTCGACCTGATCGTATGGCCCGAGGCGGCCATGCCGTTCGTGCCACTGGCGCAGCCAGCAGCGCTTGCGGAGATCGGCTCGTTGCTGCAGGGCAACACACGGTTGGTGTCAGGCGCGCTGCGGGTCGGCGATCGTACACGCCCCGGCACCCGCGCCGTCTTCAATAGCTTGCTGGTGTTTGAGGGCGGCGCGCCGGCGCGCCACGTCGGCACGTATGATAAGATCCATCTGGTGCCGTTCGGCGAATACCTGCCGGCGCAGTCCGTGCTTGAAATGATCGGTCTTCAGCAAATCACCCGCCAGCGCGGGGGCTTCACACCGGGAAGCGGGCCGCGGACGCTGCTGGACTTGCCTGGAATCGGTCGCGTTCAGCCGCTCATCTGCTACGAGGCGGTGTTTCCAGGGCTGCTCACGCCCGCACTGGGCCGGCCCGATCTGCTGCTGACCCTCACCAACGATGGTTGGTTCGGCACCACCACCGGCCCCCGCCAGCACTATCATCAAGGCCGGGTGCGGGCGGTTGAAACAGGGGTGCCGCTGCTACGCGCCTCCAGTAACGGCATTTCCGCGATGATCGACCCACTGGGACGCGAACGTGCCCGGCTCGAATTGAACGCAGTCGGCACCTTTGATACCCGCCTGCCACAGCCCGTGACCGCGACGCCCTATGCGAGATGGGGTGACCGCACCATGCTGCTGGGCCTGCTGGTGCTCGCCTTCATCGTTGGTCGCTCACGCCAGAAATTGCACCCAAGACAGCAGCAATTATAACGTGCAGTCACAAAGTGTTCTGATCAGCGACACATGTTAACCAATGGGTTAGGCCGATTTACTGAAAATCCACACTCCGACGCCAAATCTGCTGCGCACTGTTGACGCTTGCGGCAACCCCACGTAGGTAAGGTTATGGGGTAGCAAGTGGCGGCGGACTACCCGTTTCCACACAGAGTAGCACCAGTTGAACGGATCGACGATGGCCCAGGCTGACCAACTGCCAGAAGACGAAGTTGAAGAAAAAGGCTCCCGCCGTCCCAATCCTGTCGACATCCATGTCGGCAGTCGTGTGCGGTTTCGCCGCATGCTTTTGGGCATGAGCCAGGAAAAGCTCGGCGAGCGTCTCGGCCTGACTTTCCAGCAAGTTCAGAAGTACGAAAAAGGCGTTAACCGCATCGGTGCCAGCCGTTTGTTCGATCTTGCGCAAGTGCTGCAAGTGCCGATCCAGTTCTTCTACGAAGAAGCGCCAGGCTCGCTGGAACAGAACTCGGCCGATCATGGCCGTGGCTTTGCCGAACGTGGCAGCGAAAGCTACATCGTCGAATTTTTGAATACACGCGATGGTTTAGAGCTGAACAAGGCCTTCGTGCGCATTCAGGATGTCAAAGTGCGCCGCTCGATAGTCGACCTCGTTCGCCAGCTCGCAGGCGACGACAAGGCCGTAAAACCCTGAGCTGAAAGTCGCTCGGCCCCGTCGCCGCAGCCGGTAAAGCCGACGAACCGCAGACGAACCCCATAGCAACCCATGACCGCCCCATTGCCGTATTCCGGTGGGTCGCTGTCGTGGGTTTTTTTTGCCCGACAGCGTAGGCCGGCCGCGGCTTAACCGCGCTTGACCGCCTCCGGAAAGATTGCCAGAAGCTCGCGCATTCATCATCCATTGATCGCGAGGATGCCCCGTGGCCCGCAAGTCGTATTTGTTCACCAGTGAATCTGTTTCCGAAGGCCATCCCGACAAGGTCAGTGACCGCATCTCCGATGAAGTGGTCGATGCGTTCTATCGCGAAAGCGCTATCGCCAAGCTCGATCCGTGGGCGGTGCGCGCCGCGTGCGAGACGCTCTGCACCACCAATCGCGTGATCATCGCCGGCGAGTACTCCAACACGCCGAAGTCCGTCACCGTCGCCATGATCCAGGACCTGACGCGCAAGGCGATCAAGGACATCGGCTACGAGCAGGATGGCTTCCATTGGGCCAATGCCAACATTGAAGTGCTGCTGCACGGCCAGTCGGCCGACATCGCGCAGGGCGTTGATGCCAAGCAACCCACGAACGCTGAAGAGGGCGCAGGCGACCAAGGCATCATGTTCGGCTACGCCTGCACCGAAACGCCCGAACTGATGCCAGCGCCGATCTACTACGCCCACAACATCCTTTATGATCTGGCACAGGCCCGCAAAGCCAAAAAAGGCGACGCTGCTAAACTCGGCCCGGACAGCAAGAGCCAGGTCACAGTGCGTTACGAAGACGGCAAGCCCGTTGGTGTGACCGCCATCGTTGTCTCCCATCAGCACATCGTCGAAGACCTCTCGTCGTCGGCCGTCCGCGCCATCATCGAGCCGTTTGTGCGCGAAGCAATCCCCGATGGCTGGATCACCAAAGACACCGCTTGGCACATCAACCCAACCGGCAAGTTCTTCATTGGTGGTCCGGATGGTGACTGCGGTCTGACCGGCCGCAAGATTATCGTCGACACCTACGGCGGGGCGGCACCCCATGGCGGCGGCGCGTTCTCCGGCAAGGACCCGACCAAGGTTGATCGCTCGGCCGCTTATGCCGCGCGCTATCTGGCGAAGAACGTGGTGGCGTCCGGCATTGCTGACCGCTGCACGATCCAGCTGTCGTATGCCATCGGCGTTGCCCGCCCGTTGTCGATCTATGTCGACACCCACGGCACCGGCAAGGTTGACGAAGCCAAGATCGAAAAGGCCTTGGCAGAGTGCATGGACCTGACGCCGCGCGGCATCCGCAAGCACCTCGACCTCAACAAGCCGATCTACGCGCGTACATCGTCATACGGGCACTTTGGCCGTCAGCCGGACCCCAAGGACGGTGGCTTCTCCTGGGAGAAGAACGACCTTGCCGACAAGATCAAGAAGGCGGTCGGCTGAGACTGACGCAGTAAAAAACACCCGCGGCCCTTGTGCTGCGGGCCATTGTTTTGGGGAGGAGCGCTGAATGTTTTCGCACATCATGGTTGGTGCCAAGGATATCGCGGCATCGCAGAAGTTCTATGACGCGACTTTCGAAGCGCTCGGAATACCGGCTGGCAAGATTGATCCGAAAGGCCGCGTGTTTTACCGCACCAAGACCGGCGTGTTCGCGATCTCCATGCCGATTGACGGCGCAGCCGCAACGCACGCCAACGGCGGCACAATTGGCTTTGCCTGTGACAGCGCGGAAAAAGCCGTTGCATGGCACGCCGCTGGCCTCGCCAATGGCGGCACCACCTGCGAAGAGGCACCAGGGTGGCGGGAAGGCCCGTTCGGCAAGCTGTATCTTGCGTATTTGCGTGATCCAGCTGGCAACAAGGTTTGCGCGCTGCACCGCTGAGACTGAACGACAATTCAATGCGATGCGTTCGAGGCGGCTGCAGGAACCTGTGGCCGCTTCAGTTTTTGTGGGCTGCCCATGCCGTCGAACAACCCGCCCTATTCCGACTATGACGACGATCTGCGGCATGAGTTGCGCTCGTTCGGACGCCGCCGTGGGCGTGTGTTAAGCGGGCGGCAGAAGCGGTTGTGGGACGAGGTGTTGCCGCGTGTGGCGGTTGATATTCGGTCGCCTGCGGAGATGCCATTGTTTGGTCCAGGCAAGGCAGATACCTGGCTCGAGATCGGCTTCGGTGGCGGCGAACATCTGATCTGGCAGGCCGCGCACAATCCTGGCATCGGCATTATCGGTTGCGAGCCGTTCGAGGATGGCGTGGTCAAGGTGCTGACCGCGATCGAGGATCGCGGGCTCGACAACATCCGACTGCACGCGGACGACGCGCGTGACGTACTGCGCTGGCTCCCGGAGGCGTCGATTGCGCGCGCGTTTGTGCTGTTTCCCGATCCGTGGCCGAAGCGCAAACATCTCAAGCGACGGCTGGTCAATGAGCATCTGCTGCAGTTGCTCGCGCGCGTTGTTCGTCCCGGTGGTGAACTCCGTCTCGGGACCGACATCGCCGATTATGCCCGCACCATGTTCATGTCCATGCAGCACGTGCCGGCGTTCCGCTGGACCGCACGGGGACCCGATGACTGGCGCGTGCGCCCCGCCGATTGGCCGCAAACACGCTATGAAGACAAGGCCGTGCGCGAGGGCCGGGTGAGCAGTTATCTTTTGTTCGAGAGGGTTTGACAGCTTCACCCATCGTTCACGGGCAGCGTTTGGAATTGCGCCGCGCAAGTTAAAGTTTTTGAAGGCTTTCCGATGACCACCACCCCCGCCGACATTGATGCTGCTGAGGCGCGTATCCGGCCGCATATTCGGCGGACGCCGGTGTTGGATGTGACGCCACACTTGCAATTCAAACTCGAGTTCCTGCAGCACGGCGGCAGCTTCAAGCCGCGAGGCGCTTACAATACGCTGCTATCGCAGGCGATCCCAAAGGCAGGCGTGGCAGCGGCATCAGGCGGCAATCACGGGTTGGCTGTGGCACTGGCGGCGCAGACGGTGGGCGTTCCCGCCACCATCTTCGTGCCGGAGATCGCCTCGCCCGCCAAGATCGCTGGCATCCGGGCGGCCGGCGCAGACATCCGCATCGGTGGCGCGCGCTACAATGATGCGCTCGCCGCGTGCACGGCCTACATTGCGGAGACCGGCGCGCTCTCCGTTCACGCCTTCGATGCCGACGCGACGATTGCGGGACAAGGCACGGTGGCGCGCGAATGGGACGCGCAGTGTGGCGCGCCGTTAGACACAGTGCTGGTGGCTGTCGGCGGCGGTGGCCTGATTGCCGGCATGGCGGCGTGGTGGGACGGCCGGGTCAAGGTCGTCGGCGTTGAGCCCGAGGGATCGCGCGCGCTGCATGCAGCCATGACTGCAGGTGAGATGATCGATGTCGAAGTGAATTCGGTCGCCGCTGATAGCCTGGGTGCGCGGCGCGTGGGCGAGCGGGTCTTGGCAATTGCGCAAAAAAGCGTGGCGCAAGTCGTGTTGGTTCCCGATGCCGCCATTACGGCGGCCCAACAGTACCTCTGGTCGCAGTTCCGGATCGCGGCCGAACCGGGCGGGGCCGCAGCATTGGCAGCGTTGCGCTGCGGCGCTTATGTCCCCGCAGTCGGTGAGCGCTTGGGCGTGCTGATGTGCGGGGCCAATGTGGATCTGGCGCACTTGGCCAAGATTTCAGGTTAATGGCTGCCGCCGTCGGTCGTCAGCAGTTCATAATGACGTGCTTTTTGGGCTTGCATTAGGGTGGTGCCGCAGCTAAGTTGCGCTCGCTCATGATCATCTCAACTCTGGGAGTGGATCCTCCGGATCCGCTCTTTTTGTTTTGGGGCCTTGCCGGGCCCTGAAGCAAAAGCGGCCGCGAAGCCAATAGCGCTGGCTGCAGCCGATCTGATCGTGAGCCACTGGACGTTCCCAATCAATACCGGATCACCGTTTTTGCTGTCTATGACATCGCCCGCCGCACCCGCTGCCCCCGTGCCGTTCTCGGATGATCGCTTCATCCGGGAATTTGGCGTTGCGGCTGAAATTGCCAACACGGCTGGTCCAGTCTTGGCGGATCTCGGCTACCGGCTTGTGCGCGTCAAGGTGTCGGGCAGCGACGCCTACCAAACTTTGCAAATCATGGCTGAACGTCCCGATGGCACCATGACCGCCAACGATTGCGAGAAAGTCTCCAAGCAGCTCTCGCCCATTCTCGACGTGTTAGACCCCATCAGCGACGCCTACCGGTTAGAGATATCATCGCCGGGGATTGATCGTCCGATGGTGCGCGCCACCGATTTCGAACAGTGGACCGGCCACGAAGCCAAAATCGAACTGACCGAGCCGGTTTCCGGTCGCAAACGTTTTCGTGGTCTGATCGACGGTTTTGAGGATGGCGAGGTTCGCATTGACATTGAAGTCAGCGAACCAAAGCAAAAGCCGTTGCGCCAAACCGTTGGCTTTCCGATCAGTCTCATCAAGGACGCAAGTCTAGTTTTAAACGACGATCTCATTCGCGAGTCACTGCGCCGCGCCAAAAAGGCACGCGAGGCCAACGGCGGCGCCGGTGGCCCCATGGACGGATCCATCGACTTGGATGGGCTCGACGGGACCGAGATCGAACACGAGTGATACCAGACACAGCCGCCAGACACAGCCGCCAGGATTAAGCACTTCGCACGCATCTCTCATCGCTGATTTGCTGACGCATTCTAGGACACGAGACCATGGCACAATCTGCCGTCGCATATAACCGCGTAGAACTCCTGCAGATCGCCGACGCGGTCGCGCGTGAAAAATCGATTGATCGCAAGATCGTCGTGCAGGCCATGGAAGACGCTATCCAGAAGGCCGCTAAATCGCGCTACGGTGCCGAAAACGATATCCGTTGCGTGATCGATCCGAAATCGGGCGAGACCAAACTCAGCCGCGTGCTCACCGTCGTCGACGCCGTCGAAAACGACTCCACTCAGATCAATCTGG
>JANNEU010000296.1:0-1744 GCA_031379035.1 Hyphomicrobiaceae bacterium | reverse complement strand
TCATGCTGGCCGATAACGAGATCGATCTGCACATGTGCCGTCTTGCAATCTGGCATTGCGCCTGGTTGCTTGATCAGCACCAGCAGGCGCGCAGCGAAACCAGCATGTGCAAAGTGTCCTGCTCGGAGGCCCTCGGTCGCGTGGTGGATCGCTGCATGCAGATCCTCGGCGCCATCGGCATCACCAGCGACACCGTGATCGAGCGGTGCTATCGCGACATCCGCTGCTTCCGCATCTACGATGGTCCGTCCGAGGTGCATCGTCACGCCCTGGCCCGGCGTATCCTCTCGCGCCGGCTCTGAAGCCTGTGGCGAATCCGCGTTCAACTGCCGTTTCCAGGTTCAAACCTTCGCAGGAACAAATCGTTCTGCTGGTGACCGCCGTGCTCGCGGCGGGTTTCAGCGTGACTTTGCCGGGCTTCGGCACCCTCGCTAATCTGCTTACCTTGACGCGTGGCGTCGCCATTCTCGGCATCCTCGGGATTGCCATGAGCGTGGTGATGATTGGTCGCGGCCTCGATCTCTCGCTGGTGGCGACGATGGCCGTGACTTCTGCCGTGACCTTGCAGCTGCTGCAGGACGGCTGGCCGCTCGCTGGCGCGCTCCTGTTATGTTTGGGCTTCGCGGTGCTCATCGGCCTCATCAACGGCTTTATCATCGCGTTCGTCGAAGTGCCGCCGTTGTTCACCACCTTGGCGACCGGTTTCCTGATTTTCGGCCTTGGCCGCGTGTACCTGTTGGACGGCGTGATCAGTTATCTCCCCGCCGAGGCGTCCGCGCTGGCTTGGATCGGTCAGGGCCGGGTGGCCGGCATCCCCGCGCCGGTGCTCGCCCTGGCGGTGACGGCGCTGGTGGTCCATTTTCTGTTGTCGCGTACCGCGATCGGACGCTTCATCTACGCGCATGGCGATAACCCGGAAGCTGCCCGCCTCACCGGCATCGCCGTGCGGCCGCTGACCATGACGGAGTATGCGTTGGCGTCCGCCATCGGTTTCATCGCCGGGCTCGTGATGGCGGCTTCGACCAACAGCATGAATACCCAGGTGATCAACTCCACGCTGATCTTCGACGTGATCATGGTCGTGGTGCTGGGCGGAGTCAGTCTGGTCGGTGGACGGGGCAGCGTGTTGAGTGTGCTGGCCGGCACGGCGCTGATTGGCACCCTGCTCAACGGCATGACCATCATGAACCTCGACAACAACGTGCAGAACATCTTCAAAGGTACCGTGCTGCTCGGCGCTATTCTGCTCGACAACCGCCTCCATCCCCGCGACGAGGAAACGGCGCGCCAGGGCGAGTGAACGGTATCCACACGAATCAGGGAGATGCAATGAATTTGGGATTTCCGGCGCGCGACGCGCGGGACTGGCAAGGCACGAAATGGCTGCTGGCGGGGCTGGGGAGCCTGTTCCTCGCTGGCTGCAGCGTGCCGTCGGAAACAGGTAGCGCAATCAGCCCGGTCACAACAGCCGCAACGACGCACGAGTTCGACGTTCCTGCCTGATCGAATGCACTGCGCGCGCACGCCGAGGCTGCCTTGCAGGGCAAGGTGATCGCGTGGGTGCCGCAATCCCTGGGTCTGCCGTTGACCGACATCTGGACCCGCGTGATGCGCGAGGAAGCGACCGCCCGCGGGATGAAGTTCGAAGTACGCGACCCCAACTGGGATGCCGCCGCCGGTTTGCAGGCGGTGTCGTCGCTGGTGGCTGAGCGACCAGCGCTGCTGGTGATCCACAATCCCAACG
>JANNEU010000247.1:0-4217 GCA_031379035.1 Hyphomicrobiaceae bacterium | reverse complement strand
GGTCTTTTCGGCGAGCCGTCCCACCGGATTATTTCCGAAATTCGTGCAGCCGGGGCATTATTTCGCGTCACTCGGCCGCCCCGCAGACCAGAATTCCCCTGCGACGCGCGGGCTATTGCGCAGCGCCGCCAACGCGTTATGTGTGTACCAACGACCGCCCATGCACCACGGCCCCTTGTGTCGTCATCCCGGCTGGTGCCGGGACCCACGACAAGCCAGCAAGTCAAGCCAGCACGCCAAAACTGCCCGAGGATACCGCCCATGTCCCCCACCACGAATGCCCCCATCGAAACCGACGCCCTCATCATCGGCGCTGGCCCCTGCGGCCTGTTCGCCGTGTTCGAACTCGGCCTGCTCGACATCAAATGCCACCTCATCGACATCCTCGACAAAATCGGCGGCCAGTGCTCGGAACTTTATCCCGAAAAACCCATCTACGACATTCCCGCCCTGCCCATCGTTACCGGCCAGGAACTCACCGACCGCCTGCTCAATCAGATCAAACCGTTCGGCGCGCAGTTTCATCTCGGCGAACGCGTCGATGGTCTGCAGCGCGAGCCCGACGGCCGCTTCCGCCTCACCTCCGACACCGGCAAAGAGTTCTTAGCCAAAGTTGTCGTCATTGCTGCCGGCGGCGGCTCGTTCACGCCTAAGCGCCCGCCCCTCGAAGGCATCGAAGCCTACGAGAACACCTCCGTGTTCTACGCCGTCCGCAAGATGGACGCCTTCCGCGATAAAGACGTGCTGATCGTCGGCGGCGGCGACAGCGCCCTCGACTGGACGCTCAACCTCCAGCCCATCGCCCGCTCGCTCACCCTCATGCACCGCCGCGACGACTTCCGCGGCGCGCCCCACTCCGTCGAGCAGATGCGCGCCCTCGTCCGCGACGGCAAGATGAAACTGCTGATCGGTCAGGCCACGCATCTGCACGGCGCTAACGGCCAGCTCGAGCAGGTCACCGTCAAAACCGCCACCGGCGAAGACAAGATCGCCTGCAATCGCCTGCTGCCGTTCTTCGGCCTCACCATGAAACTCGGCCCCGTCGCGAATTGGGGTCTCAACCTGCACGAAAACCTGATCCCCGTGGACACCGAGAAATTCGAAACCAGCGAGCAGAGCATCTTCGCCATCGGCGACATCAACACCTACCCCGGCAAACTCAAACTCATCCTCTCCGGCTTCCACGAAGCCGCCCTCATGTCCCAAGCCGCCCACAAAATCGTCCACCCCGGAAAAAAACTCACGTTCCAATACACAACCAGCTCGTCGAGTTTGCAGAAGAAGTTGGGTGTGAAGTAGAAGACGGCAGGGCGAGCGGCGCGGCCACTTCCCTTCTCCCCTCTGCCTTCGCGAAGGGGAGAAGGTGCCCGAAGGTCGGATGAGGGGCAGCCGCTTACTCGATGCGGGCCAAGCGCGCCGGCTTCTGTTCTGATCGCGACTTCGTTCGAGTCCGCAAGATTTCGTAGGTTGGGTTAGCGCGGTTGCAGGTCTTGCGGTATGTTCTCCGCGCTCGCCCCGCGCGTAACCCAACACTTGGCCGACGCCATGCGCTATCGCCGTGCCACAGTCCCCGGCGCTTCGTATTTCTTCACGCTGATTACATTTCAGCGCCAACGGCTGTTCTCCGATCAGAGCAACGTCGAACGTTGGCACCGTTCCGTCGCAAAGGTCCAACGTACGCGCCCGTTCGTCGTCGAGGCCGAAGTCGTGATGCCAGATCATTTGCACATGATCTGGACGTTGCCGGAAGGCGATGCCGATTACTCGACGCGCATCCGGCTCATCAAGACCGCCTTCACAAAAGATCAGTTGCAGCACATTCGCAACGACACAACGAATGAAAGCCGCGCCCACAAAGGCGAACGCGACGTGTGGCAGCGTCGTTATTGGGAGCACGTCATCCGCGACGAACGCGATTTCCAAGCGCATCTTGACTACATTCACGCCAACCCGGTGCAGCATGGGCTTGTCGCTCGACCAGGTGATTGGCCGCATTCGACGTTTGGCATGTGGCTGGAACGTGGAGCCTATGAATCTTGGTGGGGCACCGATGAGATGCCGTCACTTCCGGATTGGGCCGGGCGCGAGTAAGTGTTGGGTTACGCGCGATTAAGATTGTGCAAGCGGCTAATTCACCGCCCGCGCTAACCCAACCTACGGATACTGAAGCGAAGAGATTGCTGACTCTTCCCTCGCGACAACGCGGATCAATTAACGTTCAAATCCGCCATGACATCCGAGATAGTTTAAGGATAACAACAGTAACCCCCACAAGTATTAAGATAAACACAGCTGCCGGAACAACAATCACTGTCATATCGACATTTACCCAAACTGCCTGCAAAGCATGCAAAGCGCATTTTTTGGCGATGTGATTGTATTGCTGAAGACTTTGTGCTCCGCGAATTTAGTGCAGTAGAATTGTCGCTAAGTGCGGGCGTTTGGACTTCGCCAACGAAGGTGGAGGACGAAGCTTGTCCCGTAAGGGCAATTGCCAGAGTCAATGCCAAAAAAACCCCTGCGGCGGTGAGAATATATTTAAATTTCATTTGTTACCTCCTCTTAAATAACATAGGCGCGCCGATTTATTGTGCACGACAACACCAATGCAAAAGAAAAATCTATTGGTATCCAATCCATCTATTAATATTTTGCTTCATTCTTCGGTGTCGTGCACCTTCATGACTTTATCTTGCAAAATGACTTTCTATGCTGGCATTTCGCCACAGCTGCTTAAAATTTTAGACAGACGTTAACCTCACAAGTAATGGCCAGTCAAGAAGAATCGAAGAAATTGATTTATCAATTTAAGCACCTAATTGATCGCCGCAAGATAAGATCGAACAAGGCATCGTCGGGACCGGAGCTGCAATTGCCAGTCGGCGTTGTTTTCGCGATGCGCCTTGCATCATATGCGCCACCACCCCCTACCCCAACACCCCCGTCCGATACAGCACCACCCTCAGCCCCCCATGCGCCACCGGCGCTTCCGCCGGCAGAAACGGCAACCCCGTCGCCGCAGCCAGCATCGGCTCCGTCGTTAAAATCCCCACGCGCCAGCCGGCAAACCGCGTCAGCAGCGTCTGCCCCATTGTCCGGTACAGCGGCACCAACTTGCTTTTGTCGCTGATGCGCGTGCCATAGGGCGGGTTGACGATTACCAGCCCCGGCGGCCCTTCCGGCGCCACCAGATCGCTGATCGCGCACTGCTGGAAATCCACAAACGCTGCCACACCAGCCCGCTCCGCATTCGCTTGGCTCATCCTGATCGCCGTCGCATCCCGGTCGCTGCCATAGAAGCGAACGCTCGGCACGCGCGCGCTTTTCACGTCCCGCATGCGCGCCCATGCGTCCGCGTCAAACGTCGCCAATTGCTCAAACGCGAACCGCCGCGCCCGCCCCGGATTAAGCCGCGCCGCAATCTCCGCCGCCTCGATCACGAACGTGCCCGACCCACACATCGGATCGACCACCGGTTCGTTGCCGTCATAGCCGCACTGTCGCAAAAACAGCGACGCCATCGTCTCCCGCATCGGCGCCATGTTGACGGCTTCCTTGTAGCCGCGCTTGTGCAGCAGCTCGCCCGACGTATCCACGCCGATGGTGCACACGTCGTGCTCGAAGCGCGCCCGCACCAGCACCTCCGCGTCGTCTGATTGCGGCGCGCCGAGCGTCTCCTTGATTGCTGTCTCGATCCGCTGCGCCGCCGCGTCGGAATGATAAATGCGCGACTTCTTACACGTCACTTCGACCCGGAACGGCACATCGGCGCGCAGCACGTCGGCCCACGGCACATGCCGGGCCCGCACGTCCAGCTGCGCCAGATGCAGCACCTTGAACTGGTCGATGGGTGCCATCACCCGTCCCGCACCGCGGATCCACAGGTTGGCGCGCCATACCTCCGGCCACCCACCCTTGATGGTCACGCCGCCCGGCACCGCCCGGACGTGCTTGAAGCCCTTGCCGCGCACCTCCGCGTGCAGCGCCGCTTCCAAGCCCGGTGCGGCCACCAGGAAAATCTCAAACTGTCCATTTGTCGTCATCCCGCCTCCATATCCGGAAGCACCCGCCCCAGCGACCTCTTTGTTGCACCACTGCCCGCGCAGCCCCATCTCCGCGTGACATCACCCCCGCCGCCGCGTACTGCTGCCGCTCGCACCCCAACTCCGGAGACCACCCATGGCCTTGTTCGCAGGCGAGCGTGCGCTCGTGACCGG
>JANNEU010000219.1:0-4301 GCA_031379035.1 Hyphomicrobiaceae bacterium | reverse complement strand
AGCCGTCGGAGCCGCAGTCGCGGTCGCCGGTGTGATCGGTTTTGTCGGCATCGTGGTGCCGCATCTGGTCCGCCTGATCGCCGGGCCAGACCATCGCATCGTGCTACCCGCCGGTGCGCTACTCGGCGCGGCGCTGGTGTTACTCGCAGACATCGTCGCACGCATGGCGGTGCGCCCCGCAGAACTGCCGCTTGGCATTGTGCTTGCGGCGGTCGGCGCACCCGTTTTCCTCAATCTCGTCATGCGGCGCGGCATTGGCGGTGGTGAGTAGTCGCCGATGCTCGAGACCGCACAGTTGGCAATTGATCGCGGGACACGCCGCGTGCTCTCTGATGTCACGTTGGCGTTCGCGCCAGGGCAGCTTGTCGTGATCGCGGGTCCGAATGGCGCCGGCAAATCGACACTGATCAAGGCGCTGAGTGGTGAGTTGTCGCCCTCGCAAGGCGCGGTTCTGTTAGATGGCGTCGCACTGCATCGAATGCCCGCCGCCGCTTTAGCTGCCCGCCGCGCTGTCGTACCGCAAGCAACAGTGTTGTCGTTTCCGTTCACAGTGCTTGAAGTTGTCCGGCTCGGATCATCGGTGCCGGGCTTTGGCCATGATGGCCACGATGAGAGTGCCATAGCGGCCCTAGCTTCAGTAGATTTGTCGCATCTCGCCCACCGGCTCTACACAGAGCTGTCCGGCGGTGAGCGGCAGCGGGTGCACTTCGCGCGCGCTTTATGTCAACTGAGGTCATCGACCTTCGTTGCGGGACCCACCGTCCTCTTGCTCGACGAACCCACATCCAATCTCGATCTTGCCCATCAGATGCTTCTCCTGGGTCAAGCCAAACAAGAGGCGCGGGCGGGGCGAATTGTGGTTGCCGTCCTGCACGACCTCAATCTAGCAGCAGCCTGGGCTGACGAGGTGATCCTGATCGGCAACGGTGGTGTCGTCGCTCAGGGCACGCCCAATGCGATCTTTAGCGACACGGTGCTTTCGGAACTCTATGATCAGGGCATTCGGGTGAACACGACGCCTAGTGATGGTCGGCCGTTTGTCCTGCCTCAGGCGATGGGCGGTCGACTTGGCTCAATCTGGACCCCATGAGCGAACAAGCCTCCGGGGCGCGAACAGTCCGTGCAGGTTTTTAGTGTGAGTTCCTATCAGCGACGCGACGAACCGGTAAGAGATCTCGATGCGACTGACAAAAACGACCAGCCACGCGATCCGCATCGCGATCGATTGTGCCGCGGCCAACGGTGCACTCGTGAAAGCCGCGGATATTGCGAAGCGTCTCGACATCACGCAGCTGACTGTCTTCAAGATCATTCATATCTTATCGCGCGCTGGATTTGTGGAAGCAGTGCGTGGACGGCATGGTGGTGTGCGGTTAGCGCGAAAGGCTGAAACAGTTCGCATCGGCCATATCGTGCGCGCCATCGAGGCCACCGAAATGGAAGTCGCCGGGTCTGAAGCGGCGGCACGGACGGTTGCTCGCAAAGCCAAGCCGCAGCTGAACGTGATCTTCGATGATGCGCTCGAAGCTTTCATCAGTGTGCTCGATCAGCACACGCTCGCCGACATGGCGAAAAGGATTCGTACGGTGCCGCAACCGATCAAATCGGCAAACGCCAAACCCCGGACTCGCGCCGCCAAGGCGGGCCTGCGCGGAACGCCAGTCCTGCGTGGATGAGATCCTGACGTAGCGCGATAGAGACCCTGCAAGTCTGCGTCCTACATTGGAATTATTATAATTCCGAGCTAGCCGATCAGGTATTGACGTGCGGCTGCCCCGCTGTCTTCTTGACGCCACCGGTCAACAACGCCGGCCAGGAATAGCGAACTACCCGATGTCGGGGCTTTGAACCCCCATGATTGGAGACCAGAATGATCATGTCCCGTCGCGCCATTAGCGCGCGTACGCTGTTGCCGGCGATGGCCGCTGTGGCCTTGGCCACGCCCGCTTTGGCGCAAGAGAAAGTCAACATCTACTCCTATCGTGAGCCGCAACTGATCGATCCGCTCTTAAAGGCGTTCACGGCCAAGACAGGCATTCAGACCAACATCATCTTCGCCAGCGCAGGGCTGAATGAACGCATGGCGGCGGAAGGCCAACTCAGCCCCGCTGACCTGCTTTTTACCGTTGATGCCGGCCGCTTGTCGGAAGCAAAGGACGCGGGGCTGACGCAAGCGGTGGCGATCCCGGCAGTCACTGCCGCAGTGCCTGCGGCTTATCGCGATCCCGATGGGCATTGGTTTGGTCTGACGATGCGCGCCCGCGTGGTTTACGCGAGTAGAGATCGCGTCAAACAAGACGCGATTTCGTATGATGAATTGGCGGACCCAAAATGGAAGGGCAAGGTCTGCACGCGCTCCGGCCAGCATGTCTACAACACCTCGCTGACGGCGACGATCATTGCTCACAAAGGTGAGGCAGCGACGGAGGCTTGGCTCACGGGCGTCAAAAATAACCTCGTGAAAAAGCCGGCGGGCGGTGATCGCGAACAAGTGCGCGATGTCCACGCAGGCCAGTGCGACCTCGCGCTTGGAAACACCTACTATATGGCCTTGATGCTCAAGAACCCCGACCAGAAGGCCTGGGCTGATAGCGTGAAGATTATCTTCCCCAATGCGGCAGATCGTGGATCACACGTCAATATTTCTGGCATGGCCCTCGCAAAGCACGCACCGAACAAGGCCAGCGCGCTCAAGCTGATGGAATACCTAGCGTCAGACGAGGCCCAGAAAATCTACGCTGAGGTCAATAACGAGTACCCGATAAGCGCGACGGTTTCGCCTTCAGACGTTGTCAAGAGCTGGGGTGCGCTCAAACCCGATCCATTGCCGCTCGAAAACATTGCCAAGTTCCGGAAGAAGGCATCCGAATTGATGGACAAGGTTGCATTCGATGCCGGTCCGGGAACATGAGATTTTCACTCGGTGGGGTGATCGATCGATAGTGCCGGTCGTTCCATCATTTATATCGCTGGTTACCCATGACTCCGGGATTGGCTCATGCTCAGAAAAGTTTCCCAGCCTCGATTGAAAGCTTCTTCACGTGGTCGTGCGTGTTCGGCTCTGCCAGAGCGAGCTTTGGAGGAACCCGAGCGCCTCGTCGGCCTCGGTTTCCGCTACTGGATGCTGGGGCGGCAGACTGGCGACATCGGTCACTGGGAGCGGACCTGGAGCCTGTACAGTGGGCTGTTCGGCCTGTGCGGCGCAAGACTGGCCGTTGGCAACCTTTCTGGCTGGGTGACCGCGCTCAATCAATCGGCGCAACGCGAGATCCATGTTTTCCCTGACGGTCGCGGCGAGTTTTGCCGGGATGAGTGCATCGCCGTAGCCATGATTGCTGCGTGCCAGCATCAAACCTGTCCGGCCATGCGGGCGTGCGCGTTCGCACTCATCGAATGCTCGGCAATCGACCGCGTCGTCGGTGAGGCCCAGGGCTTTGCCGATACGATGACTGGGCTAGAGCAACGGCTGTCACGCCACTCCATCGTGCCGGCACCCATCGCCGTTTCGACCGCCGCGCGTCCCAACTGAGCGACAAGAAGCCGCGATGATTGTTTGCCATTGCAACCGGATTGATCACTCGGCGATCGAGGCTGCTGCGTCGGGCATGGTAGCGCACGACAGCTGGGCAGTGCTAACCCCCGTTCGTGTTTACAAAGCGCTTGGCAAGCGTCCTCGCTGCGGCGGTTGCCTCCCCCTCGCGGCGCGTATCATTCATGGACGCCAGATCGGCGACGTAGCGTCTTGTGCCGGATGCCCGTCGTCGGGCTTCGCGCAAGAAACCCGGCCCGACGGACATGCGCCGGAAGCACGCGTCGGACCTGGACTTATGGCTGCGGAGTGATGCCGCACCACACCTGTGCCCAGTTGAAACTGCTTGATACGATGGACCGGAAACGGCACCCCTTTGCCTTGGATGAAATGAACTCTGGGCATGGAGCCGCCGCATGAAGGGCAAGAAAGAAGTCCTCGAAGTTCTCAACGATGCGCTCAAACATGAGTTGACAGCGGTCAGCCAGTACTGGCTCCACTACCGGCTCCTGGACGATTGGGGGTTCACCAAACTCGCCAAGAAGGAGCGTGAAGAGTCCATCGAGGAGATGCAGCACGCCGACAAACTGATTGCCCGCATTATTTTTCTTGAGGGTCACCCGAACTTGCAGCACCTCGACCCGCTGATGATCGGCCAGAACCTCAAAGAAGTTCTGGAGTGCGACCTCAAGGCCGAATACAGCGCGCGCGAACTTTACGCCAAAGGCCGCGAGATCTGCCGCAAAGCGGGCGACTATGCCTCTGAGCAGTT
>JANNEU010000210.1:0-15393 GCA_031379035.1 Hyphomicrobiaceae bacterium | reverse complement strand
TCAAGAAGGTGTATGTGCTCAGGCGCATTCTCAACCCGATGGGTGCGATGGAGTCGATCGAGTTCCTTATTGGCCGCTTGAAGGCGACCAAGACGAACGGCGAGTTCTTCGATTCGATGAACAAGGCTGGCGGGGACAGATAATTTGGCGCGATCCGACTCCCCCAACGGGGAGCCGGCCGGATCGCGCGTTTGCTTCGTAAGATTGCGGCGGTACTTGCTCATTGGCGGGTGCCGCCGCTTCTGTTCGGTGCTTCCGACTCCCTGGACCCTGCGGGCACCCCAAGTAAGGACCGGGAGCCTTGTTGGTTGCACGCTTGCGCGTGCGGGCTGGAAGCGACGGACTTGCCGTACATTGGAGTTTGCGTTGATGACTGGCGACGTGCCGACGATTTTTGCGCTGTCGAGTGGGCAAGACCGGGCTGGGGTGGCGATCATCCGGCTTTCGGGGCCACGCGCGCATGATGCGCTGCGGGCGCTGGCTCCCAAGGTTGTAGCGACTCCGAGGATGGCGCAGCGGGCATCGCTGATCGATCCGGCTGACGGCGGGGCACTGGATGACGCACTGGTGCTGTGGTTTCCGGCACCGCGAAGCTTTACGGGCGAGGATGTTGTCGAGCTGCATGTTCACGGTGGGCGGGCGGTGGTTGCTGGTGTGCTGGCAGCATTGGGACGGATGCCGGGGTTCAGGCTGGCGGAGCCGGGCGAGTTCACGCGGCGGGCGTTTGAGCACGGTAAGATCGATCTGACGGAGGCTGAGGGCCTGGCGGACTTGATCGAGGCGGAAACTGATGCCCAGCGGCGGTTGGCACTGCGTCAGCTGGCCGGTGTTCTGCACCGCGCGGCCGAGGGCTGGCGCGCTGACTTACTTAAGGCACAAGCCCTCGTGGAAGCAGCGATCGATTTCTCGGACGAAGGCGATGTTTCACAGCGGGCCGTCGATGATGCTGTGGCGGTCGTTGCGGGAGTGCAGCGCGCGCTGCGTGCTGCTCTGGACGACGCGCATCGGGGCGAAATTCTCCGTGACGGGTTCGTGGTGGTGATCGCGGGGCCGCCCAATGTCGGCAAGTCGTCGCTGATCAATGCCCTGGCGCGTCGCGAAGCGGCGATCGTTTCACCGGAGGCGGGGACAACCCGGGATATTGTCGAGTTGCAGCTGAATCTCGGTGGGCTGGCGGTGGTGCTGGCGGATACGGCGGGGATCCGGGCAGTGCCAGGTGGCGTCGAAAAAGAGGGTATCCGGCGTGGTCTGGCGCGGGCGTCCGAAGCGGATCTGGTGCTGTGGGTGGTGGACGCGGAGACGCCAGATCTGAATTTACCTCCTGAGTTGCATAGACTCTCAGAGGGAAGTTTTAAGGGCGAGGTTCTGTCCGTCTGGAACAAAATTGATCTGGTTCCAGAACCGCCTGTGGGGACTCGTGACGATTATTCTCCGCTAGTTGTATCGACTCTGACGGGCGTTGGATTGGCCGCTTTAGAAAACCGGATCGCTGCTGCGGCGCGAGAACGGACGCGGGGCGGGGAGGCAGCGCTGATCACCACGGCACGGCATCGGCAGGAGATCGGTGCGGCGGCAGCGTCGGTTGATGACTTTCTTGCCGGTCATCAGGGAGATCTTGAGCTTCGCGCTGAAGATCTCCGAAGGGCGGCGCAGGCCATCGGGCGGCTGGTTGGACGGGTCGATGCGGAGGAAATTCTGGGTGCTATTTTTGGCCGGTTCTGCATCGGTAAATGACTTGTACAGACTCCCCTTTGGCTCCCTTGTGGAGAACCATGTAACCGATTCAGTTTGAATGGATAAATCGGCAGGGAGAGTTTCACGTGAAACGCTCCTCACAAAGGACATAAATCATACCTGGCAGGACTCCCGTATTTCGCTCCGGTGAGGTCGCTGGAGTCCCTACTTTAGGTATCATTATTCTCCAGGAGGCTTGTTTGTGATCGCAGGACATTTGCGAGTCAGTCTCGTTTTGACGGATTTGGGCGATTTTGCTGGTTTTTCGGTCGAATTTCAGCGTTATCGGCGTTTGAGGATATGTTGCCCGTCGATGGGACCGTCGGTCCGTATGGCTGGCCTGGAGCATCTCACGTGAGTTTTGACGTTATCGTTGTGGGCGGCGGACATGCCGGCGCGGAGGCGGCGGCGGCGGCGGCGCGGCTTGGCGCACGCACGGCCTTGGTCACGCATCGCTTCGATACGATCGGGGAGATGTCGTGCAACCCGGCCATCGGGGGGCTCGGGAAAGGCCACCTGGTGCGTGAAGTGGATGCGCTTGACGGGCTGATGGGTCGCGTTGCGGACAAGGCCGGGATCCAATTCCGGCTGCTCAATCGATCCCGTGGACCGGCGGTGCAGGGGCCACGGGCGCAGGCGGATCGCAAACTTTACCGGCTGGCGATGCAGGCGGAGATGCGCGCGCAGCCTAACCTGGAAGTGATCGAGGGTGGGATCATTGATTTGCTGGTGCGGCGTGAGGGCCGTGCATTTCGCGTCAGCGGTGTCGTGCTTTCGGATGGACGCTCGTACAACTCTACTGCGGTTGTTTTGACGACTGGCACGTTTTTGAACGGGCTCATCCACATCGGCGACGTGCAGACGCCGGCGGGCCGGGTGGGCGAGGCCCCTTCGTTGGGTGTGTCCGAAAGGTTGTATCAGATCGGATTGCAACTTGGACGCTTGAAGACTGGAACACCGGCGCGGCTCGATGGACGGACGATCGACTGGGCTGCTGTTGATATGCAACACGGCGATGCGCAGCCAGTGCCGTTCTCGTTTCTAACGACAGCGATTACGACGCCGCAGGTGGCGTGTGGGGTGACCGAAACGACGGCGGTGACGCACGCTGTGATCCGGGAGAACCTCAAGCGCTCGGCGATGTACTCTGGCAACATCAGCAGTGTGGGGCCGCGCTATTGCCCGTCAATCGAGGATAAGGTGGTGCGGTTTGCGGATCGCGAGCGGCATCAGATCTTTCTGGAGCCGGAAGGGCTCGATGATCCAACCGTGTATCCGAACGGCGTGTCGACCTCATTGCCAGCGGACGTTCAGGACCAATTCCTGCGGACCATTCGCGGGCTGGAAAAGGTGCGGATCATTCGCCCTGGATATGCAATCGAATACGATCACGTCGATCCACGGGAGTTGTTTCCAACACTAGAAGTCAAAAAGGCCCCCGGGCTTTACCTGGCTGGCCAGATCAACGGTACGACGGGGTATGAAGAAGCGGCGGCGCAGGGGTTGATGGCAGGGCTAAATGCGGCGTTGGCCGCCGGCGGTGCGGGGGCTGAAACATCGGCACGTGGCCGAACTTTTGTGCTCTCCCGCTCGGATGCCTACATCGGCGTGATGATCGATGACCTGGTGACGCGCGGTGTGAGCGAGCCCTATCGTATGTTCACGTCGCGGGCCGAGTATCGGTTGCGGCTGAGGGCAGACAATGCGGATGCGCGATTGACACCGCTAGGATTGGTGCTGGGCTGCGTTGGCTCGGTGCGCGGGGAGAATTTTGAAACCAAAGCGGCGGCATTGGTCTCCGCACGGGCACAGCTCGATGCGTTGATTTTGACTCCTTCAGAGGCGGGGCGGGCTGGTCTCGAGATTAATCGCGATGGGCGGCGGCGGAGCGGATTCGAGATGCTTGCTTATCCTGGGATAGAATTTGCGGACCTTATCCGCGTTTGGCCGGTACTCGGAGATATTCCCTCCACGATTGCGGAGCAAATTTCTGTGGACGCAAGATATGCCACCTATGTCGAACGGCAGGCGGTCGATATTGCGGTGCTCAAACGTGAGGAAGGGATTCAAATCCCACTTGGCTTCGATTTTGGCGCAATTGTTGGGCTCTCGAATGAGGTGCGGGCCAAGCTGGTCAAGCATCAGCCGACTACGCTGGCCCAGGCTGGCCAGATCGATGGCATGACGCCTGCCGCGCTGATGCTGGTGCTGGCACAGCTTCGCAAAGGCGGGGCGTTGGCGCGGGTTGGTTAGACTTTATTCCGCGGTATCAACAACACGACGGTCCGTATGAATCATATCGCAGGACCTGCTGATTTTGCTGAAGCTTTCAGGGTTTCACGTGAAACGCTGGGGCGGCTGGAGACGTATGCCGAATTGCTGCGGACTTGGCAGAAGACGATCAATCTGGTGGCAGCGAGCACGGTTGAGGATGTCTGGCATCGGCATTTTGCGGACTCAGCGCAGTTATTGGTTTTGGCCCCTGCTGGGGCCGTCCGATGGCTCGATCTGGGGTCCGGTGCCGGTTTTCCAGGCCTCGTAGTGGGCATGCTGCTGGCGGAGCGGGGTGGGTGCCGGCTGACCCTGTTGGAGAGTGACGCTCGAAAGTGTGCTTTCTTGCGCGAGGTCGTCCGCCAAACAGGTCTCGGACCATTGGTGACGGTGGATATCCTGGCGGACAGGATCGAAACGGCTGCGAACACAACTAAGGTCGGCATCGTGGACGTGATTTCGGCGCGGGCACTGGCGCCGTTGGACCGGCTCCTTGGTTGGTGTCAGCCATTTTTCGGGCCCTCGACGTTGGCACTCCTGTCCAAAGGGCGCGATGTCGAAGCTGAATTGCTGGCGGCGCGGCGGTTGTGGGCGTTTGAAGCCGATCTTACGGTCAGCCGGACGTTGGCTGACGGGCGTATCGTGGCGGTTCGCGCTTTGCGGCCGGCTTGATGGATCGATTGCCGGCGCGGGGCGATTTTGCTGCCGGGACCGGACGAGACAGGAGCAGTGACGATGGCTGAGATAACGACAACGGCTGCTGTGGGCGCGCTCTCTGCTCCACCGGTCCGCGTGCTGGCGATTTCCAACCAAAAAGGCGGGGTTGGAAAGACGACGACGGCCATCAACCTTGGTACGGCGCTGGCGGCGGCGGGGGAGCGGGTACTGATCCTCGATCTGGATCCGCAGGGTAACGCGTCGACGGGCGTTGGTGTTGGTCCGGAAGCGCGGAAGCTGACTATGTATGACGTGCTGGTGGGGCAAGCGAGTGTGCTGCAGGCGGCGGTGACAACCAATGTCCCCGGCCTCTCGCTGGTTCCGGCGAATTCAGATCTGGTCAGTCTTGAATCGGACCTGATGGGCGATGCGGGGCGGCCCTACAAGCTGCGGGATGCGCTGGCTGCCTTGGCGGTCGAGCAAGTAGCGGTGACCGGTGGGAAGCCTTTTAGCTACGTGCTGATTGATTGCCCGCCGTCGCTGAGCCTGTTGACGTTGAACGCTTTGACGGCGGCCAATGCCGTTGTGGTGCCTATTCAATGCGAGTTCTTTGCCTTGGAGGGCATGTCGCAGCTTAAGGAAACCGTTGATCAGATCCGTGGGACGCTCAATCCACGGCTGGAGATCCAGGGTGTCGTTTTAACGATGCACGACCAGCGTACGGCGTTTTCGCGGGAAATCGCGGCCAACGTGCGGGCTTATTTCGGGGCCAAGGTCTATGAGACGGTGATTCCGCGGAACATCCGGGTCGCTGAGGCTCCTTCGCATGGGCAGCCGATCTTGATTTATGACCACGCGTGTATCGGTAGCCAAGCCTACATACAGCTCGCGAGCGAAGTGTTGGCGCGTGAGAAGTTGATGCGGGCGGCGTAACGATCTGAACTACACCACTACTCGTGCCGCGTTGGCCTCGGAACAGCAACTGACATGACATCACCCCTGCAAAAAGGCCGGCTTGGACGCGGACTTGCGTCTCTGATCGGGGATACAGCGTTGGCCAATCCGCGACTGCCCCAAGAGGGGGAACAGCGCGTCGTGCCTATCGAACAGGTGCACGGCAGTCGGTTCAACCCGCGCAAAGATTTTCGGGAGACTGAGTTGTTGGAGCTTGCTGGATCGATCCAGCAGCACGGGCTCGTGCAGCCGATCATCGTGCGGGCGGATCCGGCCGGCGGCTATGAAATCGTGGCCGGCGAGCGCCGCTGGCGGGCGTCGCAGGTCGCGGGGTTGCATCAAGTGCCGGTGATTGTGCGCGAGCTGGCTGATCGCGATGTGATCGAGATGGCAATCATTGAGAACGTGCAGCGCGAAGATCTCAATGCGATCGAAGAAGCCAGTGGTTACAACGAATTGATCCAGAGGTTCCATTACACGCAGGAGCAGTTGGCGGAGCAGATCGGCAAGAGCCGGAGCCATCTGGCCAATACCTTGCGGCTGCTCAAGTTGCCAAACAACGTACAGGCGATGGTCGCCGAGGGCCAGCTGACTGCGGGGCATGCACGAGCGCTGGTGGGGCGCGCTGACGCAGAAGCGCTGGCGCTACGGATTGTCGAGCAGGATCTCAACGTCCGTGATGTCGAGGCGTTGATGCAGCAGCTCGACAAGGGCGGGCCTGCGGTGCCGCCAAGCCGATTGCGGGAGAAGGATGCGGATACGAAAGCGTTTGAACAGGCCGTCGGCGAGCTGCTGGGCTTGAAGGTTGAGATCAAGCGCGGATCGGGCGAGAGCGGGACACTGTTGATCAAGTATGGCAATTTTGATCAGCTGGATTACATCCGGGCACGCCTTGAAAGTGCCGGTACCCGTCAAGACGGTTCTGCGTAACTCTATGATGTTTCACGTGAAACGTGGCTCATCGTGCCGTTGACCATTAACTAAGTCAGCCAACTCACGGTTCGGCCGCGCGTGCGCTATTGTAGAAGGGCTTGACGGTTGGTGCTTGGCGCGCATCCTCTGGATTGCCGGCGCTGCAAGTGTGAATGGCGCGCGGCAGCGCAGCTCCAGGTTTCTCAATGACCGACGATATCATGACGCGGCTGGCAGTGACGATCAGGGCGCGACGGACCGCATCTGACGCGCCGTCGTATACACGGCAGTTGCTGCATAGCGGTTCCGAAAAATGTGCTCGGAAGTTCGGTGAGGAAGCGATCGAGACGGTGATTGCCGCACTTGGCAGCGATCCGAAGGCGCTGGCGGCGGAAGCGGCGGATGTTATTTATCATCTGCTGGTGCTGCTGGAGTCGCGTGGGCTCCAATGGACGGAGGTAGCCGACGTGCTGGAGGCCCGTACGGGGACCTCCGGGTTGGCGGAGAAGGCTGCCCGCGGGACCATAGCTGACTAATCCTCTCTTTTTTATTCTACCTTTTGGCCGAGAGATCGCAGAGCTCATGGATATGCCCAGCAGTTCGCATTTGCAATTTTCTCCCTACAGGACTTTTAATCGGGAGCAGTGGGCCAAGCTGCGCGCTGATACGCCGATGACACTGGTTGAGCGCGACCTGGAACAGGTGCGCGGGTTGATCGGTGAGTTGTCACTTGATGAGGTGGAGCAGATTTATCTGCCGCTTTCCCGGTTGGTAAATCTCTACGTTGCAGCCTCGCAAGAATTGCATCTTGTCACCAACCGCTTTCTTGGGCGCAAAGATCTGCGTGTTCCCTTCGTGATAGGGATCGCTGGTTCGGTGGCGGTTGGGAAGAGCACTTCGGCGCGTATTCTGCGTGCGCTTCTCGCACGTTGGGCGGATCACCCCAAAGTCGATCTCATCACCACCGACGGATTTCTGCACCCGAACGCTGTGCTGGAGTCGCGGGGGATCATGAACCGGAAGGGGTTTCCCGAGAGCTTTGATATTGGCCGGCTGCTCAACTTCATGAATGATGTGAAGGCGGGGAAAGAAAATGTTGCCGCGCCGGTCTATTCGCACTTTCACTACGACATCGTGCCGGAGCAAGAGGTGGTCGTCAGCCGTCCCGATATTTTGATTGTGGAGGGCTTGAACCTGCTGCAGCCAGCGCGGTTGCCGAAGGACGGTGAGGCGGTGCCGTTCGTCTCGGATTTTCTCGATTTTTCAATCTATATTGACGCCGAGGAGGCTGTTATTGAGCGCTGGTATTTATCGCGGTTCATGAAGCTACGGCAGACGGCTTTTCGTGATCCAGCGGCCTATTTCCACCGCTACGCGGCGCTTGATCATGTGCAAGCCGAAGCGCGTGCGCTGGAGATCTGGGAGACGATCAATCTGAAAAATCTTCGGGAGAATATCCTTCCTACGCGACAGCGAGCGGGATTAATTATCCGCAAAAACGAAAACCATCGGACGGAAACCGTCGCTCTAAGGCGGATATAAATTCATCTACGGTTTTGGCTTGCGCTGAGCAGCGATCTGCGCGGCCATCAAGTTTGAGAACCACTGGGTCATCATGTTCTGGCTGTTGAGGGCGAGGCTGATGGGTGAAGTTTGCGCAGCGTGGTTGATGCAGTGGAGATAGAGCCGTGACATGGCTCCGGCGGCGTCAGCCGCGAGGCGCAGGGCTTCCAGTTGCGGGTCAGGCGCAGCTGGCTGTGGCTGGCCTTGCGGGGGTGCTGCCAGTATCGGATCAACTGTCTGATTAGCGCTGTAAGCCGGTGATGCGGTTGTTGCGGCAGGGCCTGGCGCTGGCGCGGTTTGGGGCTGAGACGTCTGTTGCTTGGTGTCCTGACTGGCGCGAGGCTGCTGCAGCAGTGTCTTGCCCGGCTGAGGTGTCGGTGCTGGTGGTGGTGCTGGTGGTGGTGCTGGTGGTGGTTCTGGGGTGGCCGACCTCGCTGGCTCTCCGCTGAGCCTTGGGGTTGGCTCAAGGGTAAACCCTGCAATGGGCCGCGGAGCAGACGCTGCAGCGGTTCTTCTTGGTACTAGGGGTGGCAACTTCGGCCCGGACGCGGGGGTCCTCTGGTCGAGTTTGAGTTTCTCCCTTAAGCGGCGGACAATTGATGGATCGGTTACGCCGGTCCGGCGAATTGCGGTGGTCGGCTTCAAATCTGCATTAGCGGCCAGCAAGGAGGTAATTGCGCGCAGCGTTGTGCTGTCGTCGATGCCAGTGCCCTTGGGACGGCCGCGCCGCCGTGGCGTGTCGCTCATGATCGATGCCCATTCGTCAGCAGCGTACACCGCTGTTTGGCGGGTGCACTGCGCGGAGAGTTATAGGGCATTTTCCCCGCGCGGGATTTATTTTCAACACTGCGGATGAAAATAAGCTGTTTTCGTTGTTTGTCAATGAGATAGAGCCTATCGGCTCAGACGCGTGGCGCTAGCGTCACGCCTTTGGCGCGGGCCAACTCAGCAAGCCCGGTAGCGGGCCGAGCCCCCGTATGGCTGATGATTTCGGCTGCGGCAATGCTGCCAAGCCGGCCGGCCGTTGCGAGGTCAAGGCCTTGCGTATGCCCAAATAGGAAGCCGGCGGCGTACAAATCGCCGGCACCCGTGGTGTCAACGATCTTGGCGACAGGATCAACCGGGACGACAAACTCCTGGCCAGCGGAGAGAATAAGTGAGCCCTGAGCGCCCCGTGTCAGAACGGCCATTTTCATCTGCGCGGCGGCTGTTCTGGCCGCACTCGTGAAGTCTGCCGTTTCGTAAAGAGAGGTAATTTCACCTTCGTTGGCAAAGACAATGTCGATACCATCGGCAATAAGCGATTTAAACTCTGCTCGGTGGCGGTCTACGCAGAATCCGTCGGAGAGACTAAGCGCGACCTGGCGTCCAGCGCGTTTGGCAATGGCAACGGCTTTGCTAAACGCTGCCTTCGCTTCTGGCCGATCATAAAGATAGCCTTCGAGGTAGAGGACCTTAGCGCCCGCAATCAGTTTTTCGTCGAGCTCAGCCTTGCCTAGTTCGGTAGAGATGCCGAGGAGGGTGTTCATGGTCCTCTCGCCATCGGGCGTAACAAGGATCAGAGAGCGCGACGTAGAGGTGCCACCTGGTGTCGGTTTGCCGTTAAATTGGACCTTTGCGGCTTTGATATCATGCGCAAAAATACGTCCGAACTCGTCATCGGCGATTTTGCCAATGAAGCCAGCTGCGCCACCGAATGACGACACACCGACTGCGGTGTTGGCTGCGGAGCCACCCGATATTTCAGTTCCTGGGCCCATTCCCTCATAGAGAGCGGTGATGGTTGCCGTATCGACGAGGCGCATGTGGCCTTTGGGGCAATTGTGTTGCGCCAGAAACGCATCGTCACAACGGCCGATGATATCGACAATTGCATTGCCAATGGCGACGATATCGAGATTTGGGTTCGGCATGAATTTTATCTCTTTGAGGGATTTTTATCTACATGCGCTGACCGTGACGGATTGGGGACGGCGGCCAGCCGCGCTAGATCAAGGATCAGGCGGTCGGCGGCGAGTGCGTCGTCGATGACGTTCGAGCGGGCAGAGCGTTGTGCCACGGTTATCCGACCCAGTGCACGTATTAACTTGGCGCTGGGCCAGGCGTTGACGTGCCGGGTGAAGGCGTCCTTGATTTTGAAGTGCAACGGTGGTCGTAGAGCTCGGATGGCTGTGTCCATGGAGCCGGTGGCTTCAAAGGTTGTGCGAACCCGATGTAGCCGCTGGAAGTAGCGCTGGGTGGCCATAATCAAAGTTTGCGGGTGTTCGCCGGCGGCCATCGCGCGTTCCGAAGCGGACAGAGCCACAGATGGTTGGCCTGACGCGGCGGCGGCAATGACCAAGTCGATGGCCTGCTCGGAGGCGTCACCAGTCGCGGCGTCGACGTCGGACAGTTCTATACGGGCTTTGCCATGACAATAGAGGGCGAGCTTTTCAATTTCGGCGCGGGATTGCCCTCGGTCAGCGCCCAGCCGGGCGGCGAGGGCCTGGCGGGCTTCCTCGGTGATGTCAATTTTGTAATTTGCCAATGCGGCGCGGATCAGGCCTTCGATGTCGCGCTCGTTGTCGGCGTAGCAAGCAATTGCCGCGGCCGATGCCGATTTTTCAAAGAGACCCCGCAGGCCTTCGTCAGGCTTCAGATTGCCAGCTTCGATAACCAGCAAGCCTTCCAAAGGTGGCCCAGCCAGAAGTGGCGTAATGGTAGTGCTTGTCACACGGCGGCTCGCGTTGACGCGGACAATCCGGCGGCCTCCAAACATGGAGATGGTTGTCAGCTCGACAGTTATCCGATCCGGTTCCTTCTCAAGATCGAGATCGTCGAGGCGCAGAACTTCGCCTGGTGGTTTGGATGCTTTGGCGGCTGCGGTGCAGGCGGACTGAGCGCGTTCGGCGATCAGTCCCTCATCGCCACCAAAGAAAAGCAACGCCGTGATCTTCGGGGAGAGGGTGCGCAGAAACGCATCGGCCTCGTGTGCTTTGACGGCGACCATGGGGGACCGCAAGGCCAGGGCTTCTAAGGATGTTAGCTATCTCGCGAGAGATAAGCCAACAGGCGGGTGCGAATGTCTTCAGCAACCGACTTGGCAACACGGTCTTCGGCGTCTTCGCGGCCACGGATGTTCGAGTAAATTGACGCGAACCGATCAAAACTGCCGCGACCTAAGCTGCGGCCGTCAAGAACGGATTTTTTGGATTTGGTGTCGACTAACTGGTAGCGCGCTTCAAGTTGGTAGACTTGGCTGCTCGACGAGCCCGTGTTGTTCACGAGTGTCGTCAACAACGTTTCAGTGATGACGATGTCGAGCCGGAGATCAGATGGTGTGCTCTGGTGTCCAGTTGAACGCTGGAAAACCAGTTCGTTGCGGATGCGTTGGCCGACGCGGCCCGACACCGGCGCGATGTCGACTTTGGCGAGGCGTTGATCGTATGTTTCGCCACCGGTGGCACCGTAAAGCGGCTTGAGCCCTCCACCGTCGCCAGCGCAAGCTCCGAGCGCCAGAGTCGCCCCGCCGAGAGCGAGCGCTATCACAACCCTGCGGCCAAGCTGGCCCGCTGGTCGGGCTGCCGAGGGGCGATACGGCCCAACTGCCTCAGGTCCAACTGCCTCAGGTCCAACTGCCTTAGGCCCAACTTCCTTAGGCAACGACATTGATGATCCTCTGCGGCACGACGATGACTTTCTTCGGGGATTTGCCTTCCAGCGCTTTGACGACCACGTCGAGGGCCAAGGCGGCTGCCTCAAGCTCAGGCGCGGTTATCGTGCGTTGGACGGTCAATTCGGCCCGCCGCTTGCCATTGACCTGTACGGCGATGGTGACGGTATCGTCAATAAGCAAGGCGGGTTCGGCAAGGGGCCAGGGCGCGTCTGCGACCAGGGTGTTGTATCCAAGCCTCTCCCAGCAGTGCTCGGCGAGGTGCGGCATCATGGGCGAAACGAGCTGGACGAGGATTTCAGTGGCCTCGCGAATGGCCCACGGGAGGCCAGGTCCTGATTTGGGCAGTGCGGCCGAGAGGGCGTTGGTCAATTCGTAGAGACCGGCGACGGCGACGTTGAACCGCAGCCCTTCGATGTTCTGTCCGATGGCATGCAGCGCCTTGTGGGCGGACTTGCGGAGCGCAACGGCGTCAGGAGAAAAATCTGCTGGTATTTTTTCTCCTGCATTGGCGCCTTTGGCATCGGCGACGTCGTCGACGATGCGCCAGACGCGCTGGATGAACTTGTTGGCGCCTTTGACGCCGTCTTCGGTCCAGATGACGTCGCGCTCAGGCGGGCTGTCGGACAGCACAAACCAGCGGGCGCAGTCGGCACCGTAGGCGGCGATGATGTCGTCGGGATCGACCAAGTTCTTCTTCGACTTGGACATCTTTTCGATGGAGCCGATGGTGGCCGGCTGGCCGGTGGCGATTTCGGTGGCGGTGCGGGTCTCGCCCTCGCCATCGAAGCTGACTTCGGTGGGCAGCAGCCATTGGGGTGGTGCGATGCCGGCACGGCGGTAGGTTTCGTGGACGACCATGCCTTGGGTGAAAAGCGCGTCGAAGGGCTCAGCCACGTTCTTCTGCAAGTGGCCGGTGGCGCCCATGGCGCGGGAGAAAAAGCGCGAGTAGAGCAGGTGCAAGATCGCGTGCTCGATGCCGCCGATGTACTGGTCGACGGGCAGCCAGTAGTTGCTGGCCGCCGCATCGGTGGGCGTCTTGGCGTGGGGTGCGGTGAAGCGGACGAAGTACCAGGAGCTATCGACGAAGGTATCCATCGTATCGGTTTCGCGCACGGCCGGCGTGGCGCACGTGGGGCAGGTGACGTGCTTCCAGGTGGGGTGACGGTCGAGTGGGTTGCCGGGGACGTCGAAGGTGGCATCTTCGGGGAGGATGACGGGCAGTTCTTTCGCGGGCACGGCGACGATCCCGCAGACGTCGCAATGGATGACGGGAATCGGACAGCCCCAATAGCGCTGGCGGGAAATGCCCCAGTCGCGGAGTTTGAAATTGACCTTGCGGGTGGCAGTGGGCTGGCCGGCGATTTTCTCTCCCTCGAGGCGCTTGGCGACGGCGTCGAAGGCCGCTTTGGGTGTCAACCCATCGAGGAAACGTGAGTTGATCATCACGCCGTCGCCATCGAAGCAGACCCCCTCGTGGATCTTGGTCAGGGCTTCACCGCGCGCCGGTTCGGTGGCGGGAACCACCACGGGGATAACAGGGAGATTATATTTGCGGGCGAACTGGATGTCGCGCTGATCACCGGAGGGGCAGCCGAAGATGGCGCCGGTGCCGTATTCCATGAGCACAAAATTGGCCACGTAGACGGGGACAAGCCAAGTGGGATCAAGGGGATGGATGGCTTTGATGCCCGTGTCGAAGCCTTTTTTCTCCGCCGTTTCGATGTCGGCTGCGGCAGTGCCCATGCGGCGGCACTCGTCGCAGAAAGCAGCAAGGGCTGGATTTTTCTCTGCTGCGGCTTTGGCCAGCGGGTGATCGGGGGCAACCGCCATGAACGACGCGCCGAACAGGGTATCGGGCCGGGTGGTGAAAATCTCAAGTTCGTTCATGCCCTTCGGGGCGGTCTTCGCGTCCAGCGCCCAGCGGATCATCAGGCCTTCCGAGCGGCCGATCCAGTTCTCCTGCATGACGCGGACCTTATCCGGCCATTTGTCGAGGGTTTTCAGGCTGTTGATAAGCTGATCAGCGTAGCCGGTGATCTTGAAGGCCCATTGCAGGCGTTCGCGCAGCTCGACCTCAGCGCCGGAGCGCCAGCCTTTGCCGTCGATGACCTGCTCATTGGCGAGCACCGTCTGGTCCACAGGGTCCCAGTTGACCTTGGAGGATTTGCGGTAAGCCAAGCCCTTGGCCATCATGTCCAGGAACAGGCGCTGCTGGTGGACGTAGTAGGACGGATCGCAGGTGGCGATCTCGCGCGTCCAATCGAGTGACAGGCCCATGGACTGCAGCTGCGCCTTCATGGCGGCGATGTTTTCGTAGGTCCATTTGCGGGGATGCACCTTGCGCTCGACGGCGGCGTTCTCCGCCGGCAGGCCAAACGCGTCCCAGCCCATGGGGTGCAAGACGTTGAAACCCTTCGCTCTTTTGTAGCGCGCGAGCACGTCGCCCATGGTGTAGTTGCGGACGTGGCCCATATGGATGCGCCCCGACGGATAGGGGAACATCTCGAGCACGTAGAACTTCGGCTTGCCCGGCGTTTCGCGGGTCAAAAAGACTTGGCGATCGTCCCACGTCTTCTGCCAGCGCTTCTCGGCGGCGGGGGCGTTGTAGCGTTCTTTTGGCTGGTCAATAGGTGGCGTGGAGGCCATGGGACGGCGGTCTCTTGGTGTGTGGGGTGATTGAGGCGTAAAGAGCGCGAAAGGGTGGGGTGGGTCAAGGTTTGTGGACGTCGCGGGACGTCGCTTCGCGAGAAGGGCACTTTGGTTTTGTGCGCCTACGCGCACGAGCGCCCTTCAACCCGCCCGGGAGCACAGCTCCCGGACCCACAGTCTTTTGATTGTACAAGAAGACTGACAAAAAGAGGGGAGTTCGAGGGGTCACCCCTCGAATGGGGTTTGGGGCGATAGCCCCATTCGCATAGCGAAGTGTCGGAGCAAGCGATGACAGATGCAGTAACAGCGCTGGGTGATGTGCGGGCGCGGATTGCGGCGGCGGCGCTGGAGGCGGGACGCTTGGCCGGTGCCGTGACCTTGGTTGCGGTGTCGAAGACGTTCGAGGCGGATGCGATCCGGCCGGTGCTGGTGGCGGGGCAGCGGGTGTTCGGCGAAAATCGCGTGCAGGAGGCCAAGGGCAAGTGGCCGGTGTTGCGCGCAGAGTTTCCGGATGTGGTGTTGCATTTGATCGGGCCGCTGCAGTCGAACAAGGCGGCGGAGGCGGTGGCGTTGTTTGACGTGATCGAGACGATCGACCGGGCGAAGATTGCGACGGCGGTGGCGGCCGAGATGGTCAAGCAGGGACGGCGGCCGGCGCTGTATGTTCAGGTGAACACGGGGGAAGAGCCGCAGAAAGCGGGCGTACTGCCGAAGGACGCCGTGGCGTTCGTGCGCTGGTGCCGCGACGAGGTGGCGTTGGAGATTGCCGGGCTGATGTGCATCCCGCCGGCCGACGATATGCCGGCGCCGCATTTTGCTTTTTTGCATAAGCTGGCGGGTGAGGCGGGGGTTGATGGGTTGAGTATGGGGATGAGTTCGGATTTCGAGTGCGCGGTGGGGCTGGGCGCGACGTGCGTGCGCGTGGGGAGCGCGATTTTTGGGGGGCGGTGAGGTGGCGTTGGTGCAAAACTTGCTCAAGCAGCTTCGTTCGTGAGCCG
>JANNEU010000231.1:0-4060 GCA_031379035.1 Hyphomicrobiaceae bacterium | reverse complement strand
CTGGCGTGCAGCGACTGCCTTGTTTCGCGCACACCACCATCCAGAATAGCCATTGTTTGTCCGTTCCGCGTGCCTGTATAGTCCGTCAGTCGGGTTTTGTTGTCCAACGTCGGGGTGTGTCTGATGCGCCGTTTTGTTCTTACTGCTGCAGCCCTGCTGGCCGGTTTGGGTGCCGCCACCGCCCAAACCCCGCTTAAAACCATGGTCGATGGCACCTTCGCACCGCACGCCATGCCGAAGCTGTCTGGCGGCATCGAGGGCTTCAACGTCGATCTCGCCAACGAGATCGGCAAGCGCATGAAGCGCCCGGTCGAAATCACCGCCACTCAGTTCTCCGGCATTCTGCCGGCACTGCAAGCGGGTACCATCGATTTCGTCGCCGCCCCCACCACCGCCACCAAAGAGCGCGCCGAGAACTATCTCTTCACCGAGGGCTATCTGAACACCGACTTCCAGTTCGTCACCAAGAAGGGCGAGCCTGAAGTCAAAGACATGAAGCAGTTCAAGGGCAAGGTCATCTCGGTCAACAAGGGTTCGGCTTACGATAGCTGGGCGCGTGGTCTTGAAGCCGAAATGGGCTGGACCGTCGAAAGCTTCGGCACCCAGACCGACGCCGTACAGGCTGTGCTTGCCGGTCGCGCTTACGCCAACGTGGCTGGCAACACGGTCGTCGCTTGGGCCGTCAAACAGAACCCGCAATTGCAGCTCTCGTATCTACACTCGACCGGCCTCGTCTGGGGCGCGCCGCTCCGCAAAGACTCGAAAGAGCTGCTCGTCCAAGTGGAGAACTCTATCGAGTGCATGAAGCTCGACGGCACCATCGCCGCCATGCACGAGAAGTGGTTCGGCGTGAAGCCGGCCCCGGGTTCGGCCGCAGTCACGGTGTTCCCGGGCACCGGCGTGCCCGGCATGCCCGGTTACGACCCGACCCCGCGTGTGCCCCAGTGCAACTGATCAGAGATGACGTCCACCACGCCCTTGCTCGACATCAGCGGGCTTAGAAAGTCTTTCGGCACCACCGAAGTTCTGCGCGGCATCGACCTCGCCGTCGCCGCGCGCGAATTGACGTTCATCATCGGCCCGTCCGGTTCCGGAAAATCGACCCTGCTCCGCTGCGTCAACCGCCTGGAAGAGCCGAGCGGCGGGCGCATCGTGTTCGACGGCGTCGAGGTCACTGCGCCATCGACAAACCTCAATACTCTGCGCCGGTCCATGGGCATGGTGTTTCAGAGCTTCAATCTCTACCCGCACATGACCGCCCTCGGCAACGTCACGCTCGCGCTTCGGAAAGTCCTCGGCAAGCCGCGCGAGGAGGCCGACGCCATTGGCCAACGCGCCCTTGCTGATGTCGGCCTCGCCGATAAAACCACGAACTACCCCAACGAACTCTCCGGCGGCCAGCAACAACGCGTCGCCATTGCCCGCGCACTCGCACTCGACCCGAAAATTGTCCTGTTCGACGAACCAACCTCCGCACTCGATCCCGAGCTTGTCGGCTCCGTTCTCGCCGTCATGCGCGATCTAAAGGCGCGCGGCATGACCATGCTCGTCGTCAGCCACGAGATGCGCTTCGCCCGCGACGCCGCCGACCGCGTGATCTTCATGGAACACGGACAGATTGTCGAAGACGGCCCGCCAAGCCAGGTGCTCGTCAACCCACGCGAGGCCCGCACCCGCGCCTTCGTCGGTGAACTCACGCGATGAAAGCAGCGCGATGACGAACTGGGAGCGCTTTCTCGAGACGTTCTTCAAGCCGGACATGCTGATCAAGTATTGGCCGTCCATCCTGAAGGGCATGGCGGTGACCTTGGAACTCGCCGCAGCCGTCGTGCTCACCGGGCTTGTCCTCGGCTTCGCGCTCGCCTGTCTGCGCAGCTACCGCTGGCGCGTGATCAATGTGATCATCGTCATCCTCGTCGATATGTTCCGCGCGCTACCGCCACTGGTGGCGATCCTGTTGCTTTACTTTGGCCTGCCCCATGTCGGGCTCAACCTCTCAAGTTTTGTCGTGCTCTGGCTGGTTCTCAGCTTCGTCCTCGCCGCCTTTGCCGAAGAAATCGTCTGGGCCGGCATCACCTCCACATCGAAAGGCCAATGGGAAGCCGCGCGCTCCACAGGCCTCACCTTCACGCAGACGCTCGTCTGGGTCATCCTCCCGCAAGCCATCCGCCTCGGCGTCCCACCGCTCACCAACCGCACCATTGCCATTACCAAGAATACCGCCCTCGGCACCGTCATCGGCGTGCCCGAAATTCTCAATCAGGCCACGTCCGCGCAATCGTTCACCGGCAACGCCACACCGCTGATGATGGGCGCCATCGCCTACGTCATTCTGTTCGTCCCCATCGTCATTGCCGGCCGCTGGATCGAGACGCGCTTTGCCTGGCGGAGGGCCTGACGCATGGAGGTCATCCTTCAACAGTTCTTCAATTTTGACATCATGCAGAAGGTGCTGCCGCTGCTGCTGCGCGGGCTCGGCACGACACTGATGCTCTGCGCGCTCATCATCCCACTCGGGCTCGCCGGCGGTCTCGCCGTCGCCCTCGCCAGCACATCAAGCCGCCGCGCCATCCGCTGGCCGGCCATTGTGCTCGTCGATTTCTTCCGTGCGATCCCGCCGCTGGTCCTGCTGGTGCTGCTCTACTCGGGGCTGCCGTTTGCCGGCATCCGCCTGTCGCCCATCGAAGTTGTCGCCATCGGCTTAGGGCTGAATACCGCCAGCTACTACGGCGAGATCTATCGTGCCGGCATCGAAAGCGTGGGGCGTGGTCAATCGGAGGCTGCGCGCTCGACCGGGCTCAGTGTCTTCCAAACGCTTCGCTTCGTCGTGCTGCCGCAAGCCGTCCGCAACGTGCTGCCCGATCTGGTCTCCAATACCATCGAGGTCGTCAAGCTCACCTCTATCGCCAGCGTCGTCTCCTTCCCCGATCTGTTGTTTTCAGCCGACATGGCGCGCTCGCTCACCTTCAATCAGACCCCGGTCGTCTTGGCGGCGGCCATGTATCTTGCCATTCTGTGGCCGCTCGTCCGCCTCGTCAGCCATCTCGAACGCCGCGTCGCCGCCTAACCGGGAGACCACCTGCATGCCCCGTATCGTCACCATCGCCGCAGCCCAGTTGGGCGCGATACAGAAAGCCGACACGCGGGAGGCCGTCGTCACCCGCATGATCGCACTGATGGATGCCGCCAAGGCCAAGGGTGCTGATTTCATCGTCTATCCCGAACTCGCGCTGACCACGTTCTTTCCGCGCTGGTATCACGAGAGCCGCGCCGACGCCGACATCTGGTTCGAACGCGACATGCCCAATGCGGCAACGCAGCCTTTGTTTGCGCGCGCCAAAACCCATCGCATGGGCATGACCTTCGGCTATGCCGAGCAAACGCCGGACGGGCACCACTTCAACACGTCCATCCTCGTTGATTGCGCCGGCACCATCGTTGGCAAGTACCGCAAAGTCCATCTGCCCGGCCACATCGAATTCGACCCCAAGCGCGACTTCCAGCACCTCGAAAAACGCTACTTCGAGCCCGGCGAGCTGGGCTTTCCTGTCTGGCGCACGATGGATGGCATCTTCGGGATGATGATCTGCAACGACCGGCGCTGGCCGGAGGCCTACCGCGTCATGGGCCTGCAAGGCGTCGAGATGATCACGCTTGGCTTCAACACGCCGTCCGTCAACTCGCAGGATGCCAGCGAGGGCATCGCAAAGCGCATCTTCCACCACAAGCTCTCGCTGCAAGCCGGCGCTTATCAAAACTCCACCTGGGTCGTCGCCGTCGCCAAGGCTGGCGTCGAGGACGGCAATCCGCTGTTCGGCTGCAGCGTCATCGTCGCCCCCGACGGCGAGGTGATGGCGGAAACCAGAACTGAAAACGATGAACTCCTCGTCCACGCCTGCGATCTCGATGCCACAAAATTTGGCAAAGAAACCATCTTCGATTTTGCCCGCCACCGCCGCGTCGAGCACTACAGCCTGATCACGCAGCGCACCGGCGCCGAACCCCCAGCGGAGTAATCGCGCGTGAGCCATCTCTACGACTTTTCGACCCTCGAACCCAT
>JANNEU010000118.1:0-6487 GCA_031379035.1 Hyphomicrobiaceae bacterium | reverse complement strand
GCTTGGTTCATCGCACCTGCCATACGTGGCCACCTGCCCACACGTGGTCTCGCCAGCCGGCGCTTGCCGCGCGCATTTTCGGCCAATGCGCGAAATGATCTGAATGCGTATTTGGCGGCCCAGCATGCGTGGAGAGAGCGGGTCACCAATGCCGAGACCCAGCTTCAGTCCTGGAGGTTGGCCGCCCTGACATCCATGACGGTGTGCATCGTGCTGGCGACGTTGGTCATGCCACAATGATGCTGGCGCGAAAAATTTTACCAACCCTCGATCGGTGCCAGACTGTAACGGTGTGGCTCTACGATCCCAGCCGGATGAATCGGTAGAAGGTCGAGCTGCAAAGGCGCGGGCGCTTACTGGTGTGAAACTCTAAGCCTCTATCGTGAATAGTATTTTTTGAAGTTCCGCCCCATCTGGGGCGCGATAGTGATGGTTGCGGGGGCATGCAACGGATATTACAGTACTGGGCTGATGTGCGGATCATTGTTTGAATTTCCTGTTTCTAATCAGCGGGTTGGGATCGGCCTGAGATCCTTATTTTGTCGCCCGCAGAGAAAACTACAAGATAGCAAGAAGATGCCACGAAGCGAGCGCTGGCGTTACGACTACTATGACGTCTCGCGGTTCGTTGCCTCGTCATTCGCAAGTTTGAATTCCAGCGCCTTCACGACGGCATAGATCGCCGGAATGACCACCAATGTCAGCACGGTCGACGAGACCATGCCGCCGATCATCGGCACGGCGATGCGCTGCATGACTTCGGAGCCGGTGCCGTGGCTCCAAAGGATTGGCAGCAAGCCGGCCATGATGGCGACGACGGTCATCATTTTCGGGCGCACGCGCTCGACAGCGCCTTCCATGATTGCGGCTGTCAGGTCGTCGCGGCTAAACGCACGACCTTCGGTCGCCGCGAGCTTACGGCGGGCCGCCAACGCATGATCGAGATAGATCAGCATGATCACCCCGGTTTCGGCGGCCACGCCCGCAAGCGCGATGAAGCCGACCGCGACCGCGACCGAGAGATTGAAGCCCATCCACCACATCAGCCATAGCCCGCCGACCAGAGCGAACGGCAGCGACAGCATGACGATCAGCGTTTCGGTCATGCGGCGGAAGTTCAGGTAGAGCAGCAACACGATGATCACGAGCGTCAGCGGGATGACTATCATCAGCCGCTGTTTGGCGCGCTCGTAGTATTCGTACTGGCCGCTCCACACCGCGTAGAAGCCTGGAGGGAACTTCACGGTCGCAGCGACCGCTGTCTTGGCGTCAGCGACGTAGCTGCCGAGATCGCGGTCGCGGGCATCGACGAAGATGTAAGCCGCGAGTTGCGCGTTTTCGGTGCGGATCGACGCCGGACCTTGAATCAAATTGACCTTGGCTACCTGTCCGAGCGGGATTGATGCGCCGTTCGGCAGGGGGATCAGCACCTCGTGCGAAATAGCCGCGGGATCGGAACGCAGGTCGCGGGGAAAGCGGACGCTGACGCCGTAGCGTTCGCGGCCTTCGACAGTGGTGGTGACTGTCTCCGCACCCAGCCCCGAGGCGATGACTGCCTGCACATCGCCGACCATCAGGCCGTAGCGTGCGAGCTGTGTGCGATCGGGCTCGATGTCGAGGTAGTAGCCGCCGATAATGCGCTCGGCGAAGGCACTGGACGTGCCAGGCACGGTCTTGATAGCGGCTTCGATTTCACGTGCAAGCCGCTCGATGACGACCAGATCGTTGCCGATCACTTTGACGCCGACGGGCGTGCGGATGCCCGTTGCCAGCATGTCGATGCGCGCTTTGATCGGCATGGTCCAGGCATTGGAAACGCCGGGGAACTGTAGCGCCTTGTCCATCTCCTGGATCAGGCTGTCGACGGTGACGCCCTTCCGCCATTGGCTCGGCGGCTTGAGGTTGATGATGGTCTCGAACATTTCCGTTGGTGCCGGATCAGTCGCTGTGCCTGCGCGACCGGCCTTGCCGAACACGCTCTCGACCTCCGGGAAGGTCTTGATGATCTTGTTCTGGGTCTGCAGCAGTTCGGCTGATTTGGTGATCGACAGGCCGGGTAGCGTGGTCGGCATGTACATCAACGTGCCCTCATTCAGGTTCGGCATGAACTCAGAGCCGAGTTTGGTGGCGGGCCAGATGCTGACGGCGAGGACGACAAGTGCGATGCCAATGGTCAGAGCTTTCGCGCGAAGCACACTCTGAATGATCGGGCGGTACGCCCAGATCAGCGCGCGGTTCACCGGGTTCTTGTGTTCCGGCACGATGCGTCCGCGCACGAACAGCATCATCAGCGCCGGCACGACCGTCACGGACAGCAGGGCCGCAGCCGCCATCGCGAACGTTTTGGTGTAGGCGAGCGGTTTGAACAGGCGGCCTTCCTGCGCTTCGAGCGCAAAGATCGGCAGGAACGATACGGTGATGATCAGTAGCGAGAAGAACAGCGCCGGGCCGACCTCGCTGGCCGCTTCGATCAGCACTTCGCCGCGGGGCTTATCAGGTGGTGCGCGCTCTAAATGTTTGTGCGCGTTCTCGATCATGACGATGGCAGCGTCGATCATGGCACCGATGGCAATGGCAATGCCGCCGAGGCTCATGATGTTGGACGACAAGCCCAAAGCGTGCATGCAAATGTAGGCGATCAGGATGCCGAGCGGCAGCGTGATAATGGCGACCAATGCGCTGCGGACATGGAGGAGGAATACGATACACACCAGCGCGACAATGATGCTTTCCTCGATCAATGTCGTTTTCAGCGTAGCGATGGCGCGATGGATCAGGTCGGAGCGGTCGTAGACCGGTACAACCTCGGTGCCTTCAGGCAGGCTTTTCGCGATGTCGGCCAGCCGGTCCTTGACGTTGGCAATTACGGTCAGCGCGTTCTGGCCGAACCGCTGCACCGCAATGCCGGAGACGACTTCGCCTTCACCATTGAGTTCGGTGACGCCGCGCCGCTCATCGGGAGCCAATTCGACGCGGGCCACGTCGCGCAACAGCACGGGCGTGCCGCCTTCGGCTTTCAGCACAATGCTTTCGATGTCGGTTATGCCCCTGAGATAGCCACGTCCACGCACCATGAATTCGGTTTCGGCCAACTCGACGACGCGTCCGCCGACATCCATATTCGATGCGCGGATGGCCTCACGGATGCGGGTCACGGGAATATCGAACGCCCTGAGACGCCGGGGATCAACAATGACGGAATACTGCTTCACGAAGCCGCCGACGCTCGCCACTTCGGCGACGCCCTCAGCCTTGGCAACGGCAAACCGGATTTGCCAGTCCTGTGTTGTGCGCAACTCGGCGAGCGAACGCTTTTTGGCCATGACTGCGTACTGATAGACCCAGCCGACGCCGGTCGCGTCAGGACCGAGCGATGGCACAACGCCTGACGGCAGGTTGCGTGATGCGGCGGACAGATATTCGAGCACGCGGCTGCGCGCCCAATAGATGTCTGTGCCCTCCTCAAAAATGACGTAGACGAACGACACACCAAAGAATGAGAACCCGCGCACCACCTTCGAACGCGCCACCGACAGCATCGCCGTCGACAAGGGATAGGTGATCTGGTCCTCGACTACCTGCGGGGCCTGGCCGCCATATTCGGTGTAGATGATCACCTGCGTGTCGGAGAGATCGGGGATGGCATCGAGCGGCACATTGCGCACGGCATAAACGCCGAGTCCGGTCGCGAGCACCGTGCCGATCAGGATTAGCATGAGGTTTTCGGCTGACCAGCGGATGAGGCGGACGATCATGGCTTCGCCTCCACCTTGGCTGCAGGTTCGGCCGTGAACGCCTGTAATGCCGCCTTCAAGTTGCTCTCGGCATCAATCAGAAACGTCGCTGTCACGACGACCATTTCTCCGACTTTCACGCCTTCGGTGATCTCCACGAACCCGTCGCCACGCACGCCGACCTTGACTGCTCGGGGTTCGAACCGGCCTTCGCCGCGCTCGATCAACACGACCTGCCGGTTGCCGCTGTCGATCAACGCGGAAGTTGGAACGACGAACCGGTCTGCCGAAGGGCCGGCTTCGTTGATCACCACGTCTGCGAACATCTCGTGCTTGAGGCGGTGATCGGGGTTCCTCAACTCGATCCGCACCTTGGCCGTGCGCGTCGCCATTTCCAGTTCGTGCAGGATGAACGTTACTATGCCCGTGAACGCCTCGCCGGGGAACGCACGAAACGTCAGCTGCGCCTTGGCTCCGACTTTGACCTGCGCAATGTCCTGTTCGGGCACATCGGCAATCACCCAGACGGTGGATAGATCGGCAAAGCGGAACAGCTCCTCGCCGGCCCTCACCATCATGCCTTCCATCACGGGTTTGCGCATGACCACGCCGGACACCGGCGACGGCCAATCGAAGGCGATCACCGGCTCGCGTGTCCGCCGGATTTCATCGAGCACAGTTTCGGGGATGCCGAGGTTTTTTAGGCGTTGCAGCGGCCCGCGCTCGTCACGTGAGCCCGGCACATTCAACGCCGTGCGATAGTCGACCTGCACTGACACCATTTGTGGACTGTAGACGCGAAACAGCGGCTCGCCCGCCTTCACGTGACGGCCGGTTTCGTTGACGTAGAGCTTTTCGATGAAGCCATCGGCGCGCAGCGTCACCACTTGCAGCGTGCGCTCGTCCGGCTTGGCGACACCGGGCGCGCGGACAGGCCGTTCCAGTTTCCGCATCTCGACCGGTGCCGTTCGCACGCCCGAACGCTGCACACGATCCAGGCTGATTTTGACTGTCGAACCGCCGTCGTCTTCGCCCTCGTAGACGGCGATGTAGTCCATGCCCATCCAGTCTTTCTTCGGCGTGGCAGAAGTGTCGGCCAGCCCCATCGGATTGCGGTAATAGAGGAGCTTGCCTTTGGCAGCTTTCGGCTCGGCAGCTTTTTGCGCTGGCGCAATATCCGGCTCCTGATCATCGTAAACGGGCACATAATCGCGCCCGTCCGCTGCCTTCTTCGCAGTCGGCGAGAAGTCATTCGTGCCGCCGGGAGCCTTCCAATAGAGCACCCGGCGATCCGCAGGCGCCGTCACCGTGGCGGCAGCAGTTTGCGATGCGCGCAGCGCCGCCGTCCGCGAACGCTGGACGACATACGCCGACGAGAGGATTGCCAATGTGGCAATCCCCCCGATGAGGACCTTGTTCATCGTCAGGTCCTCACTTGGCCTGGAACACGACGGTGCCTTCGACCGTCTCGGCCTCGCCGGGCACCTTGGCTTGCAGCTTGAACGCCCAGCCACCCGCCATGGTGAAGTCGGCCTTGAAGGCGTAGATGCCGGATTCGGTCGTCGGCATAGCGGTGTGCTTGGCCAGCATTTCGCCCATGCTGTCGGGCGACATGTCGAGGCGTGTGCGAAACAGCACGGCCCCTTCGACCGGCTTGCCAGTCGGTTTGTGAACGAGGCGTACGGCCAGTGTGCTGCCAGCGCCGTTTTTGACGTCGACTCTGACGGGTTCGAAGGCGTAGTCGGAGGCTGCGGCGAAGGCCGAAATTGGTGCAGCAAGAGTTGTCAGCGCGGCCAGCATGGCGAGGCGCATGGGGAGACGTTTCATGGGGTTTGATCCTGATCGTTTGAGGGTCGCGGCGCGGCGATCAGCCACGCGCATGCCTGTCCGAGCAGACAAGCGCCAACGCCCGCGCTCGCGCACGGGTTCACTCATTGATCAGGCTCGGGGAGGCGGTGCCTGCGGGCTGTCGATCCAGTCCGGCGGACGGTCGGGATTATCCCGTAGGAAACGCAACGAAGCGAGCGCCCTGACGGCATCGGGGGTGACGAAAGTGCCGAACACCTTGAAGCACTTGAAGACGCAAAGATCAGGAGGACAGGCGTTCTGCGTGACGCAGCACGGGCAATCGGCCTTGCCTGTGCCCTTCGGACCCTGGTGAGTGGCCGCCCGCATCATCTTTTCGCAGTCGGTCATGTCTGCGGTTGCGGCAGCACCGGCGTCCGCCGTAACGGAACGACTGGAAGTAACCGTCTTGATCGACGCCCAAGCAGCGTTACCCGGCGCGATGGCGATCGCCAACCCGATCAACAAAGCGATGATGGCGCGAAACGATTTCAAGTGGTGCAGTCCTCCGAAAATCACATTGAATGATACCAACAGGAGGTCAAGACACGGTTACGCGAGCAGATAGGAGCAAGGTTGCCCTTTGCGCATACAAGCCGGTATTTTTGGCCGCATCGGTTCCGATAACTGCTACAACGTCACGCAGATATCCGCCGTCGGCAGGCTCGCAGACTTGGCTGGCCATTTCAACCCGATCAGCGGGCAGGAACAGCATTGATGACATTTCCGCCAACGCGCATTGTCTGCCTGACTGAGGAGACGGTCGAGACACTCTATTTGCTGGGTGAGGAAGCTCGCATCGTTGGCGTCTCAGGCTATGCCGTGCGGCCAGCGCGAGTTCGCCGGGAAAAACCATGGGTCGCGGCTTTCATCAGCGCCGACGTGCCCAAGATTCTCGCCCTGGGACC
>JANNEU010000115.1:0-5100 GCA_031379035.1 Hyphomicrobiaceae bacterium | reverse complement strand
CGCTTCGAGGAAGAGGCCACGGAGGCCGAGCTGCTCGGTGTCGGGGCTGGCGAGCATGGCCTCGAAGATGCGGCGTGAAGTGGCGGTGTCGCCCTGCAGCTGCGCTGTCTGGGCGCGGAGCAGGTGGGTCAGCGGTTCGTTGGGGAGTGATTTGCGGGCTTGCATGGCGGCGCGGGTGGCGAGGCCGCGGTCGCCGGAGCCGATGGCGATCATGCCTTCGGAAATGGCGTCGAGGCCACGACGTTCGCGGCGGCGGGTGATCAGCTGGCCAACAGTGGCGGGGCTTTTCCAGAGGCTTCGAGCCAAATTCCAGAGGAAGACGCCGAGGGCAATAGCGAGGACGAGCAACACCAGCGCTTGAAAGACCGAGGTTTCGATCTGGTAGCCCTGCCAATCGATGGACAGGACGCCGGGACGATCAGCAAGCCAATGGAGGCCAGCTGCGGCGGCAGCGCAAGACAAGAGAAAAGCAACGAGACGCAGCATCAGTTGGCGCCTTTCTTGACGTCGGCGGCGCCGGCGAGGGCGTTCTTGAGGGTCTGTTCGAGATCGGCGAGCGCGGTTTCGATGGTGTAGCGGGCCTTGATCTTGTCGAGCCAATTGGCGGCAGTGGCGCGCGGTTTATCGGGTAGCTTTTTGCCTTCGTCGAGCAGCTCGGCCAGACGGCCATCTTTCAGGTGGGCTTCCATGCGGCCGATGACGGCTTCAGTGCTGGTGTCGTCAGCGCCGTGGACGACCTTGCGCACGCGAACGACGGACTTGGCACCGGCCAGCATGCGGTCGAGGACGCTGCCGTCGGCGGGCTGCGCTTCGGCATCGAGCATGGTGTAGGCGAGCGAGCGGAACTCGGTGGTGAGGACGGTGAGGCTCGGCACGCCAGTAGTTTGCGCGGTTTCGAGGACGGTGAGGTTGAGTTTGTCGCCGCCAACCTTTTTCACGGCGGCGAGTTCGGCGGTGTATTTGCCGCCACGGTCGAGCGCGCGCTTCAAGCTGGCGAGTTCGATGGAGAGCAGGATGTTGCCGGCAGTGGCGTTGCGGTCTTGCTCGGAGCGGACGACGCCGGCGAGGTTCTTTTCAAGTCCGGTGATCTTGGCAGCGACGGGCTCGATGGCGGCGGCGACGTCAGCCGGTTTGGCGGCGGCTTTGAAGCGGGCTTCGAGATCGCCCTTGAGGCCGTCAACGGTGGTGCGCAGCGCGGTGGTGTCGTCACCGACAGATTTGAGAGTTGTTTCCAGCGTTTGCGTGCGTTGAGCGAGACGCGCGCGGGCGGTCTCGGCGGTCTCTGCGGAGGCGGACAGGCGTTTTTCGAGTTCCTGGCCGAGTTCGGCCTTGAGGGTAGCCGAGCGGGTGGTCAGCTGGGTGTCGAGGCTGCCGAGACGGGTGGTGATATCGGCGAGGGCAGGGATGCGGCCACGCTGGGGATCAGTGGCGGCGGCGGCGGCGAGATCGGAGAGTTGCTGCTCGAGCTTCTGAATGCGGTCGGCGGCGGCGGTTGCGGCAGGCGCTTGGCTGGCGGCGCGGGATTCGAGGGCCTTGGCGTCGGCTGCAAGGGTGGCTTGGGCGGCAGCGAGGTCTTTGGCGGTGGTTTCGACGGAGGCGAGACGCGCTTCGGTGGCAGCCAGTTGTTTGGTGGCGTCAGCTGCGGGTTTAGTGGCGAGCGATTTTTCCAGGACAGCGAGACGGTCTGCCATGGCGGCGGACTGCGGGTCGCCGCCGATCAGGCCGAGCGAGCCCAGGCCAAAGAGCGCGAGGATGGCACCCGCTGCCCCGGAAATGAGGCTAGGGAGCCAAGTGGCGAAGCCGCCGCTGGCGGCAGCCGTTGGTGCCGGCTTGGAGGTAACAGCGGCAGGTTTGGCGGTCGAAGCGGTTGACGCGGCGACGGCAGGCTTGCTGGCCCCTGACGGGGCAGCCGCCGCAGGCGGGGTGGTTGTTGGTTTCGCGGCGGGTGAAGCGCCCGCAGCGGTTAATGGTGCCGCTGTACTGCTGGCGGGTGCGCTGGGGGGCGTTGGTGGTTTTCCGCCTGCTGCTGCAACGGATGGTATTTCTGTGGCTTTGCCATCGATGGTGGCATAGGGGCGCTTGCTGGCGTCGGCAGGCGCCGTGCCGTCGGCTTTAGCGGAAGCTTTTGATTTTTCGTCTTTTTCTTGGCTCATAACGCGATACCCTGAAACTGCATGACTGGATGGGGCCGGGAACGATCCACATCGATTGACCCCTATTTTACACCCGCCGAAGAGAGCGGGGATGCCTGCGTCATCCAAATACTCCGACAACAGTTAACGCAGCCCCGAAGGCGGGGAAAGAGTGCTGGATAGCGGCTGAATTACCACGGTTTTTCTTAGAGGGCGAGGCTGCGTTGGCGCTTATTGCAGCAGATCAAGCATGCCGTCGAGCGTGGGCGTGGTGGCGATTTCAGTGGGGAGCGGGCCGAGCGGCGCCAGACGGCGGGCGACGGCCGGGGATAGGCAGTAGTGGGTCATGCTTGCGGCTGCAGTGGTGAGGCCCTGGTGGGCGATGAGGCTCGCATAGATGGCGGCGGTGCGGGGCGAGAACAGCAGCACGCCGTCGATCTCGCCGGTTTCGATTTGGTCGGTGGTGCCGGCGTCGAAAGTTGTGGTGGGGACCATGCGGTAGACGACCGGCTGCAGGAGGCGGAAGCCGTGGTGCTCAAGTTCATCGGCCATGGTGCCGGCGAGTTCGTCGCCGGCGAGGTGGAGCAGGACGCCGGTTTGCGGGTCGGCGTTGGCGACGATTTCCGGGACAAGGGTGGCGACCGTGCCACCGCCGGTGATAATCTCGGTGAAGCCTAAGCTGGCTGCGTCTTTGGCGGTGGCATTGCCAACGCAGTAGATGGGCAAGAGAGCCGCTATTTTATGGGCGTTTTGAACCTTCAAGGCGCGGAGACCATTGCGGCTGGTGGCGATGAGGGCCTGGACCTCGGAGAGGTCGAACTCTTCGGCGTTGTCGAAGGAGACTGTCAACAAGGGCTCAACGGTGGCGTCGTGGCCGAGGGTTTCGAGGCGGGCTTTGAGGAGCAGCGCATCGGGCTCAGGGCGCGTGATCAGCAGGCGCATTACGCGCGGGCTCCCAGCAGATCGGGTCCGGCCTTGGCGAGGACTTCTGCGCCCGCATCGGCACCCATGCGGGCGGCTTCCTGGGGGAGGGCGCTGCGGGTCACGGCGACATGGCGCTTGCCATCGGGGCTGATGACTTCGCCGCGAAATTCGAGGCGGCCATTGGTGAGCGTGGCGAGGGCGGCAATAGGCGTCCGGCAGGAGCCGTCAAGCGTGCCGAGGAAGGCGCGCTCGGCGAGGACGGCGATGTGGGTTTGTTGATGATCAAGCGGGGCTAGGCGCTGGGCAGTGGCGGTGTCGCCGGCGCGGATCTCGATACCGATGGCGCCTTGGGCGGCGGCGGGCAACAGGATGTCCGTCTCGATGACTTCGGTGATGCGGGTGGCCATGTCCAGGCGACGGAGGCCGGCGGCGGCGAGGATGGTGGCAACGGCGACGCCATCGGCCAGCTTGGCGAGGCGGGTCTGCACGTTGCCGCGGAACTGGACGATTTTCAGGTCGGGACGAAGACGGAGCAGCTGGGCCTGGCGGCGGAGCGACGAGGTGCCGAAGACGGTGCCTTGCGGGAGGTCGGCGAGGCTTTTGTGCTGGAGGCTGATGAAGGCGTCGCGGACGTCTTCGCGGGGGAGGACGGTGGCGAGCGTCAAGCCATCAGGCAGGCGGGTGGCCATGTCTTTCATGGAATGGACGGCGGCGTCGATCTGGTTGGTCAGCAGCGCGTCTTCGAGTTCTTTTGTGAACAACCCTTTGCCGCCGACTTCGGAGAGCGGACGGTCTTGGATGATGTCGCCGGAGGTCTTGAAAACGGTGATGGAGATATCGGTTTCGGCCATGCCTGAGGCGATAAGACGGTCGCGTGTTTCATGGGCCTGCGCCATGGCGAGAGGGGAACCGCGGGTGCCGAGGCGGAGTGTGGGCATGGGTGGGGCTGGGTCCGGGGTGTGGGAAGCGCGAGGTTGGACTGGGGCTGCTTGGGGTTGGAGCTCCTTGGGGGTTATAGCAGGGGTGGGCGTGGGCACAAACGAGATGTGCGCCAGCATCAGCCAACCTGCGCCGCTCTCTCACTCCGTGATGGCATCTCCGAAGAGGCCCCAGTTCCGGCCGTCGAAGCGCATCATGTTGAGAGACTTGTCGGTGCGGTCGTCGTCCGGCGCGTAGGTGACCTCGATGCCGGGCAGCAGCATATCGAGCTTCATGTACTTAATGCTGGTCATCTGCTTGATGAGATTGTCGCGCGATACACGAAGGCTAACATCTCGATCTACGCGGGGCAGCTTGCGACCATCGACGCCGAAGCGAAGCGGCGCGGGCTCACCCGGTCTGCCTTCGTGGCGACGGCGGCGCTGGAGAAGAACGAAAAGCGGTGAGGCTGCAGCCTTCTGTGCGGCGCACTCGTCTTGGCGCTCAGATTGGACGCGGTGAAAATTGACGTGGCGGGAAAAGGTGGCTGTCCCGATTTTCGCGCGCTATACCCCCGCGCATGAACATTCTCTTGATCGGATCGGGCGGGCGGGAGCACGCGTTGGCTTGGGCGTTGGCGGCTAGTCCGTTGACGACGCAGCTCGTGTGCGCGCCGGGCAATGGCGGCATTCAGGCGGTGGCGCGGTGCGTGCCGGTGGATGTGCTGGACGTTGCGGCGGTGGTGGCGCTGGCCAAGGCTGAGAAGAGCGACTTCGTGGTGATCGGGCCGGAGGGGCCGCTGGTGGCGGGGTTGGCGGATGCGCTGGCTCAGGCGGGGATCAAGCATTTCGGGCCGTCGAAGCTGGCGGCGCAGCTGGAGGGCTCGAAGGGGTTCACCAAGGATCTGTGCCGTGAGTTCGGTATTCCGACGGGGGCCTATGGGCGCTTCAAGGACAAGGCTTCGGCGAAAGCGTATCTGGCGGCGCAGACTGGTCGCGTTGTCGTGAAAGCCGACGGGCTGGCGGCGGGCAAGGGTGTGATCATTCCCGAGACGCGGGCCGAGGCGGAGGCGGCGATCGACGCGTGCTTTGACGGCGCGTTCGGCGCGGCGGGCGCGGAAGTGGTG
>JANNEU010000110.1:0-10934 GCA_031379035.1 Hyphomicrobiaceae bacterium | reverse complement strand
ACGGGGCTCACCCTCGATAGCCGTGCTGGCGCTGTCGAAATCCTGAAGTCTGTGAGCTTTCAGATCGCGGCGGGCGCGTCTGTGGCCATCGTCGGTCCATCGGGCTCGGGCAAGACGTCGCTGCTGATGATCATGGCCGGGCTAGAGCGGGCGTCCAAGGGCACCGTCGAAGTCGTTGGCCGCAATTTTTCGACGTTGGGTGAGGATGAGCTGGCGCGTGTCCGAGGCCGCGAAATCGGCATCGTGTTCCAGTCGTTCCATCTGGTGCCGACAATGACCGCGCTCGAAAACGTCGCTCTGCCGCTGGAACTCGCCGGCCGCGCCGATGCGTTCGATGTGGCACGCGCGCGGCTCATGTCTGTCGGGCTCAGCACCCGTGCCGAGCATTTCCCCGCCCAGCTCTCTGGCGGTGAGCAGCAGCGTGTGGCACTGGCACGAGCACTGGCGCCAAAGCCAAAAATTCTCTTCGCCGACGAACCCACCGGCAACCTTGATGCCACCACAGGCACCGCCGTCACAGAGTTGCTGTTCGATCTCCACCGCGACAGCGGCACGACGCTGATACTCGTCACGCATGATCTCAGCCTCGCCAAACGCTGCGCCCGCATTATCCGGATGAGCGATGGACGCGTCGTCGAAGACACCACCGCAGCCCCCCGCCTCGAGGTCGCGGCATCATGACCACCACCGCCGTTCCCTTTCCCATAGCGACACCGCAACGCCGCCTCCCGCTGGTTTTCTCGCTCGCGCTGCGCGAATTGCGCGCCGGTGGGCATGGCTTTGCCGTGTTCGTCGCCTGCATCGCGCTTGGCGTCGCCGTCATCACCGGCGTGGGCGCGCTCGGCGATGCGATCCGGTCAAGCTTTGAAAAACAGGGTGCCGTGCTGCTCGGCGGTGACGTGACACTGGCCCGTCCGCACGCGCGGGCGACCACGCAGGAGCGCAACTGGCTCGCCTCGCAAGGCACCTTGAGCGAGCAAGCCACCGTCCGCGGCATGGCGCGCCGAACCGACGGCACCGAACAAGCCTTGGTCGAAATCAAAGGCATCGACGCCCGCTATCCGCTGGTCGGCAGCATTGCGCTCTCCAACGGACAGACGCCCGCACGCCTCATCGCCGAGGGCGGCATCGCTGTTGAACCGATCCTGCTCGACCGGCTCGGCGTCAAGATCGGCGATGCGGTCCAGCTTGGCCACACGCAGCACATCGTCCGCGCGACGATCCTCGCCGAGCCGGATAAGATTGCGGATCGTCTCAGTGTGGGGCCGCGCGTGCTGATCGCGTCGCCAAACCTCGATGGCACCGGCTTCATCGACCCCGGCAGCCTGGTGTCGTGGAAGTACGCACTCACCCTCCCCACCGGCAACGAACCCGACCTGAAATCATTCCGCACGCGCGTCACCCAAGCACTGCCCGAAGCCGGCTTCACCGTGCGCGATCGCCGTGATCCCTCACCCCAAGTGACCAAAACGCTCGAACGCCTGCGTCAGTTTCTGACGTTACTTGGCCTGACAGCCCTGCTGGTCGGCGGCGTCGGCGTCGCGAACGCCGTCGAAACCTACATTGATCGCCGTCGCGCCGTCATTGCCACGTTGAAAAGCCTTGGGGCTTCGTCGCGCACCATCTTCAATCTGCATCTGGTGCAAGTGCTGATGTTTGCAGCGCTAGGCACTGCCATCGGTCTGGTCATCGGTGCCGCCGTGCCACTGCTGGTTGGCTGGGCCTTTGCTGACGCGTTGCCGATCAAGACGGAGATCTCCATCCGCCCACTCAGCCTGATCCTTGCCGCCGCCTACGGCCTCCTTGTTGCGCTTGTCTTCACGCTCTGGCCGCTGGGCCGCGCCGAGCAGATCCGGCCAGCCGTGTTGTTTCGCGATGAAGTCGCCCCCGATGCCGCGCGCCCACCCCGCCGCATCATTATCGCCACCGCCCTGGCCGTCGCTCTTCTGTTCGCGCTCGCTGTGCTTGGCGCTGACGCCAAGTTACTCGCGGTTTACTACTGCCTCGCCGTTGTCGCGGCGCTCGGCATCTTCGCCGGCCTCGGTGCTGCCATCTCCTGGGCAGCACGTCGCATTCCGCGCCCGCGCCGGCCGGAGATTGCCATTGCTCTTGGCGATATCGGTGCGCCAGGCGGGCTCGCGCGCTCGGTCGTTCTCTCGCTCGGCACCGGCTTGTCGCTGCTGGTCGCCGTCGCGCTCGTCGATCGCTCCATCGTTGGCGAACTCGAAGGCCGGGTACCAGAAACTAGCCCTAACTACTTCATTCTCGACATCGCCAAGCCCGAGCTTCCCGCGTTCACCGCCCTCGTTGAACGCGTCGCGCCCGGCACCGTGCAGCACACAGCGCCTATGCTGCGCGGCCGCATGATCCGCATTGGGGCCACCCCCGTCGAAAAGATCAAAACCAAGCCTGAACACGCCTGGGTCCTCAATGGCGACCGCGGGCTCACCTACGCAGAGACCGTCCCCGAGGGCTCGACAGTTGTCGAAGGCACCTGGTGGCCAACCGACTACAGCGGCCCACCGCTGGTCTCGTTTGAAGCGGAGATCGCGCGTGGTCTCGGCCTCAAGATCGGCGATATGGTGACCGTCAACGTTCTTGGCCGCAACGTCGACGCCAAGATCGCCAACCTCCGCGACGTGAAATGGGAAAGCCTCGCCCTCAACTTTGTGATGGTTTTCACGCCCAACACCTTGGCCGGCGCGCCGCACAAGCTCCTGGCGACCCTCACGCTGCCCAAAACCGCACCCCTGTCCCTCGAAGCCGACCTGGCGCGCGCCATCGGCCGCGATTTCCCAGCTGCCACTGCAATCCGGGTCAAAGACGCCATCAACCAGTTCTCAGCCATCTTTGTGCGCATCATGACGGCTGTTCGCGCCGCTGGCAGCATCACGCTGGCCGCCGGTGCCTTGGTTCTGGCCGGCGCGCTCGCCACCGCCCAGCGCCGCCGCATCAAACAGGCCGTTATTCTTAAAACCCTCGGCGCCACGCGTGGGCGCATCCTGGCGACCCATTTCGCTGAATACGGCATTCTGGCTCTGTGTACATCGTTCATAGCCACCCTGGTCGGCGGTGCGGCTGCCTGGATCGTGGTGACCCGGGTCATGAAGCTCGATTTCACCTTCAGCCTCTGGGCCGTTCTGCAAGCTTTGGGCGTCGCATTGGCCCTCGTCGGGCTCTTCGGGGGGCTCGGGACTTGGCGGGTGTTAACCGCTCGTTCAGTCCCTTACCTCAGGGCCTCTTGAAACCGGAACGGGTCCTCACTACTTCTATCCCAAGTCGGCACTGAGACTTGAAATCGGCCTATACATCTGGCCATACTGTTTCAGAAGCCGGGAACCGCGGCGGTTCGAGTCGGCCGAGATCGATCAACCCAAGAGGGGAATACACGCCCATGGCCCAGTTCGACAAAAATTACGCAACAGGCAGCTACACAGCCGACAGCGCTGCCACCATGGATCAGGCGCTGCGCCGGTACATGACCAGCGTCTATAACTACATGGCCGGTGGCGTAGCACTGACGGGTGGCGTCGCCTACCTGATCAGCTCGCTCGCCGTCACCACGGACAAGGCGCAGGCTGTTGGCCGCATGGGCAACAAAATGCTCACCCCGTTCGGCCAAATGCTGTACGGCACGCCGCTGATGTGGGTTGTCGCGTTGGCACCGCTCGCCTTCGTGTTCTTCCTGTCCTTCCGCGTCTACAAAATGAGCTTGGCTGCGACACAGATCAGCTTCTGGCTGTTCGCCGCCGTCATGGGTGCATCGATGTCCACGCTGCTGCTGCGCTACACCGGTCAGTCGGTTGCGCAGACGTTCTTCATCACGGCAACAGCCTTTGGCGCACTTAGCCTCTGGGGCTACACTACCAAGCGTGACCTGTCCGGTTGGGGTTCCTTCTTGATCATGGGTGTGGTCGGTCTCATCCTGGCCAGCCTCGTCAACATCTACTTCCAGTCGTCTGCGATGCAGTTTGCCATCTCGGCAATCGGCCTCCTGATCTTCTCGGGTCTGACTGCCTATGACACGCAGAACATCAAAGATGGCTTCTATGCCGTCGCTCACGACAGCGGCGTAATGGCTAAGTCGGCCATCATGGGTGCACTGAACCTCTACCTGGACTTCATCAACATGTTCCAGTCGCTGCTTTCCCTCACCGGCAGCCGCGATTGATCATCTGACGGTTCGATCAGCTAAGCGAGGCCCTGCTCCAACGAGTGGGGCCTTTGCTGTTCTGCGGGCCGTGTTGACTGCCTCAACCGCCCGCGCATCCCGCCCACCATGCCGCCTTGACCATGCCACGCCGGTCATTGCAGGTGAGAACCGTATCGCCTCACGCCCAGCTAGGATCGTTGACCCATGCCGCGTTCGAATTTTCTTGCCCCACCGCTCTTTGCTCTTGCTACAGCACTCTTACTGGCCAACACAGCCACCGCTGAAGACCCCGCCAAAAAATTTCCAGCCAAGCCAGCCAATTGTCAGAATACGTCCGGCCCCTTCGACAAATGGCTCGGCGGCGTCCGCCAGGATGCGCTCAAACGTGGCGTCAAACCTCAAACGCTTACGCTCGCCCTCGACGGCCTGACCGAGGATCGCGACATCATCCGCATTGATCGCGGACAAAGCTTTTTCTCCCAGGCGTTTCTCGACTTCCAGGCCAAGCTCGCTACGCAGAACCGCGTCAGCTCCGGCCAGATGAAGATGAAACAACACGCCGGCACATTCCAGCGCGCGGAGACCGATTTCGGCGTGCCTGCCGCCATCATAACCGCCTTCTGGGCGCTTGAGAGTGACTTCGGTTCTGGGATCGGCAAGCGTCCTGTGCTGCGCTCACTCGCCACCCTCGGCTGGGATTGCCGTCGCGGCGAGATGTTCCGCGAAGAGCTGCTCGCAGCCCTGCAGGTTATTGATCGCGGCGATCTCGTGCCGTCGGAAATGATCAGCTCCTGGGCCGGAGAGCTGGGCCAAACGCAACTCCTGCCGTCGCACTACGTCAAGCACGCCGTCGATTACGATGGTGACGGCAAGCGCAACCTGTTCAAGAGCCCGCCCGACATCATCGGTTCGTCTGCCAACTTCATTAAATCACTCGGCTGGACGCGCGGGCAGCCCTGGCTGGTCGAAGTACGGGTTCCCACAAACCTTACCTGGGAAAAGGCCGGCCTCGACGTCAAGCAGCCTATCGCCGCCTGGACCAAAGCCGGTGTGACCAAGGTCAACGGCCAGCCGCTCGACGCTGGCCCGCTTGAGACTTCCCTCGTCCTGCTGCAAGGCCGCGGCGGTCCGGCGTTCCTAGCCTACCCAAACTTCAAGATCTTCACGGAGTGGAACCAGTCGCTCAACTACGCGGTCACCGCCGCCTATCTCGCCACCCGCCTCGAAGGCGCACCGGCGCTGAGCCGTGGACCATCGCCAGCAACACAGCTCCCGCCGGAATCGATCAAAGACCTGCAAACAGCCCTCAATCGCGCCGGCCACAACGTCGGCGAACCTGATGGCAAACTTGGCTACGCCACCCGCGCCGCCATCCGGCAAGCCCAGCTCACGGTCGGCCTGCCCGCCGACAGCTACCCCACTCTGGATCTTCTCGACCGCCTCCGCGCGAAGCGTTAAGCAGCGCCGCGCGGCAGCTCGACGAGCTTGCCATTGGCCAGCCGCAGCGTGCGATGCATGCGGCGCGCAAGCTCGATGTTGTGCGTCGCAATCAACGCCGCCACCCCCGTGGTCGTGATCAGCTCGATCAATCCACTGAACACCGCCTCACTCGTCTCCGGATCGAGATTGCCCGTTGGTTCGTCGGCGAGCAACAACTTCGGCTGCGGTGCTAATGCGCGGCAGATGGCGGTGCGCTGTTGCTCGCCGCCCGACAACTGCGCAGGCCGATGGTCAAAGCGCTTTTCAAGTCCGACCGCAGCGAGCAGCTCTTTAGCGCGCGCCGTAGCAGCCGGCCGCGGCAAACCCTGGATCATCAGCGGCATTGCCACATTCTCCACCGCCGAAAACTCCGGCAGCAACTGATGAAACTGATAGACAAAACCCATCTCGGTGCGCCGCACAGCTGTGCGCGCATTGTCGTCAAAGCCCGTGCAATCCTGTCCTGCCACAATCACCCGGCCACCGGTCGGCGTTTCAAGCAGCCCCGCGACATGCAGGAGCGTTGATTTCCCTGCACCTGAAGGCCCGACAAGCGCCACCGCCTCGCCTTGCCACAGATCAGCGGAGGCGTCGTCGAGCACGCGGATCTCGCGCTCGCCCTGCTTGAACACGCGCGTCAACTGGTCGAGCCGCAGGATCGGTTGTCCCGTGTGCCCATGGGACGCTTCAGGCGGCAAGGGGTGTTCGCTGTCTTGCATTGCAATCCTCACCCGTACCGCAGCGCTTCGACCGGATCGAGCCGCGAAGCCCGCCAGGACGGATACAGCGTGGCCAGCACTGCCAGCAGCAAGCCCATTAGAACGATCATCGCTGTCTCGGTGGGGTCCATGGCAGCTGGCATCCGCGTGAGGTAGTAGACGCTCGGCTCAAACACAGTGCGGCCCGTAGCCCACATCACGAACTGCCGCACTTCTTCGATGTTGCGTGTGAACACAACACCCAACACGAACCCCGCCAGCGTGCCAACGACACCAATAGCCGCGCCGGTGATGAGAAACACCCGCATCACCGCGCCTTTTGTAGCCCCCATGGTCCGAAGAATGCCAATGTCACGGCCCTTGTCTTTGACCAGCATCATCAGACCCGAGATGATATTGAACGCCGCGACAACAATAATCAGCGACAGGATGATAAACATCATGGTGCGCTCGACATCGAGAACACGGATGAAAGTCTCGTTGCGCGCCTTCCAGTCTGAAAGGTGAATGCCCGGCATCGCCAATGCCCGCATTGCCGACTTGGTCTGGTCGACGGTCTCGGGATCGTCCGTCACCACTTCGACCGCATCGACCGTCTTGTCGCGCGAGAAGAACTTCTGGCTCTCCTCTAGTGGCATAAAGATCATGATCCGGTCGTACTCGCTCATGCCCATCTCGAAGATGGCGGCGACCGGATAGGTCTTGGTGCGCGGCATGCAGCCAAAGGGCGTGCAGGCGCCACGCGGGCCGAGCAGTGTCACGCCATCGCCGACGCCAACACGCAGGTTCTCGGCCAGCCGGGTGCCGATGGCGATGCCGACTTGGGTGTCGAAGCCGTCCAAAGTTCCATCCCGGATATTTGCCGAAATCAGCTTCAGCGACTTGAGGCTCGCCTCGCTCATGCCGCGCACATTGCCGCCGGTGGCCTGCGCCGGTGTCGAGGCCATCACCTGGCCTTCCACCAACGGAATAACCGCGCGCACCGCACCAATCTCCCGAAGCTTGGCAGCGACCGCGTCGTAATCCTCAAACGGCTTGTCGATACGATTGACGATGATGTGGCCGTTGAGCCCGAGGATCTTGCCGACCAATTCTTTCCGGAAGCCGTTCATGACGGCCATCACGATGATCAAGGTAGCCACGCCCAACATAATGCCGAGAAACGAAAACCCCGCGATAACGGAGATGAACCCTTCGCTGCGGCGCGCCCTGAGATAACGCATGGCCAGCAGCCATTCAAACGGGGCAAACAGGCCCGTCGATCGCGTGTTTGCGATGGCAGAACCAGCCACTCCGGCGGTGCGGTCGTTCGTCACCGCTAAAGTCGTTGCCGTCATTTGCGCTGTCTCCCCTGGTCTCCGGAGTCGTGCCGGCATCGTGCTGCAATCGCGCTGGAATCACATCGAACCCGCGTCGGCTTTGACCCACCCAGCCTCCGCCGTCCAGCGGCTACATGGCAACTGCGGCAAACTGGTGCCCGCAACCGCGGCAATCTATCAGATACGCCCCAAACTGGCACACACGGCAACCGAAGTGCAGCGAACAATCAACCCTAATTTTAGGGCCGCAAACGTAGTGTGTGCTCCTGCCACGGCCCTGAATCGCGGCATTTCGGATACACTGCCATGAACCTTCTCGGTGCACTCTTCCTGCAAGTCATGATGATCCGCTGGATCGTCGGGCTCGCGATCCCTCTCATCGTGGGGTTCGCGTTCAGGGGCGATACCAACGGTACTTTTAGTTCCGTGTCGCGCAGCCGATTAGACCCCGGCATCGCCCGTGCGTCCGATGAGTGGCGTGCAGCCCCGCAGCGCGTGAAGACGGTGTCCACCAGCTCCGAAGAAGCCATCGAGGCGGCCATCACCGAATGTATGGAAGCCTGGGACGCGACGCCGCTTGAACCACGCGACCAGTTCAACCGCCCGGTCGACACCGGCCCCGCGGCGCGCGACGCCATGCGGCCCCTCGCCGAAGCCCGTTGCCGCCGTTCAGCGCGCTACAAATCCCGCTGAAACACGTCACAGACGCCGGTAGGAGCGGCAACGGCTTGCAACCCTGGCGCGGCTCATCGCCGCCTCAAAGTTTGGTGACCAATCGCTGATTGGCAATGTCGTTGCAAGTGACGCCCGGAGCCAACAGCATCACAGGTGCCCGTTCCGGCCCCATAAGGATCGATGACGCCAACGTCATGTCCTCGCCCGCATCCACGCGCAGGAACACCTGATTGTCGCTCGCGTGTCCCAATCGCAAAGTGCTTGCGACGACCCAATTGTCCCGTGTCACCGCCCCCGGCGCGGCGTCAGGTAGCACATAGACGGCAATCTTCTGCGCTTCGATAATGCTGTGCTCGATACGCATGGCATTGGTGCGACGCACGTCGATCCCAGTGCCGCGAATGCCAGCGGCCATCGGTGCCGTCTGCCGGATACGCGAATGGACAACGCGCAGGCCCGTGCTGGCTGCGCCCCCGTTCAAGATACCCGACGAGAGTGCGGCGATCTCGCACCCGGAGATAACCAGATCGTCAACAACGCCAGCAGGCATGTAAATGCCGTAGAAAGCGCCGTCCACGCGGCATCCCATGATGGAGACGCGCCGCGCGGCATGGCCCGGCGCGGCTTCTGAACTGATCCCGAAACCGACGGTGCCGCCATGCACCACGACGCCCGACAGTGTCACATCCGACCAGCCGACGACGCGCACACCGGCCGCACCTGTGTGCGGCGGCGCATCCGTTTTCGGCAGATCAAAGGTGATCCGGCAATTCGCAATCGACACCTGCCCCGCCTTATCCCAGGGATCGGCCGCGGTGCCCTTTGGCAATGTCCAATTGAGCGAGATGCCTTTGGCGGGCACCGTATTGCGGATCACGAGATCGGAAATAGAGATGTTTTGATAAACATCGGGCTCCAGCGGCGTCCGCCGCGTTTTGAGCTCCATGCCACCGCTGGCACAATCATCGATGATGCCGTTGGCGACAATCACCTTGCGCGCGGCCCCAAAGAGCAGGTCGACGCCTTCCTGCCGATTGGCTGGATCTTTGTGCAGCCAGCCACAGCGCGATACGATGAAGTCGGTGAGGATGATTTCTTCAGCTGGCCGCGTTGAGCCGCGATAGCCGAACTTGATCCCCTCGTTGGATCCGCAATCGCGCACACGGATACCGCGCATGATGACGCGCCGGCCGCCGGCCCAAACAGCCAGCCCCCAGCTGCCGGGCTTCTCTATGGTCAGGTCTTCGTAGGTCGCGTCATCAACCATCGCCGACGCGCAAGCACGCTCACCGCCATAGAACGTGCAGTGGGCAATGCGCACACGGGCGACCGGCTGATAAGCGATGGGATCAAAGTCGGCCCGATGCGGCGCAGCCTCAAAGCCAGCCGCCTTCCGCGCCACCAGGATGTGCGAGAACGGTGCCGGCATGACATCGGGAACATCAGTCGTTTCACCGCGAAAGGCGAAGCCTTCGACCGTGCAGTCGTCGGCAGTAATGTGGAACAGAATGTTCGTATCTGACCGGTCGGCGAGATCAGCAGCCGTGATCACCACGCCACTCTGTCCGCGCAGCGTCACCGGACGATCAAGCTGCACGTTCTTGACTGGATAGACTCCGGGCGAAAACTGCAGGCCGCGCCCCAGCGCTATCGCCTCCTGGATCGGCGCGGTATCGTTGCCTTGCCCCGTTCCCAGGGCCCCCAGCGCACGGGGATCGACAAAGGCACCAGCCTGCATCTGAAACCAGCGGCTGGCGATGTGACGGCACCCCGCCGCGTGCATGGGATCGGGTGCCCCAACGCTTGCCAGCCAGCGGCCGTGACCACCGTCTCCCGCCGAAGAATAGCCGCCCACGTCGAGCACCGTGATGTCCGCACCGATCACCGGAAGGGCCATCGCATCAGCGAGACAGGCAAGCGCCAGGGTACCCATGCGCTCTCCGTTCAAGCCAACGTGCGACGCGCCGAGACGAGATCAGACAAGCGGCGGATGGCGGCATCCATCGGCAATGTGACGCGCTCGCCGGTCTTACGTTCCTTGATCTCGACCTCGCCGGCTTTCACGCCTTTAGGGCCAACGATGAGCTGGAACGGCAAGCCTATCAGATCCATGGTCGTGAACTTGCCGCCGGCGCGTTCGTCGGTGTCATCGAGCAGCACGGAGAGGCCCGCGCGCTCCAGCTTGGTGTAAAGGTCGTTGCAGACGGCGTCGCAATCCTTGTCGCCAGCCTTGAGATTGATCAGCCCGACCTCGAACGGCGCCAGCGGCACCGGCCAGATGATGCCGTTCGCATCGTGGCTCGCCTCAATGACGGCCGCGACGACGCGCGTCGGCCCGATCCCATAAGACCCCATGTGCACTGTCACCGGCTTACCGTCCGGCCCCTGAACGGATGCTTTCATCGGCTCGGAGTATTTGGTGCCGAAATAGAAGATATGGCCCACTTCGATGCCGCGCGCGGACACCTGCTTGTCTCCGGCCAGTTTGGCGTATTCGACCTTGTCATGCATCTCGCTGGTCGCGGCATAAAGCGATGTCCACTTGTCGACCATCGTCTTCAAGCCGGCGCTATCGTCGAAGTTGGTGTT
>JANNEU010000105.1:0-2753 GCA_031379035.1 Hyphomicrobiaceae bacterium | reverse complement strand
GGGCTCCGGCAACACCAGCGTGATCGTCTGCCCCTATCATGCCTGGACTTACAATCTGGACGGCACGTTGCGGCACGCGCCGGCGATGCACCTCAACGATGCGTTCTGCAAAGACAGCTACCGGCTGCCAGAGGTTCGCTGTGAGGAGTGGCTTGGCTGGATCATGGTGACGTTGAACAAAGACGCGGCCCCGGTGGCGGAGCAGCTCTCGGAGGTGCAAGGGCTGATCGACGACTACGGCATGGAGAACTACACCGAGACGTTCCGGGAGACCCACGTGTGGGACACCAACTGGAAGATCCTCGCGGAAAATTTCATGGAGAGCTATCATCTGCCGAGGTGCCACGCTGGCACCATCGGCGGGTTGTCGCGGCTGGAGGATATGGATTGCCCGCCGGGTCTCAAGACGTTCAACTATCACACGCTGCTGAAGGACGACTCGCTGAAAATCGCGCTGGCGCATCCCTCCAACACACGCATGAAGGGCGACCGGCGGCGGACGACGTTTCTGCTGGCTGTTTATCCGAGTATGCTGGTGACGCTGACGCCCGGGTATTTCTGGTATCTCTCGCTGCATCCCAAGGGCGTTGGCCAGGTGCACATCGTGTTCGGCGGCGGAATGGCACCGGAGTTTGCGCAATCAGATGAGGCCCAAGCGCATTTCGCCAAACTCAAACAGCTTTTGGACAAAGTGAATGTCGAAGACCGCGGCTGCACCGAGCGGGTGTTTCGCGGCGTGTCTGCTGCCGCATCGCGCGCGGGGCCTCTCAGCCATCTGGAGCGGCCGAACTACGATTTCGCGCAGTATCTGGCTGAAAAGACGGGTGGGTTTCAGCGGGTGTTTGCCATCGATGCAGGGCGCGATCTGTAGGGTGGGTTAGGCGCTCTTCAGCGCCGTAACCCACCAGTGCAGGGCGGTGTCGTGCGGCGGAGAGGTGTCGCCCTACAGATCGCACGCTCCATCGTTGGGTTCACTCTTGACCGGCGTGCCTTGGCAGCGGACGGTTGAGGTGTCTGCTGCTCTTGATCTGGTGCGCGCTTGATGACTGATACTGCTTCGCTTCCCCAACCGCTGGCCCTGCCGCTGGCGGGTTTGAAAGTTCTCGACGTGGCGTCGTTTATTGCGGCGCCGGTGGCCGCCACCGTGATGGCGGACTATGGCGCGAGCGTCATTAAGGTGGAGCCGCCGGGCACGGGCGATCCCAACCGCTCGATCCGGCAGATCGCCAGTTATCCGCCGAGCGAAGTCAACTATCCCTGGGAGATGGACAGTCGCGGCAAGCGATCGATCGTGATTGATCTCAGAACCGGCGAGGGGCAGCAGGTGCTCTACCGGCTGATCGCCGACGCGGACGTGATGATCACCAACTATCCGCCGAACGTGCGGGCGCGGCTCAAGGCGGGTTATGAGCATGTGCGCCATCTGAACAAACGACTGATTTACGCGTCGTTCACGGGCTACGGCGAAGAGGGGCCGGACAAGGACCAGCTCGGGTTTGATTCAACGGCCTACTTTGCGCGGTCGGGGTTGCTCGATTGCAATCGCTACGAAGGGCAGCCGCCGGGGGTGGCGCAGCCAGCGCAGGGGGACCGCGCCTCGGGGATGAGCTTGTTCGGCGGGATCATGCTGGCGTTGTTTCAGCGGCAGACAACTGGCGTTGGAACCGTGGTGTCGAGTTCGCTGATTGCGAATGGGTTGTGGTCGAACGGGGTTGGTGCGCAGGCGGCGCTGTTGGGCAGCGTGTTGCCGCCACGGCCGCCGCGCGACCGGCCGCGTAATGCGCTGACCAATCCCTATCGCACGGCGGATGACCGCTGGATGCAATTGACGATCGTGCTGGAAGACAAGGGTTGGGAGCCGCTGTGCGCGATGATCGGGCAGCCGGACTTGCCGAGCGATGCGCGGTTCAGCACGAGCGCGAACCGGCGGAAAAATTCAGCGGCGCTGGTGGCCATTCTTGATCCGATTTTTGCGCGGGAGACGTGGGCGCATTGGCGCGAACGGCTGGCGGCGCACGGGTTGCCGGTTGGCTTGATTGGACGGCTGACCGATCTGTTGGAAGACGAGCAGGCACGCGCGAGTGGGGCCGTGGTGGTGACGGACAATCCGGCCATGCCGTTGGGCTTGGCAGTGCCGTTCACCTTGGCTGGTGCGCATGTGCCGCCGGCGAAGCCCGCACCGGCGCTGGGCGAGCATACGGACGCGGTGTTGGGGGAGGTGGGGTTGAGCGCGGGGGAGATTGCGGGGTTGAGGGAGAGGGGGGTGGTGGGGTGATGGGGGTGTGGACGTGTTGAAACCGAGGCGACCGGTGCCTAAGCTGACGTTGTAGATGGGTAGTTGCAGTCAAAATTGACGGTCGGATGACCCGGTGCGACCGGTCCAGATTTGTTCCTTGAGTTTCTGCAGTTGGTAGCAGCGGACGGACCTGGCGCTTGCCGATATCTTGTCGTTGACACGGGGAGCAGAACTGCCGTTGGCGTGAAGTGACTAAACTGACGCGCAGCGGCCAGCTCGGACGAAACATCGCCATGTGCCATCCGTCTTTTCTTGGACGCAACGGACGTTAGCCGGCGGGACACCATCTTTGGAGAGTGCTGATCCAGCGCGCCGCCAGGCGCGAACCGCATTTGCTTCTGCAACAGATCTGGAAGCGGCCGGCGCACTTCCAGTATAGGTCGCATAGCCATCTTTGCAGATACGAGCCGCATGTGCCGGCGGCACGAGCCCAAAGATCACCGGCAGCAGAATTGCG
>JANNEU010000049.1:0-19860 GCA_031379035.1 Hyphomicrobiaceae bacterium | reverse complement strand
GCGCGCTACTACACACCGGCTGGCCGCTCCATCCAGGCCAAGGGTATTGATCCGGATATCGTGATCGAGAACGAACTGCCGCCGGAACTGAAACCCAAGACCGTCGCTGAAAAGCCCCGTGGCGAAGCCAGCCTCAAGGGCCATCTCCGCGGCGACGCGGCAAAGGATAAAGAGAAAGAAGAGTCGGGCTCCTCGGCTTACGTGCCGAAAGAACCAGAAAAAGATCAGCAGCTCCAGTATGCGCTGAAACTGATCCGTGGCGAAGTGACATTGCCGGCACCGGTCGCCGAGAGCGCGACCAAGCCCGCCGACGCCAAGCCGGAAGAAAAGAAGCAGTAAGCCCCTTTACCTCTTGCCAGTAGTCCCATTGGGCGCCCCACGGCGCCCAATGTTGTTTCAAGCCGCCCCAAGGAGCTTCTGCTCATGCCCATCGACCCGAGCACGCTGCCCTATCGTCCGTGCGTCGGGATCATGCTGCTGAACGCTCGCAACGACGTCTGGGTTGGACGGCGCGTGGGTTCGCCCAATCAAGGTCACCTGTCGAACTTCTGGCAAATGCCGCAGGGCGGCATCGACGAGGGCGAAGCACCGGCAACAGCCGCCATGCGTGAACTCGCCGAAGAAACCGGCATCCAATCCGCCGCCATCCTGGCCGAAAGCGCCCACTGGTACCCCTACGACCTGCCGGCTGAGCTGGTCGGCACTATCTGGGGTGGCAAGTATCGCGGGCAGCTGCAGCGCTGGTTCGCCATCCGTTTCACCGGCGACGATGCCGAAGTTGACATTGCCCCGCCTGGTCAGGAGCGCGAGTTTGTTGAATGGCGCTGGGCACCCATGGCCGACCTGCCGCGCCTCATCGTGCCTTTCAAGCGCGACGTCTACACCCAGGTGATCGCCGAATTCCGGCATCTGACGGATGCCTGAAGGCGTCCCAGAACCTATAAAGGGCCGCTTCCTGAGGCCCCCTTGCCAGAAAGACTGGCTGGAAGCCGCGGTGCGACCCTTCATTCCAGTACCATACCTGGCAATTGTTACAAAAGTGTGAAATTCCAAGACGTTGTTTAACTTTTTCGTAGCCATACAGCGAAAGGACGCCATGTCATTGACCGAAGCCCAAATGCGCAGCCACTTTGCCGATCGGGATCAGGCCCCGCCGGCCTCGCGGCTGATGGGCTTTGAGATGCTGGATTTTTCGGTCGCCGATGGCTGGGCAGAAATTGCCTTCACGCCGCGCGCCGAGTTCGCCAATCCCATGGGCAACGTCCAGGGCGGTTTCGTTACCGCCATGCTCGACGATGCCATGGGCGTCGCTGCTTCAATCCACAGCGGCTTCACTAAATTCGTGCCGACCCTGCAGCTGACCGTGACGTTCCTGAAACCCGTCGGCTTCGGCCGCGTCACGGTGCGTGGAGACGTCGTTCGCCTCGGGCGAGACACAGCCCATCTCGCCGGCACCCTCCGCCTCGCCGACGGCACTGTTGCCGCAACCGCCGTTGCTGCGGCCGCCGTGCGCGACATGAAACGCCAGTGAGGGTACCGTTTTTGCGAACCTTTCGGCCTCAACTTGCCCACATTGTGCGGGCTGGACAGAGTGCAAAAGCGACGGATGTACGATCTGCTGTGCGTTCAAGCCCCACAGACACGCCACACAGTGCTGAATCTGGGCAGTGCTGAAACTGGAGCCCGATCCATGACCTTTCGATCCATGCCCCTACGATCCCTTACAATTGGCGCGGTGCTGGCCGTCAGCGGCCTTGCCGGCAACCTCGCCCATGCAGCGCCCGCCGGTGTGGCCGTGTCAGTCGTGCAAGTGCACACGGCTCCCCTCGCCGAGCAGGTGCAATACCGTCGTGGCTACGGCGGCTTTTATGGCGGTTACCGTGGCGGCAATGTTTGGCGCCGACCGGGCCCATATATCGGTCTCGGCATCGGTGCTGGTATTCTCGCCGGCAGCATTATCTACAGCCAGTCCTACTTGCCCCGACGCGGCGCGTACTACGACACGTATGCCTACAGTGGCCCCTACTACTATCCCGAGGACTTCCGCGGCGATCCGCGCGAGATGTGCGCCCGCTACTTCAAGTCGTTCGAATGGCGGACCGGCATGTACACGACATACGGTGGCGAGCGGCGGCCGTGTCCGTACCTCCAGCGCGATTGAGAACGAAAAGCGGCGCGGATCGATGGATCCGCGCCGCATCAACTGGCGCGCGACCGAACGATCGCTCAGTTCTTACAGATGCCGCTGAAAGTTCTGCCGGTGCGCGGGTTGGTAAAGACCCCAGTCTGCAGGCACTGCTTGCGCGCCGCAGCGCTGCCAGCCGCATCCGTTCCGCCACGTTTGCACGTGCTTTCCGCACTTCAGCTGGTGCCATGGCAGGTGCCTTGGGCAAAGGCCGCATTTGGCGCCATTGCAGCACCGGCGAACACGAGACCCAGCCCAGCTGCGAACAATGCAAACTTCTTTGTCATTCCCCTTGTAAAAATTGGTGCGCAGGGCGCGCATAAGGCGAACCTGGTCAATTCGGGACACACGCATTTTCGCACAACGAATTAGCCGCGAAAATGCGTGTGTCCCGAATTCTTCACCTGGGTTGAGCTTCCAGAGCCCAAAAACATCGTCTTTTGATGAGCCAATCAGATGCTCGTAGTTTGTAAAACGCAATCCAGTGGGATCAACAAGACCACGACCAGACGCTGATCCAACAGGGATGATTAAATTAAACACGAACAATGCAAACTGCTGTACTGCATCAAGAGTATTGTAGGCCTCCACACCGAGGTCGCGAGCGGTGTCACCTCCGTCAGCACCGTTTACAGCAATACTACCAACATACACCCCACTTTTGGCCATTCTAAAGTCAATTAGGTCGCCAGCGTATATTTCCGGCGGCGGGCCCGCAACGACAATATTTTCCTGTTGTTGGTCTCCGCCATCAAGAAGGATCGAAGAGCGCCGGGGGAATGTTCCCCCCCCCTGATGGTGGAAGCGGTTCAAACTGCGGAGGGCCCAGCACGCCGTCTGGGTCAAGGACGAATTTGTCCTTGAGAGGCGTATTTCGCAAATATTCTATCGAATAAAGGCGATCAATGCCCGATGCGATTTTCAAAACATAAAAATCTGGGTCAATGTGTTGCCTGTTGTTGCTGAAAGGAAGTTTTTGACTAGTGATGGTGATGCCTGACGTCATGCTAGAAGCATCGTAACGGTCACTCCCGTCAAGCTGATACGCAATATCGGATTGACCGCCATGTATGACGTCGCTGCCAGTCGAAATGCTTATGAGATCATTATCAAGGCCGCCAAAAAGCGAGTTGTTGCGGTTGTCGCCGCTTATAGAATCTGCCCCTTTGCCGCCATAAATATTGACAAATTGCTGAATAGTTGACATGCTATCGTCGGCCTGCGTGCCGAGAAGCGTCTGAATGCCAGGAGCGCTGCCATAATTCAAAACAGTGCCGCTGATGTCCGATGGGAGTGAAATTCCTGCCCAATAAAGGACCGAAGCAACAAATGAATTTGAGTTAAGTGCCGGAGTGACCGTGGAAATGATCGATAAGTTGTAAGAATTGTAGGCGAATTGCCCGCTGATGCTGTCCGCAGCGCTACCAATAGCATTCCACTGCTGCTGCAAGTTTGCGCCTTGCGCAAGGATATAATCCCCTGGTGTCGTTGGACTAATTTCCGTTCCAGTAGCTTTGACCAGTCTATTGGTGGTGTCTGAGCTTGCCGCACCGCGCTTGCTGGGCATGCCTTCGAGTGTTTGCCAAGCCGGTGAGTTGTTATATGGGCCATCGTAGTATAGAACTAAATGATTATAAACGCTGAAAGTGTCATCAATTGGTGCAAGCTTGACTGTGATGAATGGCATTGATTTTCTCCAAAATCACAGCGGCGGTGATTTGTATTTGGTATTAGCCAAGATTAGAATGCTTTCGGCGTTAAAAAAAAATCGAAGAATGTATGACCTGCGCATCCAAATATTCATTGCGCGCCTCCAAAACCCGGCGACAGGCATTGGGTGTTCGTATTCGTCTAAAATCAGTATAGAGTCGAGCCCGCTTGGATTGGGAGTTGGTTGGCTTAGGCGTAGACTGGAAATTTCTCGTAGATTGTTTAATTTCATTATTCGCCTAACTTCATCTCGATGAAATTTATTGGCCACCATGCTTTGAACTACCTCGTCGATGGCGGAGAACCCATCATCAAACGGTATCAAATAGCTGGCGTTCATTTTTGAGGCCGTGAGTGGTTTACACAGAAGAGCTTCGACAATTGTTGCGAGTGTATCACTATTTGGGAGCAGTATGATTACTCGGGACAAACTCGATAATTGCGATGGGGCTTGCTCTGCATGGGGTTGCTACCGACATATATGCGCAGTGTAGGTTCGTCATTTTCCCTGTATCCTCCCGTCAATGCTCTGTGTCGTTCAGTCAACAGACTATCATTCCCCTGCGGGGTGATCTGAGGCTAAGCGGCCAAACTGTTTTGTTGCAATCAAAAATTATGGTCGAAGATGGTGTACACGCGGCAACGCGGCAACCATAGTTTACGTTAACCATTCGTACTCTGTGCGCGATGGTTTACAAAACGCACTGTTTTCAACGTTTTGGAGGGATGACGTGTCCGCAACAACCGCAAACGGTACACCGTTAACCAACGGCGCAGTTGCCGAATCAACAACTCCGAATATACCTGCAAACGAATTGCCCGCCGACGAATTGAAGCGCCGTGCCGGTTTGTCGAAGCGCATGATGGCCGCTTTCGGCGAAGCTGTACTTAATTGAGGACAGCTTAATTGAGGACACACGCATTTTTCAGCGCACGTGCACACTGGAGCTACGGCAAAGCCGTGCTTTCCATCAACTCGAAACATCAGCTTGCAACGCCTTTTAGATCATGTTATGTTCCTTATATGTCCAGAGTTGCCCGCGTCGTCATTCCCGGTCTCGCCCACCACGTCACACAGCGGGGCAATCGGCGCATGAAGGTTTTCTTCGATGCGTCCGACTACGGGCGTTATCGGGATGAACTGGCGCTGTCCTGTCGGAATGCTGGGGTGGAAGTGCTGGCCTGGTGCCTGATGCCAAATCACGTGCACCTGATCCTGAAGCCGGCCGACGAAGGCGGACTGGTGCGCGCCCTGGCCCCGGCGCACCAGAAGTATTCGTGGACAGTCAACCAGCGCAATGGCTGGCGAGGGTATCTCTGGCAAGGGCGGTTCAACTCCTTTCCGATGGATGACGAGCACTGTCTGGCCGCCGTCCGCTACGTTGAGCTCAATCCGGTGCGCGCGGCGCTGGCAGAATCGGCGGATCAATGGCCTTGGTCCAGTGCTCCGGCGCATATGCGTGGGTGTGCTGATGCGCTTATCAAAGGGCCGCCTTGGCCAAAGCCGCTCGATGAAGCGACACATGGCTTCGATCCGAAGCGCGGCGAGCGGACGCACGAGCAAATGTGGGCTGAGTTCCTGGCTGGAAACCTGAGTGATGAGGGGATTGGAGAACAGCGCCGGCATGCAGCAACAGGTCTGCCGTTGGGTGGGGCGGGGTTCATTTCCAAACTCGAAGCGCTGACGGGCCGCACCATGACGCTACGCCCGCGGGGCAGGCCCCCACGGCACGCGGCTTGAAATGGGGGCTAAAAAAAGCGTGTGTCCCGAAATAGCCCTTCGCGGGCAACGACGATTGCGATCCATAAGGGCAAAGACATTCCGCGTGGAACCCTCGTCGATATCATCGAACAGGCCGGACTGACCATCGACGAATCTCCCGACCTGCTCTGAAGATTGAAATCACATAAAGCTCTTCCTACTGCGGCATACCGCGCTATGCTGGTGACCAATTGCACCAGCACTCCGGGGGATTCCACCGCCATGCCCAAAAAGCCCGCCGCCACAAAACGCGCCCTTCGTTCCGCTGCCTGGTTCAACAATCCCGACAACGTCGATATGACGGCGCTCTACCTTGAGCGCACGATGAACTACGGCCTCAGCATCGACGAACTGCAGTCGGGTAAACCGATTATCGGTATCGCGCAGTCAGGTTCTGATCTGTCGCCCTGCAACCGTCACCACTTGGTCCTCGCAGAACGCGTCCGCGAGGGCATCCGCGAGGCGGGCGGCATCGCCTTCGAATTCCCACTGCATCCCATTCAAGAGACCTGCAAGCGTCCCACCGCGAGCCTCGACCGGAACCTTGCGTATCTCGGTCTCGTTGAAGTGCTTTACGGCTACCCACTGGACGGCGTGGTGCTGACCACCGGCTGCGACAAGACCACCCCCTCGCAGATCATGGGGGCTGCCACGGTCGACATCCCCGCCATCGTTCTCTGCGGGGGACCGATGCTCAACGGCTGGTACAAAGGCGAGCGGACCGGCTCCGGCACCATCGTCTGGAAGGCGCGCGAATTGCTCGCCAAAGGCGAGATCGACCAGAAGGGCTTCAACCTGCTCGTTGCGTCGTCCGCGCCGTCCGCCGGGCATTGCAACACCATGGGCACGGCCTCGACCATGAACAGCCTCGCCGAAGCACTCGGCATGAGCCTGCCCGGCTGCGCAGCCATCCCCGCGCCGCATCGCGACCGCCAGGAGATCGCGTATCTGACGGGCAAGCGCATCGTCGAAATGGTGCACGAAGACTTGAAGCCGTCTGACATTCTGACGCGCGCAGCGTTTGAAAATGCCATCGTGGTCAATACCGCCATTGGCGGCTCGACCAACGCACCGATCCATCTGAATGCCATTGCCCGTCACATCGGCGTGGAGCTCGATAACAACGATTGGGAAAAAATCGGCTACGACATCCCGCTGCTGGTCAACATGCAGCCAGCCGGCGAATACCTCGGCGAGGAATATCATCGCGCTGGCGGCGTGCCAGCCGTCGTTGCCGAGCTGATTGCTCAGGGCAAGATCAACAAGACCGCTCTCACCGTCAACGGCAAGACGCTCTACGACAATAACAAGGGCAAGCTCAGCGACGATCGCAATGTCATCAAGGCCTACGACCAGCCCATGAAAACGCAGGCGGGGTTTCTCAACTTTAAGGGCAACCTGTTCGATAGTGCCATCATGAAGGCGTCAGTGATCTCGGAAGAATTCCGCAAGCGCTATCTGTCGAACCCGAAAGACCCGATGGCGTTTGAAGGCCGCGCCATCGTGTTCGACGGTCCGGAAGACTATCACGCCCGCATCGACGACCCGAAACTCGGTATCGACGAGCATTGCTTGTTGTTCATGCGCGGCGCTGGTCCCATCGGTTATCCAGGTGCCGCCGAAGTCGTCAACATGCGCGCGCCAAATTACCTGCTGAAACGCGGCATCACTTCGCTGCCCTGCATCGGCGATGGGCGCCAGTCGGGTACCTCCGGTTCGCCGTCAATTCTCAACGCGTCTCCGGAAGCGGCCACCGGCGGCGGGCTCGCCATTTTGAAGACCGGCGACAAAGTCCGTATTGATCTCAAGAAGCGCAGCGCCGACATTTTGATCTCAGACGCCGAACTCAAACAGCGCCACGCTGATCTCGTCAAAGCCGGTGGCTATAAATATCCCGCCAGCCAGACGCCGTGGCAGGAAATTCAGCGTGGCATCGTCGATGAGCTGTCGCACGGCATGGTGCTCAAACCCGCCGTCAAGTATCAAAAAGTCGCCGCCAAGATGGGCATTCCAAGAGACAACCATTGAGGGGCAGGTCACCTGACTGGCAGATGTGTGTTAGTCTGCCGTCTCGGGTGAATGCGGGACAAGGCCATGGCTGACGCAGCTCAATCGCTGATGACAGTCGAGGAGTTCTACCTCTGGTGCGAAACCCAGGAGGACCGCTATGAGCTGGTCGACGGTGTTCCTGTGCCTCTGCGCGCCATGGCCGGTGCGAGCGATCCGCATGATGCCATTGTGGTTAATCTGATCATCGCTCTTGGGAACCAACTCGCCGGGACGGAATGCCGCCCATCGACCGCCGACAAGGCGCCGCGCACCGCCATTAAGCGCGTCCGTCGTCCCGACGTGACGATCGAATGCGCGCCGGTGACGAAGAAAACATACGAGTCGCGAAATCCGATCGCCGTCTTCGAAATTCTGTCACCGACGACCCGCAAAAACGACCGCACCGAGAGGCTTCCCGAATACATGCGCCATCCAAGCCTGCGCGCCATTGTGCATATCGACCCCGACTTGATGGACGTTCTCGTCTACACGCGTGGTGCTGATGGACACTGGGAGACGGAGCGCCTGTTCTCCGAGGCAGACGCTGCGAGAATTCCTGGCACGGACGTCAACCTGCCGCTGTCGGAAATCTACGCTGGTATCCCGCTCGATATCACGTGATGAACCCGGCCGGACCAAGGGTCGGGGGAACGGGCGACATGCAAACGTGAGATGGGCAATCAGCCCGCCGTCATTTATCAAAAAGATGCCGCCAAAATGGGTATCCTGCGCGACAAGCGTTGGAAGCGCGACTTGCTGGAGGTCCTGTCACGAAACTTTCGCAAAACGTCCCGAAAGTGCGACGCGCGAGGAGTTTTTGTTTTAGAAGCGCGAGCAATCGACTTAGGCCCTAGAGCAAGAGTGCCATGGACATCATCATCTACCACAATCCGGAGTGCGGCACGTCGCGCAACACCTTGGCGATGATCCGCAATGCCGGGCTCGAACCGCACGTGATCGAATATCTGAAAACGCCACCAAGCCGCGCGATGCTCGTGTCACTTATCGCGCGCATGGGCGGCGGCGTGCGTGCGCTGATCCGCGAGAAGGGTACGCCTTACGCCGAACTGGGCTTGGACAATGCTGCCCTGACCGATGACGCGTTGATCGATGCCATGCTCGCCCATCCGATCCTCATCAACCGGCCGATTGTGGTGACGCCACTGGGAGTGAAGCTGTGCCGGCCGTCCGAGGCCGTGCTCAAAATCCTGCCGCGTCCCCAGCAAGCCGCGTTCACCAAGGAAGACGGCGAAGTGGTGATTGACGCGACTGGGCAACGGGCCGGGGGCAAAGCATGACCACCTTTTCAGTCTCGCGCCGGGTCGCCGCCGAAGCCCTCGGCACCGCTTTGCTGGTGGCAACAGTTGTCGGCTCCGGCATCATGGCAGAACGGCTCGCCGGCGGGAACGTCGCCTTGGCCCTGCTTGGCAACACCATCGCAACCGGTGCCATCCTGGTCGTGTTGATCACCGTGCTAGGTCCCGTGTCCGGCGCCCATTTCAATCCCGTCGTCACATGTGTGATGACGTTGCAGCGGGAAATAACAGCACGACTGGCACTCGGTTACACCTTGGCGCAACTTGCTGGCGGCGTACTCGGCACCTGGCTCGCGCACGCCATGTTTGCCCTGCCGGTGATGCAGCTGTCTGCCACCGCCCGCACTGGGCCGGCACAATGGCTGTCGGAGGGCGTAGCAACTTTCATGCTGCTGATGACGATTTTGCTCGGCCGGCGTTTCGCGCCTGTGCATTTGCCAGCGCTCGTCGGTTTGACAATTACGGCAGCCTATTGGTTCACGGCCTCGACGTCGTTCGCCAATCCAGCGGTCACCATCGCGCGCGCATTGACGCGGACATTCTCGGGTATCGACCCAAGGCACGTCCCGCTGTTCATTGTAGCGCAGATCGCCGGCGCGCTCGCGGCCGCCGCATTGGTGCGATGGATGCTGGCTGTCAGCAATGGCACGCGTTGAACGCCAACGCGTTCATTTCATCGCGTTGCCGGCTTTGTTTGCGACGTTGCCCCACGCGCCGCCGCCAGCGCCGCCAACTTGCGAGAACGCGGTAATGCAGGCGAGCGCCATCAATGACGCGAGCAGGCCATATTCGATCGCGGTCGCGCCGGTGTCGTCAGCCAGAAAGCGAGCGGCAAAGCGGCGGACGGTGGCGGCATGCGAGGCAATCATGATCGGTCTCAATTCCACGGTTAGGCGCAGGCTCAGAGTAGATCGCGCAACATCGCTTGCAACGGTACGTCGGCAGGGGGCATATCGTAGTCACTCAGGCGTTTGGCACGAACCCAGGCAATCTCCTGGCCTTCGCGCGGCCGCACCTCGCCGCCCCACTTCCTGCAAATGAAGAGGGGCATCAGCAGATGAAACGTCTCGTACGTGTGACTTGCGAACGTGAAGGGTGCGAGACACGCTGGTTGGACATCAATCCCCAGCTCTTCGGCGAGCTCGCGGACCATGGCCACCTCGGGTGTCTCACCCAACTCCACCTTGCCGCCGGGGAACTCCCATAATCCCGCCATCGGCCGCCCTTCCGGGCGCTTCGCAATCAGCACACGCCCATCGACATCGACCAGCGCGCAGGCCACGACGAGGATCGTCTTAATGCCCGTGCTCATGCCAAATCTCGCAGCCAAACGTTAATTTATCTCTTCCGGTGTCTCGCTGAGCGCGCAGAAACCGTCGTCTTTTCGGAGCAATCGTATCAACTCCGGTAATCAGCATTAATGGAGACATAATCGTGGGTCAGGTCGCAGGTCCACACGGTTGCGGCACCGCCGCCGACCCCGACGTCGATGCGGATCACGATCTCCGGGTCCTTCATGTAGCCCGCCACCGTTGCCTCAACGTATTCAGCCGCCCGCTCGCCGTTGCGTGCGACGACGTGCGGCCCGAACCAGATCGAGAGCTTATCGCGGTCCGCTGCTTCGCCTGACTTGCCGACCGCCATCACCACGCGGCCCCAGTTCGGATCTTCACCGGCAATGGCCGTTTTCAGAATGGGTGAATTCGCACAGGAAAAAGCAATCCGGCGCGCGGCGCGATCCGTCTCGGCACCCCATACCTGGAAAGTGACAAATTTCGAGAGCCCCTCACCGTCTTTCACAACCTGGAGCGCGAGGTCTTGCATCAAGTCGCGCAGCGCGCCGGCAAATGCGCCGCAGTTGGCATCCGCCATATCGGCAATCATCGGCGCGCCACGTTTGGCTGCCGCGCCGGTCGCAAATGCCAGGAGCGTATCGCTGGTCGAAGTATCACCATCAATCGTAATGCAGTTGAACGTCTGGTCAGACAGTGCCGCGACGAGCCGCTGCAGCAGCGGCTGCGCGATAGCCACATCTGTAAAGATAAAACACAGCATGGTCGCCATGTCGGGCGCGATCATGCCAGCACCCTTGCAGAAGCCGTTGATGTGGACATCCACACCACCGATTTTCACGGAACGTGTCGCGAGCTTCGGGTAGGTATCCGTTGTCATGATCGCACGCGCGGCCGCTTCCGTGGCGTCCGCCTTGCTGGATTTGGCCATGCCGTCGAGCAAGTGTGCGAACTTACCCGCATCCATCGGCTCGCCGATGGTGCCCGTCGAGGCCACGTAGACCTCATGTGTCTGCCCGCCGACGGCCTTGGCCGCAAATTCCGCCGTCTTGGCCACCGCATCGCGGCCCTTTTGGCCAGTGAACGCGTTGGCATTGCCAGAATTCACGACTAAGATCCGCGCAGCGGCACTCTGCAAGCTGTCCCGGCACCACGTCACCGCCGCCGAGCAGGTTTTTGACTGCGTCAGCACGCCTGCCGCCACAGTGCCGGGGTCAAATGTCGCCACCATCAGGTCCGTTCGCCCCTTGTAGCGAATGCCGGCTTCAGCCGTGGCAAAACGTACGCCCTCGATGACGGGCATCTTCGGCAAGCTCTTGGGCGCGAATGGGGACGACTTGGCGGACATCGGCGGCTCTCGCAATGTTGGGTCGGGTCTCGCTTTGAATAGCTTTGTCGGTCAACGGTCTGGGGGCACACCCATGGGTCTGCCCCCAGGCGCTCACATCCCCGGCATGGGCCCCATGAAATCACGCTTGCCGATATCGACGCCGTTGGCGCGCAAGATCGAATAGGCGGCAGCCGTATGGAAATAGAAGTTGGGTAGCCCGAAGTGCAGCAGATAGGGCTGGCCTTTGAACGTCACCGGGTTGCCGGCGATCTTGATCACGATGTCACGGCCCTCCGAGCCATCGATCTGCGCCGGTTTGAAGCCCTCGACGAACGCAATCGTTTTGGCAATCCGTGCCTTGAGGTCAGCAATGGTCTTCTCGTTGTCCTCCCAGCTCGGCACCTCCGCACCCGCAAGGCGCGCCGTCACCCCCTTGGCAAAATCGCAGGCAATCTGCACCTGCCGGGCCAACGGGAACATGTCAGCGATCAACCGCGCACCGGTCATCGCCGATGGATCGATCTTCTTTGCGGTGCAATGGGCTTCGGCCTTGTCGAGCATGCCCGACAGAGCTTTCAGGGTCTGTGCAAAGCCGGGCACTGCGGCCTGATACATAGTGATAGACATGGAAGTGATCCGCGCGTTTGAGGGATGAACGTTGGTCTCCGCGCGACTGCTACACAATCGGTGCCGGTTTGACTACGCATCTGGTAAGCCTTCGGATGCCCACTCTGTCAGCGATGGGCTATCCCCGGCCGGCATCTTGCGCTTTGGTGCCTGGGATCGAGGTTTCGCGGGGCTCGCATAGTGCCCCACCGCCCCCAAGGAGATGACCTTTGAAACGCGTTCTATTGACTGGTGCCGGCGGCGATGTTGGGGGGCGTATCGCGCCGCTCTTGAAAGCCATTTACCCCGATCTCGTCTTGTCCGACATGAAGGCCATTGCCAACCCGCACGCGCTGCCCTTCCGGCAGGCACAACTCTCCAACCTGCCAGAAGTGCAGGCCGCCGTTGCCGGTATTGACGGGATTATCCACCTCGGTGGTTTCTCTGTCGAAGGGCCGTGGGAGACGATCCTCAACGCCAACATCATCGGCTGCTACAATCTGTTCGAAGCCGCGCGGCAGGCTGGCGTGAAACGCATTATCTTTGCGTCATCAAATCATGCGGCCGGCTTCTACCCGCGCGACGAGACAATTCCGGCGGAAGCACCGCCGCTGCCCGACAGCCGCTATGGCGTCTCGAAAGCCTTCGGCGAAGCGCTGGGTGCCATGTACGCCATGAAACACGGCATCGGCGTCACGTCCCTGCGCATCGGCAATGTCGGCGAAAAACCTTTGGATGTGCGCCGCCTGTCGATCATGCTGCACCCAGAGGACTTGGTGCAATTGATCCGCATTGGCCTCGAGCATCCCGACATCGTCAACGAGGTGTTCTATGGCGTGTCCGGCAACACGCGCAGCTGGTACGACAACACGCGTGCGGAAGCCTATGGCTACATGCCCAAACACGACGCCGAAACCCAGGTCGCATATGCGGAAGCCGCGCAGAAAAAGCTCAAAGCTGATCGCGTTGCCGACATCTATCAGGGCGGCGGCTTCTGTGCGGATGAGTACACCGCCGACTTGACCGCTATCGTCGATAAGCTGGACCGGACCTTGGACTTCAGCGGCTGAACGGCGGAACTAGGCCGTGCGGCTTGCACTCGGTACCGGCATGGCCTGCGTGGGCACGAGATGCTTGGATGCATCCACAAATGGCTGCAACAGGCCCTCGGTCAGGTCGTGTTTGGCACCTTGGCGGTCGCTCAGTCCGAACACCAGCTTCTGGCGTTGTTTGGAGGGCACATGCAATGTCCCCCAGGCCCAGTCGAACACGGCGATCAGATTGCCGAAATTGCGATTGTGGTGCGCGACATCAACGGAGTGATGGATCTGATGATGCGCTGGGCTGAGCACTAGCCGCCCCCAGAAGCCGGTGATCGGCAACCAGATATGCGTATGCTGCAATTGCGCGAACACCGAGACAGCCAATGCGACAAGCGTGGTGAGGTTGAAGAATTCAAACGTCACCGGCCCAGCACCGAACCCATAGTGCAGCAGCCCAGCCATCAGCCCGTTCGTCACCATCACGATGTTGACGAACACCAGGCTATCGACCGGATGTACGCGGAAGTTCGTCAGCGGCGACAACACTTCAGCGGTGTGATGGACCTTGTGGAACTCCCACAGGAACGGAATGTGGTGGCTCAGATAATGATCGACCCAGTAGGCAAACTCATAGGCCAAAAACAGCGCCAGGGTCCAAATGGCACCGACCAACAACAGTGGCCACACTGTTGGTGCGACGTCGCCAAAGGCCGCCGACAATCCATAATGGACCGCCGCACTGACCGCCGTCATGGAGATCACAGCCTGGCCGCAGATAAGGGCGAATAGCCCCATGTTGGCGGTCATCAAGATGACGTCCAGCACGTGGCTTCGGTGCCCGAGATAGCGGCGCGACAAAATGGCTAGGAATACCCGCCGGTATCGGAACGATCTGAGCTGCCCAACCCGCCGCAGTGCGAAAAACGCCAACGCCGCAAAGGGCGTCAGCAGTACGGCACCAACCGGCGTCGTTTCTGACGGCCACGTCACCAGCACGTGCCCCAGCCAAGCCAGCCAGCCGCACAGTTGGCCTGCTATTTCATTGGAACATGCCGGCATGCCGAAGTCTTCGACTCTTGGGGTTTTGGCGCGCCAGATCGCGTGCCGGTGCGTTACGTTCGCCCACAACGATTAAGGTGGCGTTAGGAGACGCAGGCCACCCGGACGGATGATTGACCCAAAAAGCCCCACCCGTCTCGCTTGCCAGCGCCCGACCCTTCCGTTAGATACCGGTCCAGAACTCCCCTGGTCACGGCAGAGGCAGGTCGCTTTGGCGGCAAAGCTGGTGCGCGTGATGCTGGCAGCGTCAGTCACCAAATCCACGAGAACACCATGAAAAAGATCGAAGATTTCCATCCCGACTACCACCAGATCAAAGTCGTCCAGACCGATGGCACTTCGTTCATGACCTATTCGACCTACGGCAAAGAGGGCGACACACTGAACCTTGATATCGACCCAAAGACCCATCCGGCATGGACCGGCGGCAACCAGCAGATCATGGACCGTGGCGGTCGCGTGTCGCGGTTCAAGAAGAAGTTCGAAGGCATGTTCTGAACGTTTCGCTCGACAATCATCCGGCCCGGCTGCACCCGCAGTCCGGGCCATTTTTGTATCTGCGTGCTCCGCCGCGAGAGCCGCTCACAATTCCGGCATGATGCACGACTAGAAGCCCGACCAGCCGCCAAAATGCGGGCGGTTGTCCGTCGTGGGCGATTCGGTTAATCAAGTCTTAACTGCGACCGCCGCACAGTCAGCCCGTCGCGGCGAGAGTTCGAATGGGGAATGTTCGGGGTTCATGACGCACGGGTGGCAGCCAAGCAACGTCCGCATGCGCCTTCTGGCGGCGGCGATCCTGTGCCTGCTCGCTGGCTGCACCAAGGTTGACCTGTCGCCGCACCTCCAGCCGCTCTCCAAGGAGACGCTGATGCTACTCGGCAAGAAGGGGATGGATGTCCCGTCGCCGATGTTCATCCGCATCTTCAAAGAAGAGTCGGAGCTTGAAGTCTGGAAGAAGCGCTCGGATGGCCGTTTCTACCACCTCAAGACCTACCCGATTTGCAACTTTTCGGGTGATCTGGGCCCCAAGATCAAACAAGGTGACAAGCAATCTCCTGAGGGCTTTTACAAAGTTGCCCGCAACCAGATGAACCCGAACTCGCAGTTCTATCTGGCCTTCAATCTCGGCTACCCCAACGCCTTTGACCGCGCCAATAAACGCACCGGCGATAGTCTGATGGTGCATGGCAAATGCAAATCGGCCGGCTGCTACGCCATGACTGACGCACTGATCGAAGAGATCTACGCGCTCGCTCGCGAAAGTTACATTGGTGGCCAGGACGCCATCGAGGTCCACGCCATGCCGTTCCGCATGACCGATACCAACATGGCGCGCCACGCCAAGAGCCAGTGGTTTCCCTTCTGGCAGACCCTGAAGCAGGGCTACGACCATTTCGAGCAGTCACGCCTGCCGCCAGATGTGGCGGTCTGCCAACGCCAATACATGGTGAATGTGAAATTGCCCGGCGGCCAGAGCATCAGCCGTATCAATGCGGAAGGCACGTGCCCGGTGTTTGAACGGCCCAAGCTTGAGGCTTTCATGCCGATGACCGGTGTTGCGTCGTCAGCAACTGCTAGCACTGCTGCCACGTCGGCCAGTCCGCTCGAGCCCCCGAAAGCGCCTTAGGGCCGCTCTCTGCAGCGCCCTAATCGGCCCGTAATCTGCAGACATTCTCCGCGACAGATGAGTGCTGAGGCACAGGGACATCCATGCGCTGGCTCGGCCGCATCCTGCCAGTGATATTAGCGCTCGGTTTGGGCTTGCTTGCCTATGTGATGATCTGGATGCCGCCCAATAATCCCGACGCCTTTGCCTTGGCGCGCGAACGGGAAGGCCGGCATCAGGCCTTTCGCCTTGGCAAGCCGTTGCCCGGCGCTGAGGTCTTAGCTGAAACACTCGATGTGCGTTTGGCACGGACCGGCTTCAAGCTCGGCCAGCCTATTTTTATCCGCCTCTACAAACTGACCTTCGAACTCGAAGTCTGGATGAAACGCGGTGACAGCTATGCGCTTTTTGCCGTTTATCCGATCTGCACCTTCTCCGGCCAACTCGGCCCCAAACTCCGCAGCCTCGACCGCCAGTCACCGGAAGGCATTTACCAGGTCACAGCGCGCCTGATGAACCCCGCCAGCCGCTGGCATCGGTCCTTCAACCTCGGCTTCCCCAATAGTTTCGACAAGGCGCACGGCCGCACCGGCTCCTATCTGATGGTCCACGGTGGCTGCAGCTCGGTCGGCTGTTACGCCATGACCAATCAGGGCGCCGAGGATCTGTTTAACCTCGCCAAGGCGGCCTTCGCCGGTGGCCAGCCCAGCTTTCAGGTCCAGGCGCTGCCGTTTCGCATGACGGCCGAGGCGCTGACGGCGCGGGCCAGTGCCCCGAACGCCGCCTTTTGGGCCGAATTGAAGCCCATTACTGACGCGTTCGACGCTGCGCGGGTACCGCCCGATGTCAGCGTCTGTAATGGCCGCTACACACTTGCGTCTCGCGCCAATGCGCGCACCACAGCCAACGGAACCCAGTGTACAAAAATATAGGGGGAACCGGCCCAACCGCGACAAGGGATATAGACCGCCAGCTGGTGGCCCGTTAATCACAGTGAGCGTTGCACCTACTTTGAACAGCATTCACCCTTTTGGCTTTCGAAGTGCGGCTGCTAAGTGAGCCGGTAAGTGAGCCAGCAAGTAAGTAAGCCAGCAAGTAAGCCAGCAAATAAGCTAGGCATGAGACGTGCGCGATACGCCTGACGACGATCATCCGGTGGAAACTTGGACGTGCAGATTATGACATCACCGGCGGTCGGGTGGCAGGGGCGGCGGCAGCGCGCCGGCCTTGCCGTGCGCATCTCAGTCGCGCTGCAGTCACTTGCTATCGCATCGGCGATGGTGCTCGCCGGCATCGTGCCAGCCGCCGCTGTCGTTATCGAACTGAAGGATGTCGCCTCCGATCGCGTTGAGCGCCAACGCGCCGAGGCCATCGGTCATCTTCCATTGCCCGGAACGCCCAACATCGGCCAACTGCCGGAGCGGCTCGCCGCCCGAAAGATGGCGATGGGCAATCACCTGCTGATCCGCATCTTCAAAGCGAGTTCTGAGCTTGAACTCTGGATGAAGACCGGCGATCGCTACGAGCTCTTCGCCACGTACCCGATGTGTAATTGGTCCGGCACCCTTGGTCCCAAACTCAATGAGGGCGACAAGCAGAGCCCCGAGGGCGTCTATACCGTCACCTCGCGCCAGCTGCATCTCATTGGCCGGCATCCGCGCTCGCTCAATCTCGGTTTTCCCAACGCGCTCGATCGTCAGATGGGCCGCACAGGCTCCTACATTCTGATCCATGGCGGCTGCGGCTCGGTCGGTTGCTTTGCGATGACCAACCCGGTGATCGAGGAGGTTTTCAGCCTCGCCTCCGCAGCACTCAACAAGGGCGGACAGGACGCTGTGCAGGTGCACGTCTTCCCGTTCCGCCTGACCGAAGAGCGGCTGAAGGCTTATTCACTCAACGAATGGTATGATTTCTGGCGCAACTTGAAAGATGTCAGTGACAGCTTCGAGCGCACACGTCAGCCACCCCGCATCACTGTCTGCGAAGGGCGCTATTGGGTGGACGACAATGCCAGCACAGAGGAGGTGGCCTCTCAGGGCCCTTTAGCCGTGTGCGCCGTCTCGCTGGCCGAGGCGGCGTCACCGAGCGGAGCGGACGATGTGTCCCCGGCACTCTCCCCGGCACTGGCCCCAGCGGTGGCCCCACCGTGGTGGCCGCTGCGGGCAATGGTGCCGCCGTCGTTGGTACCCTCCCGGCCGCAAGCACCGATGGTCCACAGTCCACGCGAACGGTGGTCGACAGCCCAGTTGTTGGCCCGGTTCAGCGAACCGCCATCGTGGTTGAGCCCGAGAAGCCAAGCCGGCTTGTCAAACGCTCAGCCCGGGCATCGGTTGACGACGACGAAGGCGACGACAAGCCAACCCGGAAAAGCCCACGCCGGTCTGCTCGTTCCACCAAGCCAGGCAGCACTTTCAGTGCCGAAGACGCCTTGCAATTTGAGTCGCGCTAGTTGCCGGCTGTGGGTGTCCAACCAGTGGGCGATGCTGCAAGCGCGCCGCGCGGCAGAGCGTGTGCGCCCACCCATCCGTCTTGCAGCCAAGCGATAAGCTGGTATCCGTTCACCGTCCGTTAGGCTTGCGCACCGGCGGCCGAGATGCGCATCTATCGCATCGCATCAAAACTCTCTGGATTGATTGGGAAAAGTCTTCATGGCGTCAGACAAAAGTAACCCGCCAAAGACCGTTGCCGGACCAAAGCAGACTGGCATCCTCAGTCAGCTCGAGTACTGGCTTGAACAGGGATTGTTCTCCAGTCGTTGGTTGCTCGCGCCGTTCTTTTTGGGCCTCGCGCTCAGCATCTTCATCCTGCTTTTCAAATTCATCCAAGAGATGATCCACATCGCGGCGATTGCGATGACGGCATCGGGAACGCAGCTGGTCGCCGAGGTTTTGAGCCTCGTGGATCTGACACTGACCGCGTCGCTGATGGTGATTGTGGTGTTCTCCGGCTACGAGAATTTCGTTTCGCGCATCGATCATACCGGTCATCGCGACTGGCCCGAGTGGATGGGCTCCATTGATTTCGCCGGCCTCAAGCTGAAGTTGCTGTCGTCCATTGTGGCCATCTCCGCAGTCCAGCTGCTCAAGCAGTTCATGGCGCTCGGCAAAATCAGCGATCGCGAGCTGGCGTGGTCCGTCGGCATCCACATCGTTTTTGTGGTCTCCAGTGTGTTCCTGGCACTGTCTGATCGTATCGCATCGGGCACCCACCACGCGCCCCCGCCCGCCCCGCCGGTGCCAAACACACCGACATCCTGATCTGATCCGGAGCCTCGTCATGCGCGCGAACATCAATGGCATCGATATGACGTACGACGTCAGCGGGCCGGCTACCGCGCCAGCCGTCGTGCTGCATCATCCGCTGGCGACCAACCTGAGCTTCTGGGACGAGGCGACGGCGGCACTGAACACAACCTACCGGGTGATCCGTTTCGATGCGCGCGGGCACGGCAAAACGGAAGCACCCATCGGCCGCTATGAGTTCAAAACGTTGGCGCAAGACGTCGTCGCTTTGATGGACCACGTCGGCGTCAAGAAGGCGCAATTTGTCGGCCTGTCGATGGGCGGGATGGTGGCGCAGGCGCTGGGTTTGCACCATGCGGCGCGGTTTTCATCGTTGTCGATTGTGTCGTCGAGCAGCAAGACGGCCGACGCTATGCGGCATCTGTGGAGTGATCGCGTCATCGTCGCGCGGGAACAAGGGATGGTCTCGCAGGTGGAGCCCGCCATGCAGCGATGGCTCGCGGCGGCCAATAGGACCGGGCGGCCAGATCTCGTGGCGCGGTGCGCGACGATGATCACGACGACGCCGCTTGAAGGCTATGCGGGCTGGTGCGGGTGTCTTGAGATGCTTGATTTCACCGACAAGCTGTCAGGTATCACCGTGCCGACCAAGGTCATTGT
>JANNEU010000010.1:0-18747 GCA_031379035.1 Hyphomicrobiaceae bacterium | reverse complement strand
TGAAAGGCGGCCACGAACTGAAGCGGTTGAAAGTGCCGACGAGCGCGCAGGTGCAAGCCCTGACCAGCGAGCAGGTGAAAGCCCTGACAAGCGAAGCGGGTGCAAGCCCCGCGGCGGCGCCATCGCGCTCTACGTATTTTGGTTTTGGGCGTTGCTTTGTGCGAGCGGCGCGGATTAACCACGCGCGGTATCCATCAGCATTAACCACGCGCTTCGCGATCGGATTTCGTTCTTGAAACCGTCGCGCGGAGCGTGACGTTGGCCATGCGACGTTGTGGAGACGACACCGTCCATCCGTTCGCTGGCCCCTCACTGGCCCATCGCTGGCCAGCAAAGGCTCGGTTTCAACCTACGCTGCCTGCGGCACCCTTCCGGCCTTATTAAACTGTACCCGGTGACCAAGTGACAGCAGCGGGCGCTCCAGCCACACCGCAGAAATGCGTGCCAGACACACCGTCGCGACGCAGGCGAGGAACGCGATTGACAGATCATGCCGGTCGGCGAGGTTGACCCAACGTCCATCGGCCGCGAGCGCAACCAACCCCTGCATCGGTTGATGCAACAGATAGACGGCATAAGAGATCTGTCCGAGTCCGATCAGGTATTGATTGCGCAAGACAACGCGGCAGAACCAGCCGTCCGAAAAAAGTGCAGCAAAGATAACGATGAGGCTCAGCACCGCAATAACGGTGTGACCGGCCGTCGCCATCAGCCAGTGATGCGAATTCACGTTGGCAATCGTCACTGCGACCAGCAGAGCGCCCGTCACTCGCAATCCCACCCCAAACCAATCACGTTGGGCGGCCAGCCATTGCCGGCACCGAGCGTCCGACACAGCAAGCGCGCCAGCCATCCCGATGAGCAACGCATCGGCCCGACTCGGCAGCAATACATACCCAGGTATCCAGTCTGCTGTGCCAAGCAGCAACGCACAACGGCACAACAGCGAAGCCAAGATGAGACCACCCAGCCAAACGGCCAGCCGCTCTCGCGGAACCAGAAAGATGAGCAGTGGAGCGACCAGATAAAATTGCTCCTCGACAGCCAACGACCAAGTCGGAGCCATCCAATGACCACCCCAGTTGCTCGAAAATCCTTGGAAGATGTTCTGCACGTAGAGGAGATAGCTCCAATCCGGCAGGGAACCATTTGATCCCTGGACAAGCCATTGTCCAGCGGCCGTCGGATGCGCCAGCAACAGCGGTTTGGCCAGCAGATACACCAGATAAACAAGCAGGTAGAGCGGCAACAGCCGGGCAGCCCGGCGGACGTAGAACGCCTGGAAGAAATTCGCAGCGCCGGCATTTTCGAGCAGGATCGACCCGATCAGAAAGCCGGACAATACGAAGAACAGATCGACGCCGGCCCAGCCAGCAGTAAAGGTCTGCCCCAAAGCAGCGAGCCACACATTTTGATCGGGTACGGCGTGCGCCGACAGATAGTGAAACGCCACCACCAACGCGATGGCAATGCCGCGTAAGGCATCGAGCTCGACGAGCCGCTTGCTGCCGGACGGGAGCCGTCCGGTCGCGATGAATTGTGCCCGCGCATTTTGATCAACTGACATCGTGGGTCCTCATGGCACAAGGGTAGGCAAAGCAAACGCCTGCCGAAGAAATCGTGCGGCACGTGCAAGCGCCAGTTGCGATTCTGGGATCGTTGTCTGCAGCTGGAAGACGTGCGGCATGCCCTCGTAAAGATCGAGTGTGGCAACACCACCTGGCACCGTTGCTATGGCCTGATAGAGCCGCACAGCGTCAGACAGGAAGATTTCCTTTGTACCGGCCTGGATAAGTGTCGGTGGAAACCCCTGCGAGAAATCAGCGTAGACCGGTGAGACGTAAGGATGCCGCTGATCGGACACATCCGCATATAGCAGCGCCGCCGGACGAAGTAACAACGCCTTGTCAAGCATTGGATCCGCATCTGCGAGCGTAACGGCAGTGTCCCCCGCCTGCGTCAAATCTGACCACGGCGACCAAACAACAACAGCAGCGACAGCGGCCTGACGCTCATCACGCAGCCGTAACGCCGTGGCGAGCGCCAACCCGGCACCCGCACTATCACCAACAAGCGCGATCCGAGCCAGGGGCACACCCTCACCCACCCGCGCCAGCACCACGTCCAAAGCCTCGCGTGTCATCGCTGGCCAGCGTGCAAACGGCGCGGTCGTGTAATCGACTGAAAGCGCGTTTGAACCGGCGTCCCGGCTCAAGCGGCAAAGGGCAGCCAAACCATCGAGCGGCGAACCAAACGCATAGGCACCACCATGGAAGTAGATGAGCGTTGGCGGATCCAGCACGACTTGGTCGCGCTTGATATCAAGAACCGGCACACCAGCGAGACGGCGGCGATGAACCTGCATGTCGGCGCATTCTGCTGGCAACGTATCGGCAGCCAAAGGCCCATCGGGCGCATTTCGCCCCGCATGATAGTGGCGCTCGAGGGTCGCACGATCAGGCAAAGATGCGCGTCGGTCGCCGCGCGCTTTGAAAGCGGTGTCAAAAAACGCACGGGCTTCGGGCGAGGCAGTCTCCGGCATCTGCCGTGACCGCCGGTCGTTTGGGAGTGCGGTAAATGCGCAAAGAGCAACAATTGCAGCAGTCGCAATCGCTGGCCATGCCGCTTTGGCTGTTAACGGAACGCGTAACACTGAGCATGAACCATGTTTGGGGATGATCCGCCAACTGTGCTCATGTCGCCCTTACGGAATGCTTGTCATCCCATCACGCGGTCTTGGTGTTCGCGGAACATGCTCAACGGTGTCTTAACGGTAGCGGCCTTCAGAAATCCCGCCCCGGCAGGTTCAAGACGCCGAGGCTCTTGGGCGCGATGTAGGGGACATACCCATACTCGCGGATACGGCGCACGCTGGTGTCGGCGCGAACGCGACTGCTCGGATAATCGACAACGAAAACTGGACGGCCAGCTTTCTTCATCAATCCCATCCGCTCAGTGGACCACCGGATGCTCTCGGCAGTGTTGGTCGCCGCGCCATTGGATCCATCTCCGCCACCCCAGCCGTGGAACAACGATTCCTTGGCAACCGCATCAAGCACTTTCACCATCCGGGGATGCTTCAAAAGATCTTCCGCGTTCTGCAAAATGACCAGAAAATGGGGGTTCCTCTTGCGAGCGTGTGCGGCGAGTTTAACAACGAAGTCGATCATACGCGCTTCAGCGTTCGGACATTGCTTGCCGACTTCTTCATAGACATCGACCCGGTCCAAATAAATGCCGTCAAAGCCAAGATCCATGAGCCGGTAGAGCGGCGAGGAATCAATACTATTGTAGACACTCTTGCCGTTCTCATCACCCAAGATGGTTTTCTGCCATCCATCTGAACAGAATTTGATGATGCGGTTGCCCTTCCAGTCCTTATTTTCCTCCATAAGCCAGTCAGGCGCATCCTCCTCCATGTACTCCTTCGAGAAATACTCGGGCCGATAATCTTCGGCTTCGCCGACCGAAAGATACGACACCACAAGGCGCGGGCTGCCGTCAGGTTTTTTCTTGAGACCCAGCGTCTCTGCTTTTGTAAAAGGACGTTGCGATGCAAGCCCGGTGGTAGCGTCCACTACCAATAAATCGTAGGGCGAGCGCTGCATCTCCTCCAGCTTGATCCCGTTGAGCTGATAGCCCCAGCTTTGAGCGGCGTTGATGCGGCGCAGACGTTCGGCTTCAGCCGCTTCCGAGGTGACGCGTGGTTGCGACGTCACCACGGCAGGCGTCGGCAACAGGGCGCGCGGCGTCGTTTGTTGATTGGGCAGCGGCGTTGGCAAGGGAACCGGGAGCGCGGCTGGGTCCGAGTTGCGGGCGGCGATTGCATCGGGTCCGACGGCACTGCAGACCACAGCCACCAGGATCGCGATCGATCTCAGACAGAACAGGAATGTCAACCGAACGGTAGGCATTTTGGCTCGCGTATGACGGCAGCGTGCTGAGCCAAACCGTGTCGTGCCGGTAAAGGCTGATGGCAGTGGGCTACCGGCCTGCGAGGGCGCGAGTAAGGCAGGCTTACGGCAATGACGCACCTACTCCGACTGCGTTGGTTCAGCAATCGTGGTGCCATCCGGTTCGATGCTGGCATGAAGCAGCCAAGCGCCACTGAGCATAAAGGCCGACAGCGCGAAAAGGCCGATTAAGGCCCGGCGAACAAACCAACTTGCCGAACGGATGACCGCAGCGGGTCGTGCTGGCTGCGCGAGGTCTTGGGCGGTTTGGCTCAAACGGCACCTTTTTATATGTCTTCGGATCGTCGTAAGAGATCGAAATGGCAGCCTGATGACAAAACCACGGCACAGCCCGACAAGGCTCACCACGGTCGCAAGACCGGGACGTTGACCACGCCGGATCATCGTTATAGTGCGCTAACCGTACCAGCGCAGCGTTAAGCAACGGTAACGGCATGGACCCTTGCCTCCCGTCGCCAGCCATCAAGCCCGTTGTGATGCCGACAGCGCACGCCGGCCGACCTTCAATCGCAAAGTCTCCGACGGAATAAGTCTCGCCATGGTCAGCCCAACACCTGCTACCCGCGCCGAACTCATGGCGCGACTGCATCAACTCGGCATCGCCACAAGCACCGTGGAGCACGAAGCCGTCTTCACGGTCGCGGAAAGCGACGCGGTATCACGAACCATATCAGGCGGACATACCAAGAACCTGTTCTTAAAGGACGCCAAAGGCGCATTGTTCCTTGTGGTTGCTGAGGCGCATACCGCCATTGACTTGAAGGGCCTGCACAAAGTGTTGGGGTGTGGCAGGTTTTCATTCGGCAAGCCGGATCTGCTCATGACCGTATTGGGTGTGCCGCCAGGCTCGGTGACGGCATTTTCATTGATCAATGACGCGGGCCGCCTGGTCTCAGTTGTCGTCGACGCGGCGTTGATGACATTCGACGCGATCAACTGCCATCCGCTGACCAATACGGCCACCACGACCATAGGCCGGGAGGATCTTCTCAAATTCATCCGGGCGACAGGACACGAACCCCGGATTGTGCCGCTAAAAGAGGCTCAAAACGCCTGACCAACGCGTGGCACAGTCTTCGCGGGGGCTTGACCGACAGGGTCCGACATCTCATTTGTGAGGCTCAAATTTAGGGCGCGTCTGCTCTCTGAAGCCATGCCCCAACGGGTGCTCGGGCGAAGTGATGTCGCGACCACCCGGAGCTTAACTAGGATTTGTCACCATGTCACTGACCCCGACAAGCAGCCCCACCGCGACAGTTGGATCACAGGGAGCGGTACCTGGCGACCTGATCAAAGACACGACGACGGCCCTGTTTGCCAAGGACGTTCTTGAGGCATCGAAATCCGGCCTCGTTTTGGTTGACTTCTGGGCACCCTGGTGTGGCCCCTGCAAGCAGCTGACGCCAATGCTTGAAAAGGTTGTGCGGGGTTACGGCGGCAAGGTCCGGTTGGTGAAAATGAACACCGACGAGCACCCGGCAATTGCCGGCCAACTCCGTGTCCAGTCACTGCCAACGGTCTATGCTTTCCGCGATGGTCGCCCGCTTGATGGGTTCACGGGCGCGCAGCCAGAAAGCGCGATTAAGCAGTTCATCGACCGCAATCTCGGCGAAGACGCCGGAAATGAGATCGAGGCAGCGCTGGAGGCCGCGAACGCCGCACTTGACGCAAATGATCTGCAGGGAGCGGCTGAAATTTTCGCCAGCGTGCTGCAGGAGGAGCCGCAAAACCCACTTGCGCTTGCCGGTCTCGCCAGGTGCTACCTCAAGAGCAATGATGTCGAACGTGCCGAGCAGACGCTCGAACTTGTCCCGCCGGACAAGCGCAATCTTGCAGCGGTAACCAGTATTCGCGCAGCGATTGATCTCGCCAAACAAGCAGCCACCGCTGGCGATACCGGCGCGCTGGAGGCCAGCGTTGCGGCTGATCCAAAGAACCACCAGGCACGTATCGATCTTGCGATTGCACTCGCTGCCAATGGCCGCAAGGAAGACGCGGCGACACAACTCCTCGAATCAATCCGTCTTGATCGCAAATGGAATGAGGAAGCCGCGCGTAAACAATTGGTCCAATTCTTCGAAGCCTGGGGACCAAAAGATGCGGCAACACTAGACGGCCGTCGGCGGCTATCAGGCGTGCTGTTTTCTTAACATCGATATCGACGCAACGCCCAGCAGACAGAGCCCGGAGTTTTAGGCCATGAAACTCACCGAGCGTTACCAGCGGGTCGAGCAGTTGCCGGCAACACTGCCTGTGTTTCCATTGCGCGGCTGCATCTTGCTCCCGCGCGCCGGCTTACCACTCAACATTTTTGAGCCCCGGTATTTGGCGATGTTTGATGCAGCTCTCGCCGGAAACCGCTTGATTGGTATCGTCCAACCCGCACGCATGAAGGGTGCAGCCAACGACGATGACGATCAAGATGACGACGCTGAAAACGAAAGCCCACAGGGCTCCGCCGTTGCCTTGCGAGCCGTGGCTGGCATTGGCCGCATTATGGCATTCCAAGAGCTTGAGGATGGCCGGCTGATTGTCTCGCTGACAGGTGTAGCGCGGTGTCGGCTCGGTGACGAGCTGCCCGACGACAAGCCCTATCGCACCTTCCGCGTTCATCCCCAGGGCTTCGCTGACGACTTGTCCGAAGGCCATGGCGAGGAAACCGTTCCGCGCGAGGCGCTCTTAGCGACTTTGAAGCGCTTTCTAGAGGCTCGAAACTTGAAGGCAGATTGGGCATCCATCGGCCGTTCACAAAACGAACAGCTGGTGAATTCACTGTCTGTGATGAGCCCGTACGGCCCCGAAGAGAAGCAGGCGCTCTTGGAAGCTGCCACGCTGAAAGATCGTGCCGACATGCTGATTGCGCTGGCCGAGATGGAGTTGGCCGCGCGTGGTGGTGGGTCGGGATCGACGCTGCAGTAGTGAGTGCACTTTCATGCCCGAACTGCCAAATACAGCGCTGCCGGTTGCGCGACCAGACGGCCGCTTGCTTGAGTTTTTGGTCTGCCCAGTTACGCGCGGCCCGCTGCAATACGATGCCGCGCATCAAGAACTCATCAGTCGCGCCGCACGGCTCGCTTACCCCGTGCGCGACGGCATTCCAATTCTGGTGCCTGACGAAGCGCGCCACTTGGACGACGCGGTAGCGCCAAGGCGGCGCGCCGGCGACTAGTCAATATCAACGCCGCTGCGGCTCGCGCACGAGAAGCAAAGCGCTGTGCAGCGCCCGCGCAAAGCTACGGCGCTCATCGCTGTTGATGCCACGCGCAATTGAATAGCGGCGCCCGTGCGAGGTGAGAGACAGGGTCACTGTACCATCAGGTGCTTCGATCTCCTCAAGCTTGGCCCACGTTGAACTGAGCCTGGTCATACGCCGCCGTCGGCCATTTGCGGCGACCCGCATAATCGTCAAATCGTCCCGTGTCACCTCGATCGTTTCTATGGCGCGCGCGGCGCGATAATTGAGTTTGAATGCCAGCAAGATGATGGCAACATCCAAACCGAAAAATCCGAGCACTGGCCAGGCACCCACCCATGCAAACGCCACGCCCATGGCAAAACTGATGACGCCAATCACCGCCATCAAAATAACGAACCCGGGCTGCGACAGCGAACGGTGAGGCACTAGGACCGCTCGAAATGGCAGCGACGATGGCATCAATGCAACTTGCGCATGGTGTGAGTTGTCGTCCATCACAGACCCATCTTTTTCGACGTGATCCGGAGATCGCATGTCCCCTGCCTCCAAAACTATTCGCACCGCCGCTTTAAAGCTTAAAGTGAAACCGGCACCAAAGGCGAGCGCTAATGTGCGTACGGCGAAGGCACCAGCCAGTGCAAAAAAAACAGGCTTGAAAACCACCAAAGCGAAAAACCCTTCGGCCGCGCGGGTCCGCGAACTCTTTGTACGCTTTTCGGCCAAGGAACCCGAACCCAAAGGCGAACTGGAGCATGTGAATGCCTATACGCTGTTGGTCGCCGTGGTACTGTCGGCACAAGCAACCGACGCCGGTGTCAACAAGGCAACACGCGCACTCTTTGCGCGCGCCGACACACCAAAAAAGATGCTCGCTTTGGGCGAGGATGCAGTCCGCGAGCACGTGAAAACAATTGGCCTCTTTCGCAACAAAGCCAAGAACGTCATCTTGCTGTCACAGCAATTGATCCGCGACCACGGTGGCGAGGTACCAGAGGACCGGGACGCGTTGGTGGCGTTACCCGGTGTCGGACGCAAAACGGCGAACGTAGTGCTTAATATGGCCTTCGGCCAAAAGACAATGGCAGTCGATACGCACGTCTTTCGCATCTCGCACCGGCTGGGTTTGTCTCACGGCAAAACCCCCGAGGCCGTTGAGGATGATCTGATGCGGATCGTACCCGATGACTTTCTGCTCCATGCGCATCATTGGTTGATTTTGCATGGCCGCTATACGTGCCTTGCGCGTGGGCCAAAGTGTGGCACGTGTATTGTCGCCAACTTATGCACGTCGGCCGACAAGGTCGCCGCGCCATAACTGGGCTTTATGGTGGACCGTGCGAGAAGACGCTTGTCGGCTGATGCCGGCCCTGCGAGCGTTGAATGCCGTCTGATTTCCCCCTCGAAAACTAACTGCACGAGCACCTTTATGACCGTTGCCAATGGCCGCCAGTTTTTGTCGATCCCTGGTCCGACCAATGTGCCTGATAGCGTGCTGCAGGCGATGATGCGGCCAGCGGTAGATATCTATACCGGACCACTTGTTGCGATGACGGATCAGTTGTTGCTGGATCTCAAGACGATCTTCCGCACCCAGGGCCAAACCTTCATCTACGCCGCCAACGGACACGGCGGCTGGGAAGCGGCACTGACCAATGTGCTGTCACGCGGAGACGAAGTTCTCGTGCTGGAAAGCGGACGCTTCGCCTTGGGATGGGGCGAGATGGCGGCCATCATCGGTGCAAAAGTCGAGGTGCTCGCGGGTGAGTGGCACCGCGCGGTTGATCCTCACGCGGTGGAAGCGCGGCTTACCAAGGATAAGCAGCACAAGATCAAAGCCCTTTTAGTGGTCCAGATCGATACGGCCTCTGGTGTCGTCAACGATATCGCCGCCATTCGCCGCGCCATGAATGCGGCCAAACATCCCGCACTCTTGATGGTCGATTGCGTCGCGTCGCTCGGCTGTATGCCGTTCGAGATGGATGCGTGGGGCGTTGACGTCGCCATGGCGGGTTCACAGAAGGGCCTGATGACACCACCAGGATTGGCATTCGTTGCGGCAACGGCCCGAGCGCTTGAGGCGCACAAGACGGCGAACATGAAGACGCACTACTGGGATTGGACGTTTCGGATGGGACCGGAGCACTATCAGAAGTATTGCGGCACACCCCCAGAGCATTTGCTTTATGCGCAACGCGCGGCGCTCGACATGCTGCTGCAGGAAGGCCTGGAGGCAGCATGGACGCGACACGCGCTACTCGCACGCGCAACGCATGCGGCTATTGGCAAATGGTCCGAGGGTCAGGTCATGTCGTTCAACATCCCGGAAGTTGCCCAAAGGGCACCGTCGGTGACCAACGTACGGATGACCGGTGTCGATACGTGCCTCGTCACTGACTATACACGTGACAAGTGCGGCGTGACGCTCGGCCTCGGCATTGGCGGTTATGAAGGCAAAGCATTCCGCATCGCGCACATGGGACACACCAATGCACCCATGGTGCTGGGCACCTTAGGTGCCATCGAAATGGCGTTGCGGGCCCTGAAAATCCCACACGGATCGGGCGGCGTCAGCGCGGCCATTGAAAGTCTCGCAGCGGCTGTCCCGGCATGACAACGACGGCAACGTTGGCGGAGCCGATGTCGAAGATCGCGCGACGAACCTTGCTGGCCCTCTCAGCCGGCAACTTCGTGGTTGGGATCGCAGCCTTCGTGGTGCTCGGCCTCATGAGCACGATCACCCGCGACATGGTCATTGATCCAGCCGAAGGCGCACGGTTGATGACGTTTTACGCGGTCGCCTATGCCATTGGTTCGCCGCTGTTGATAGCAGGTACCGGCACATTGCCGAGGCGTTTGGTAATCACGGGCGCGATGCTGCTGGTGGGGCTCGGATCAATCGCCTGCGCGTTATCTCCAACATTAGCCGGCATGGAAGCTGCGCGTGTGATGACGGCCTTGGGCGCGGGCCTGTACAGTCCCGCGACGTCGGCAGTAGCGGTCTCGCTGGTACCGCCTGAGCGGCGTGGATGGGCACTGTCACAGGTGTTTATCGGCTTCACCGCCGCCCAGGGCATCGGCAATCCCATCGGGGCATGGCTCGGTTACTCGTTCGGTTGGCGTTCTGCATTCTTTGCAGTCGGTGCACTGTCACTGGCAATGACTGCAGTTGTCTGGCGTGCGGTGCCCGCAGCAACAGCGTTTCGGCCCACCTCACTGACAGAATTGAGCCGCATCCTGAGAACGCCGCACATGCTGGTGGCATTGCTGTTCACAGTCTGTTTCGTGGGGGCGACGTACACGACCCTTACCTTCTTGACGTTGATAGTCGAAACGCGGCTTGGGTTTGGCGGTGTCGGCATCGCTATTGTACTGGCGATTTACGGTTGCATGGCATTCGCGGCGGCAGTGCTATCGGGACCAACGACTGACAAGTTCGGACCGAGCACGGTTCTGCTGACGCTTTGCGCACTATTGACCATCTTGATGCCGTTGGTGACACAGGGCCCCTCTCATCCCGTCGCACTCACGCTGATTATTGCCGCATGGTCGCTCTGCAGCTGGTTCCATTTCACAGCACAACAATCACGGTTAGTGGCGATCGCACCGCCGTTGGCGCAGCTGCTGCTCGCGCTGAATGCATCAATGCTCTACATAGGAATCTCAAACGGCTCGTTGCTGGCGTCGCGATTGCTGCCAATAGAGGACTTCAAGGGTCTGGCGATTGGTGCCGTTTTGCAATTAGCTCTCGCTGCCGCAATTCTGGTGATCGGTGACCGCATGGTGGCCCGACGCCGCGCGGCGGCCGCATCCCCATTGCCGCCCACCTAGCCACCGGCGATAGTTGGCGGAAACAACCTTGTGAGCAGGACCGCCACCATGACGACACGCGAAGACTGCGCACGGCTTGATGCCGCCGATCCGCTGCGCCATGCCCGGCATCGCTTCGTGCTGCCTGATGGCGTGAACTATTTGGACGGAAATTCGCTTGGCGCTGTGCCTAAAGGCGTGGCGGAGCGCATTGCACAGGTGATCAAAGAGGAATGGGGCGTCGGGCTGATCCGCTCATGGAACGGGGCGGGTTGGTTTGAAGCGCCAGGGCGTATTGGCGCAATAATGGCACCCCTGTTAGGTGCCGCGCCGCACCAGGTGACGATCACTGATACGATCTCGATCAATCTCTTCAAAGCGCTTGCCGCCGCAATTCGATTGCGCCCGGGGCGGGAAACGATTGTCGCTGAGCTCGGCAACTTCCCCTCCGACAATCACATCATCGACAGCGTCGCCCGCATGTTCGGCCTGAAGGTGCGGTACGTGCCGACCAGCGAACTCGCCGTCTCAATCGATAGGGATACAGCCGTCGTCGAGTTGAGCCATGTCAACTACCGCACCGCCGAAATCCAGGACATGCGCATGGTTACGGCTGCGGCTCATGCCAACGGCTCGTTGATCGTCTGGGATCTTGCTCATTCGACCGGGGCTGTGGAATTGCAACTCGATCGGGATTGTGCGGATTTCGCAGTGGGCTGTGGCTACAAATTTCTCAACGGTGGACCCGGCGCGCCCTCGCACATCTATGTGGCTGAGAGGCACCTGAAGGAGATTGATCAGCCGCTGCAGGGCTGGTGGAGCCACAAGGCACCGTTTGCCTTCAAGCATGAGTTCGAGCGGGCTGACGACATCAAGTCGATGCTTTGCTCCACGGCACCCATGCTGTCGATGCTGGCCTTCGAAACGGCACTCGACGCGTTCGATGGGATCAAGATGGCCGACGTCCAGGCCAAAGGCCGCGCCCTGGGCGACTTGATGATCAAGCTCTACGACGACCGGCTGACAAAGCTTGGGTTCGGTTTGTCCGCTTCGCGAGAAGGAGCACGGCGCGGCAATCATGTGTCGATCACGCATGCGGAGAGCTATCGCATGATGCAGGCTCTCATCGCGCGCGGCGTCATTGGTGATTTTCGGGCCCCAGATGTGATGCGGTTCGGATTTGGTCCGCTCTATGTACGGTTTGTCGACGTGTTCGACGCAGTATTGGCGATTGAGGATACCTTCGTGACCGGCGCGTGGAAGAAATTCGAAGCACCGGAGATGGGCGCGGTGACGTAGCAACACAACTCGGTACTGACGCCGGGCCAAGACTTTTCCGCCACCAATCCCAAAACGCATCATCGCTTAACCCCGTTTTAATCCTCATGGCCCATTTTGGGCGGACACAACTGAGGTCCGCAGGCGTCTCGGCATGAGGGCCTGGTAAAGAGGGTTTGCTTTCCATGAAGATGATCAACATCGCGGGGCTGATCGCTGCCGCAGTCGGCGTCGCGGTGTCCGGTTCACCCGCCCATGCTGCCGATCTTGGCGGCGCGCGCGGCGGCTCCATCAAGGACGGCGGGTACGACGCCCCCGTTATGAGCCGCAGCCCTGCCGGCCCTTGCTACGTCCGCGGTGATCTTGGCTACTCAATGGCGCGCCGCCCCAATGCGGCCTGGCCTGTCACCATTTTCGACCGCGCTTACGCGGGTGCTGATCGCAACTCAGCATACGTCGACAGCAACTACCAATACATTGGCGAAGGTGTCAGCGAGACCACGCTCGACAACGCCTTCTTCGGCGGCGTCGGCCTTGGCTGCGGCTCTGGTTCGCGCGGGTTCCGCGGCGAGGTGATGCTCAATCACACCGTAAACCGGAAGTTCCAGGGCACACCCAACAACTTCGTGATCAACGAGTCGTTCGGCGGCGGTGCGTCCACGCCAACCCCGTTCATCGATCCAATGCACACCAGCATCAAGTCTACGACGCTGATGTTCAATGCCTATAAGGATCTCGGCAGCTTCGGCGGCTTTACGCCGTATGTCGGTGCCGGCGTGGGCGTGTCTTACAACAAGATGGGCGAGACCTTCTTCACCGACAATCCCTACCTGCTGAACCGGATCGAAGGTAATTCACGCACGTCGTTGGCATGGTCATTGATGGCCGGCGTAGGCTATCAGGTCAGCGATCGCGCGATCCTCGATCTTGGGTACCGTTACATGGACTACGGCAAAGCAACGTCTGGCAAAGTTGACAACACCAACTCCATCAACCCCGCAGTGCGCATCAGCGATATCACGGCCCACGAAGTGAAGATCGGCCTGCGCTACCACTTCGGCGCGACAGACGCGCTGCCGACCTACCAGCCGATGAAGTAACACTGACGCAATCGGCGTCCACCAGACTGAAAAAGCCGGGCGTGATGCCCGGCTTTTTTAATGGTATGCCTCTCATCCGGAAGAGCGTTCAGGCCGCACGGCCCTCCAAGGATTTGAGATTGGAGATCGCCGTATTGGCAGCCAAACGTGCATCGTCATCGGCGTCGCCAGCCAGGATCGCTTCTGCAGCCGCGACATGCAATGCGATGGTCCCTGCGTCGAGCGCCGCAACATCGTGCGCTTTCTCAGCCAAAACAGTCAAGCTATCGGGAGCGACTTCGCAAAACCCACCGGCGATGTAGAAGCGTGTTGAGCCGCCGTCCGCGCGTTTAGCATCAAGTATCCCGGGACGAAGCGTCGAAATAACCGGCGCATGACCTGCAAAAACAGTGAAATCACCGTCAGAGCCGGGCACCAGGACCTCGGAAACATCAGCCTTAAGGAGCACGCGCTCCGGGCTCACGAGTTCAAACTTGAAGCTGCCGGCCATATTCTGCTCTTTCCAAATTCAATCGAGAGTCCGCGCGTGCTGACATCGCTCAAAGGCCGCAGTGTCTCAGAGGCCCTAGCGTCTCAGAGGCCCTAGTGCGTGGCGTCTTCGCCGCCACCCTTCGCGTCAACGTCTTCGGGCGTCTGTATCTTGGTGCCGCAGAAGGGGCAGAAGAACAGTGGATGATCAATCATCCCAGGCTCTTTGTCGTCCATCTCCGCAATGCCAACCGACATGTACAGGATGCCTTCCTCACTCTCGGCAATGAGCGGCTCAAAGTCCTCGCCCGCCATTGCTTCTTTGAGACTCTCGCAGCACGAACCGAACTTGCTTCCATCAGCAGCCATGGCGTGAACCTCTCTGGGCAATGGGGAATAGGCACTCGGGAGTGGTGACCGGCAAATCTAGGGCAGTTGGACCCGATTGCCCATGGCCGATTTCTCCATTCCCAATTGTCAGGCAGCTTCCGCCAGCTTCTCAGCCTTGGCGATGGCCTCCTCAATGGTACCAACCATGTAGAAGGCCGGCTCCGGCAGGTGATCGTAGTCACCGTTACAGATGCCCTTGAAGCCCTTGATTGTGTCCTTGAGTGGGACCTGCGCACCGTCCGAGCCAGTGAAGATCTTAGCAACGTCAAAAGGTTGCGACATGAAGCGCTCGATCTTGCGCGCACGCGCGACCGTCATCTTGTCGTCTTCACTGAGTTCGTCCATGCCGAGAATGGCAATGATGTCCTGCAGCGATTTATACTTCTGCAGAATAGCCTGCACTTGCCGTGCAACGCCATAGTGCTCCTCGCCAACGACGCGTGGGTCGAGCATGCGCGACGTGCTGTCGAGCGGATCCACGGCCGGATAAATGCCCTTTTCAGCAATCGATCGCGACAGCACGGTCGTCGCGTCCAAGTGGGCGAATGAAGTGGCTGGCGCTGGATCCGTCAAATCGTCGGCCGGCACGTAGATGGCCTGCACTGAAGTAATCGAGCCCTTTTGGGTCGAAGTAATGCGCTCCTGCAGCGCACCCATGTCAGTAGCCAACGTCGGCTGATAGCCCACGGCCGAAGGAATACGACCCAACAGAGCCGACACTTCCGAACCAGCCTGGGTGAACCGGAAAATGTTGTCGACGAAGAACAACACGTCCTGCCCCTTGTCGCGGAAATCTTCAGCAATGGTCAGGCCGGAGAGGGCAACGCGCATGCGGGCACCCGGAGGCTCGTTCATCTGGCCGTACACGAGGGCGCACTTGGAGCCTTTGGATGAGCCGCCATTTTCCTTCGGATCGACGTTGACCTTCGACTCGATCATCTCGTGGTAAAGGTCGTTACCCTCGCGCGTGCGCTCACCGACACCGGCAAACACGGAGTAACCGCCGTGGACCTTGGCGATGTTGTTGATCAACTCCATGATGAGCACGGTCTTACCGACGCCGGCACCACCGAACAGGCCGATCTTGCCGCCTTTGGCATAGGGCGCCAGCAGATCGACGACCTTGATGCCGGTGACGAGCACTTCGGCGGCCGTCGACTGATCGGCAAATGACGGCGCTTGTTGGTGGATGGCGCGCGTATGGGTGGTTTTGATCGGGCCAAGTTCGTCGACCGGCTCTCCGATCACGTTCATGATGCGGCCAAGTGTTTCGTCGCCGACGGGCACCGAGATCGGTTTGCCGGTATCAGTCACGTTCTGTCCGCGGACGAGACCCTCAGAGCTATCCATAGCGATGGTGCGAACGGTGTTCTCACCCAAATGCTGAGCAACCTCAAGCACCAGCCGCTGCCCATTGTTCTGGGTTTCAAGTGCGTTCAGAATGGCTGGCAAAACGCCCCCCGGGAACTGCACGTCGACGACGGCACCCATCACCTGCCGGATTTGTCCGATATTGTTCGTTGCCATCGTCGATGTGGTCCTTTGCCCGTCTTTAGGTGAGGTCGGAGGTGAGAAATCTGGCAGTGTGCGCCCGTAGAAAAACAGGGGCCCACGCGCAAAAAGGCGTGTCGGAATAGTTCGCTTCTTCCGCCATCAAAGCCCGCGGTAGTCAAGCGCCGAGATGTCGCGATTGTGTACTTTAAAGGCAAATGTTATCCAACCCAAGCCGGGCGAGTTTGCAGGTCAGGTCGACTGCTTCGCAAGAGCCAGAGACCTGGGCCTAGATCGAGAGCCGCAGCCGCCTCGCGACATTGCTGCCCGATGGGCATCGCAGATGCCGTATCAAGCAAAAAAGTAGCGACGGCGTATCCGACTGTCACCGCTTAATGCTCGCGGTCAGGTCAGACCAATCTTCAACCTTGAAGCCACGCACGTCACGCGCGCAGAGCGGAAACCAAGGCAGCGCCTTGAGCGCTGTTATCGCATCGAACAGACCAGCCAGATTGGCACGGCTCCCGATATAAACGCTGCCCTGGACCCGTTCGAACCCGAACGGCGCCAAAGTCTTGGCAATTTCTGAATATGCTGCCGAAATACCCTTTGGGCAGTGCTTACGAAGATCCGCAACCGTCATATCAAAGGCGATAGCGAACATCGTCTTACCTCGGTCAAGGCACCGTTATTGCGATGGGATCTGCGAGGAAATCGGCGAGCGCATAGGTTGCGCGTTCGCCCGATTGGATGACTTCGATCTCCAAGTCACCCGTGCGCTGCACGGCGATGACCTCATAGGCCGGGCCGTGTGGACCGAAGCGGCGAACCTGTCCGGCGTATCCAGCCACGTCGAGCGTCAAGAACGCCGACTGTGCTTCTTCGAAACCCTGCATGGCGCTTGCTCCATGTTCGTTCACGTGAACAAACCAAATACGGAAACTGGCTTTGTGTCAAGAGAGTATGGACATTTTACACGCATGGCGCGCAGATCACAGAAGATGGAGCACTCATGGTTTGGTCGGCTGGCGCGTTACAGCGCTTCTGCGCCCGAGATGATTTCGATGAGCTCTTTGGTGATGTTGGCTTGGCGCTGACGGTTGTACTTGATTGTCAGCTTGTTGATCATGTCGCCGGCGTTGCGGGTGGCGTTGTCCATGGCGGACATGCGGGCACCTTGCTCAGACGCAGCATTTTCAAGAAGGCCACGGAACAGTTGGGTGTTGATGTTGCGCTTCAAGAGGAAGCCAAGGATGGCCTCTTCGCTGGGCTCGTATTCGTTGACGGATTCGGTTTTGGTCGCCGTGGTGCCGGTGGCCTTTTCTTCCGGCAGTTTGGCCGGGATCAGCTGCAGGGCGGTGGGCTTCTGGGCGATGACAGACTTGAATTCGGAAAAGTACATAGTGGCAATGTCAAATTCGCCAGAAGCGAACATCGCGAGCATCTTGTCGCCGATGTTTTCGGCGTTGGCGAAACCGAGAACCTTGACACTCTTCAGATCGACGCGGTCGACGATGTTTTTGGCGAAGTCGCGGCGCAGGTTGTCGGCACCCTTTTTACCAACAGCGATGATTTTGACCGTTTTGCCTTCGCGGGTGAGGCGGAGGGCGTCGGCGCGGGCGAGCTTGGTGATGTTGCCATTGAAGCCGCCGCAGAGGCCGCGCTCAGCCGTCATGACGACGAGCAGGTGCGTTTGATCCTTGCCAGTGCCGACGAGCAGGGGGGAGGCGCCGTCCTTGTTGGTGATGCGCTTGTTCAGATTGCCGAGAATGCGATCCATGCGCTCGGCATAGGGACGCGCGGCCTGGGCTGCATCCTGGGCCCGGCGCAGCTTCGCTGCCGCAACCATCTGCATGGCCTTGGTAATTTTCCGCGTTGCCTTCACCGAGGCGATGCGCGTCCGCATTTCTTTTAGAGAGGCCATTTCCTGTCTTCCGTTATCAACGCGTTCAAACCGTTCCGATTGCCGGATCAGTGAAGATATTCGTAAGGTCGGTTCCACGTTCCATGCGAAAGGCTCGGATGTTGGTGATCGATTTTCCGAACCAATCCCGCGCCTTCAACTCCAGAACCGCCCTGAAAAGCTGTTCCAGGTTTTCGTCTTTTGCAGCGAACACACTCAACTGCACCCGCTCGAAGCCATGCTTGATAAGAATTTTCTCAATGTCTGTGTATGCTCCGCGCGAACCCTTGGGATGATGTCTGTTCGCTTCCGCGACGGCTATATCGTATGCGATCACGAACATGACGCACCGATCAGGGAAGCGATTCGGCAATTGGATCGTTCAGAACACTTTCCAGCTTTTCAGTCACCTTTTCATCAGAGTAGACGACTTCGATATCGACCCTTCCATCACTATGCACGGCCATGATCTCATAGGCAGGGCCGGCATCGCCAAGTCTCCGAAACTGCCCCACCAGACTTTGTGGGTCCGCCATGTAAGCCGGTTGAGTTTCATAGAAGCCGATCGACATCGCACGGTCCCTTAGGTGTAATCTGGCGCAAGTGTTTGTTGGGTTACGCGCCGAAAGGGCGCTAATCCAACCTACGGGCTACTACCACTGTTCTCATGGCGACCTTTTGATCCGAAGGCCCTTGTCGATAAATTCGATGTACTCACCATCGTTCTTAACGCACCCGATGTCAAAATCGTAGTGCGTTCCCCCGCGGGGAGGCATTCTGTTTTTGTATTCGGCAAGCCCCAGAAAATCACAAAGGAAATCCACCCGGCTCCAAGGACAACCGTGAGGGCAATCAACGCCAAAATACCACGCAAAGCCTGCCGCGTCCGCTCGCCTGATAGATTCCTAGCGAAGACCAAGCACCAGGCTCCCGCCCCTCACATAAACTGCTTTTGCACCGTCTCAACCACGGCTTTCAGCTTCGCAGCCGTTGCGTCCGTGAGGTCAGTCGTCGTCCGGATATCATCCAGAATGGCGATGTTGGGGCCGCGCAGATTAGCGAGTAACGCGTCTTCGAACGGCTTGATCTTGTTGACCGGCAGTGCATCAAGAAAGCCGTTCACGCCGCAATAGATCGAGC